>NZ_JAAZTY010000052.1 GCF_018854775.1 Acidithiobacillus ferriphilus | reverse complement strand
AGCGGTTTTCTGCTGGGCAGCCCGCTCACTCGTGATGGCCGCACTCTGGCGCCGCTTCCCACCCGCGACGCGATTCTGCCCATGTTGACGGTGCTGACGGCGGCGAAGGAGCGGCGCACCCCCCTGGCAGCCTTGCTGGCCGATCTGCCGCCCCGTTTTACCGCCAGTGACCGTTTGCAGGACTTTCCCACGGCGCTGAGTCAGCGCTATCTGGATGCTTTTCGCGGCAAGGACAAGGTGGCCAATCTCGCGGCTTTCAACGCTGCCTTCGGAGAAATCGCGGGTGACGCGCAGCACATGGATCTGACGGACGGCATCCGGGTGACCCTCGCGCAGGGTGGTGTCATTCATCTGCGGCCTTCCGGCAACGCGCCGGAACTGCGCTGCTATACGGAGGCCGATAGCCCGGAGCAAGCCGAGGCCATGCTGCGGAAGGCCTTACAGATCATGAATGGCTGGCGGGCCTGAGCGGCGGATGCGGCGCATCGCTTTTTCGCGCATCTGGTGGGTGTATATCGGCACCGGGCTGCTTATTGCGGACCTGCTGCTCATGGTGTTGCGCTATTTGGGCGTGGTGTTCAAAACCAACGCCGTGGCGGAGCTGGCGGTCCACCATGGCGTCGATGCCGAGGCGCAGAGCCTGTTGCATCTGGCGAACGTGTTGAATGTTGTCCACTGGAAATGGATCGGCGAAATTTTTTTGGTCGGTGTTGTTTTACTCTTTATCGGGATGTGGAAACCCTTTTACCGGAAAAAATAATTCAGCCCATCTTCAGCCCGTGCCCTGACTGCGCAGATAGTCCTCATAGGTGCCCTTGAAGTCCTGGATGCCCCGCGGGGTGAATTCGATAATGCGGGTGGCCAGTGACGACACAAATTCCCGGTCATGACTGACAAAAAGCAAGGTTCCGTCGTATTTTTCCAGGGCCGAGTTGAGAGACTCGATGGATTCCATATCCAGATGGTTGGTCGGCTCATCGAGAATCAGCACGTTCGGTTTCTGCAGGGTGAGCTTGCCGAAGAGCATCCGGCCCTTTTCGCCGCCGGAGAGCACCTTGACCGAACGGTTGACCTGATCCTGCCCGAAGAGCAGGCGGCCCAGCACGCCGCGGATCACCTGGTCATCATCGCGCTCACCACGCCACTGGCGCATCCAGTCGAAAAGCGTCATATCCTCCGCAAATTCCGGGGCATAATCCTGGGCGAAGTAGCCGATCCGCGCGTTTTCCGCCCATTTTATTTCACCGGCATCCGGCGTTAATTCACCTACCAGACAGCGCAGCAAGGTGGTTTTCCCCAAGCCATTGGAGCCGATAATGGCAAGCCGCTCGCCCGCTTCCACATGTAGGCGCATTTTATGAAACAGGCGCAGATCGCCAAAGGATTTGCTCAGGTCCTTCCCATCCAGGGCATTGCGATAGAGTTTGCGTTCCTGATTAAAGACCAGATAGGGATTTTGCCGACTGGAAGGCTTCACCTCTTCGAGCTGGATTTTCTCTAACTGACGGGCGCGGGAAGTCGCCTGCTTGGCCTTGGAGGCATTGGCGGAGAAGCGGCTCACAAAGCCCTGCAACTCGGCCATCTTCTCCTTTTTCTTGTCATTATCGGCGAGCAACTGATCCCGCACCAGGGTTGAAGCCTGCATATATTCATCATAATTGCCGGGATAAATGCGTAACTCGCCATAATCCAGGTCAGCCATGTGGGTACAGACGCTATTCAGAAAATGACGATCATGGGAAATGATGATGATGGTACTGTTGAGGTTGTTGATAAGATCTTCCAACCATTGAATGGTATGAATATCGAGGTTGTTGGTCGGTTCATCCAGCAGCAGAATGTCCGGGTCGGCAAAAAGCGCCTGCGCCAGCAGCACCCGCAGTTTCCAGCCCGGCGATACCGCCGCCATCAACCCGCCGTGCTGCTCCAGCGGAATACCCACGCCACTCAACAATTCACCGGCGCGGGACTCGGCCGCATAGCCGCCCAACTCCGCGAACTCACCCTCTAAATGCGCCACCTCCATCCCTTCTTCGTCGGTCATCTCCGGCAGGGCATAGAGGCGATCGCGTTCCTGCTTGACCCGCCAGAGTTCGGCATGGCCCATAATGACCGTGTTCAGCACGGTGCATTCTTCAAAGGCAAACTGATCCTGCCGCAGCTTGCCGAGACGCTCGCCGCTGCTCAGGCTGACGTGTCCGGAGCTGGGCTCCAGATCGCCACCGAGAATCTTCATCAGCGTCGTCTTGCCGCTGCCATTGGCCCCGATGAGGCCATAGCGGTTGCCATTGCCGAACTCGACGGAGACGTTTTCAAAGAGGGCCTTGGCCCCGAACTGCATGGTGAGGTTGGCGGTGCTGAGCAAGATCGACTCCGGATAATCGGTAGCTGGGGCTGATAACGGGCGCGATGATAGCATTGATTAGCTTGGCGCGTCCTTACTATTCGATCAGCAGGGTGGCGTATGGATAGCTTTTAACACAGGATTTAGTATCCTCTACAGATACCCATAACATGACAAGCCCGCTCAATTGACCCTTTTGACACCCTACCAAAGCCAATACTATGCATGTCGATGCAGATAACAGGGTACTGAATGAAGATGCGCATGCACGCCAATGCGCCTTGCTGCAAACCATCAATCAGCGCAACTTTGGCTACTTCGAACAGGAACTGCTCAAGAAACTGGGCCTTGAGCAAGAGATCAAGAGCATCGACGTCGAGATCAAGGATGTGCGCCGTCTGGCGGCAACCTCACCGACGCTGGAGGGGAAGCTGTCATGGCAGAAGAAACAGCGTGAGCTGGAAGCCAGGCGCGGCAAGCTGCGCCGCGACTTGTTCGCCCGCCAGGACGAAGTCAAAGCCCAGCACAACGACCTGATCACACAGCTTGAAGGGCAACAGCAGCAGGTTGAGGAATACACGCTGTTCACCATCGAATGGGAGTTGAAGTGACGCCCTCCAACATTAAGATCTATCATATCGCTCATATGGATCGTCTGCCCTCCATCAGTGCTGACGGCTTCCTGTGGTGCGATGCGGAGGTCGTGCGGCGCGCGCCTACGGGCACGACCATTGGCATGAGCAGCATCAAGCTACGGCGGTTGAGCGAATTGCATCTCAGCAGCTACCCAGACCTGCGTGTCGGCGACTGTGTGCCGTTCTATTTTTGTCCGCGTTCCGTCATGCTTTACCTGATCTACCAGGGCAACCATTCGGAACTGAACTACAGCCAAGGACAAGGACCGATCCTGCATTTCGAAGCCGACCTGCACGCAGTTGTCGCGTGGGCCAACGCGCAGCTCGTGCGCTGGGCTTTCACTCTGTCGAACGCAGGCTCCTATTTCTTCGAAGATCGAAACGATCTCGCACGTCTCGACGAGATCGACTGGAACGCCGTTCAGGCGCGCGATTGGCGGCAATGCAAGGAGGGCAAACAAGCGGAGTTTCTGCTGGAGCATCGCTTTCCCTGGCACCTGATCGAACGCATCGGTGTTCAATCGCCTGTCGTCTACCGGCAGGTAGTCAACGCCCTTCCCGCGAACGGACATCGGCCCTCGGTCGAAGTCCGCGCGGACTGGTATTACTGAAACGAGAGGAGCACAGCCATGATCGAACTCACTTGCGGCGACATCCTTAAGAGCGAAGCAGACGCGCTGGTCAACACCGTCAACTGCGTCGGCGTGATGGGGCGCGGCATCGCCCTGCAGTTCAAGAACATGTATCCCGATAACTTCAAGGCCTACGCCGTCGCCTGCAAGCGCGAGACCGTGCAGCCGGGCCGCATGTTCGTCTACGAGACGGGGCAGCTCACGTCGCCGCGCTTCATCATCAACTTCCCGACCAAGCGCCACTGGCGAGGCAAAAGCCGCATCGAGGACATCGACGCTGGCCTTGCCGATCTGGTCAAGGTTGTGCGCGACAAGGGCATTCGCTCCATCGCCATTCCGCCGCTGGGCGCAGGCTTGGGCGGGTTGGACTGGAACGAGGTGCGCCCTCGTATCGAGCATATGCTGACAACGCTTGCCGACGTGCGGGTACTGGTGTTCGAACCCAATGGTGCACCAACCAACGACAAGATGGTACATGTACGCGAGGTGCCCAAAATGACGGAGGGGCGCGCCGCCCTGGTGGAGCTGATGCAACGCTATCTGGGCGGCCTGCTCGACCCGTTCATCACCCTACTGGAAGTCCACAAGCTGATGTACTTCATGCAGGAAGCCGGTGAGCCGCTGCGGCTCCGGTACGTCAAGGCGCCCTACGGGCCTTATGCCGAGAACCTGCGCCATGTGCTGCGCGCAGTCGAAGGCCATTTGATTGCAGGTTACGCCGACGGCGGCGACGCGCCCGACAAACCGCTCACCCTCGTGCCCGGCGCGGTCGATGAAGCCAGGGATTTCCTTGATCAGCACGAAATCAGCCGCGTCCGCTTCGAGCACGTGACCAAACTGGTGGAAGGCTTCGAGTCGCCCTATGGCCTGGAACTCTTGGCCACCGTGCATTGGGTGATGCGCCGCGAGGGTGCGACCCAGCGCGACAGCGTGGAACGTCAGGTCTACGAATGGAATGCACGCAAACGGCAGTTCACGCCGCGTCAGCTTGCCATCGCGGAAGAACGACTTAGGTCACAAGCTTGGCTTGAGGCCACAGGTCATCACACGCCATGAGCAAACAAAAACTCGAACTCACCTGGATTGGCAAGGAAAAGCGGCCCCGGCTGGAGCCTCGCATTTTGCTGGAAGATGCAGGGAAGTCGTATCACGCCGGGCAGCGGGTGTCGGAGCACGATGTTTTTGATAACTTGACAGATTCACTCAGCTTCCCGTACCTTGCTCAATGAATCGTTATAAACGCTAGGGGCGTCCACGTCGTGGGCTGAGAGGTACCCTTGGAACCTGATCCGGGTCATGCCGGCGTAGGGAAGCGCGACCGCATCACGCCTGTCCGCATCTTCCTCCCGTATCCTGATTTTGTTCCGCAGTATTCGCATAAATTTTTAGGAGGAATGACTGATGGCTACCCGTCCCACGGATATGGTGAACACTATGCAGGACGCAGCGGTAACCTGCGGCCCGATTCCCGGCTCACACAAGCGTTACCTCAGTGGCGAGCGTTTCCCGGAATTGCGCATCCCCTTGCGGGAGATTCGGCAGAGCGACTCCCGGAAGCGGGACGGCAGCCTCGAAGTCAATCCTGCCATCCCGGTTTACGATTGCAGCGGTCCCTACACGGACCCGGATGCGGTCATCGATATTCATGCGGGTTTGCCCGCCCTGCGTTGGCAATGGTCGTCGACGGATACCGCCATCGAAAGCCGCCCCGAGCCCAGTTCCGCCTATGGTCGCGCCCGTTTGGCGGATGTTCGCACGGCCGATCTGCGGTTTCATCATCGCCGCGAAATTCGCCGGGCGGCCAACGGCGGCAACGTCTCCCAGATGCACTATGCGCGGCGCGGTATCATCACTCCCGAGATGGAGTTCGTCGCCATCCGCGAAAACCAGGGTCTGGATCGTCTGCGCGCCAGTCATCCGGCGTTGTTCCGCGCTCATCGCGGCGAGTCCTTCGGCGCGCAGATCCCCGACACCATTACCCCGGAATTTGTGCGCGATGAGATCGCCCGAGGCCGAGCCATCATTCCTGCCAATATCAATCACCCGGAACTGGAGCCGATGATTATCGGTCGTAATTTCCTGGTGAAGATCAACGCCAATATCGGCAACTCCGCAGTCAGCTCGTCCATCGCCGAAGAAGTGGAAAAAATGGTCTGGTCGATCCGTTGGGGCGCCGACACGGTCATGGATTTATCCACTGGCAGACACATTCACGAAACCCGCGAATGGATTATCCGCAACAGCCCCGTACCCATCGGTACCGTGCCGATTTACCAAGCCTTGGAAAAGGTCGATGGGAAGGCCGAAGACCTCACCTGGGACTTGTTCCGGGATACACTGATTGAGCAGGCGGAGCAGGGTGTCGATTATTTTACCATTCATGCCGGCGTCCTGCTGCGTTACGTCCCGCTGACGGCGAATCGTCTTACCGGCATCGTCTCGCGCGGTGGTTCCATCATGGCCAAATGGTGTCTCGCCCACCATCAGGAAAGTTTCCTCTATACCCATTTTGAAGAAATCTGCGAGATTATGAAGGCCTATGACGTGAGCTTCTCCCTCGGGGATGGGTTGCGCCCCGGCTCCCTGGCCGATGCCAATGACGAGGCGCAGTTTGCCGAGCTGCATACCCTGGGTGAACTCACCCGGATCGCCTGGAAGCACGATGTGCAGGTCATGATCGAAGGCCCCGGTCATGTCCCCATGCAACTCATCAAGGCCAATATGGAGGAGGAGCTACAGCACTGTTTAGAGGCCCCGTTCTACACCCTGGGACCGCTGACCACGGACATCGCCCCCGGCTACGACCACATTACCAGCGCCATTGGCGCCGCGCAGATCGGCTGGTACGGCACCGCCATGCTCTGTTATGTCACGCCCAAGGAGCATCTCGGCCTGCCGGACAAAAATGATGTGCGGGAAGGAGCCATCACTTACAAGATAGCCGCCCATGCCGCCGACCTGGCCAAGGGGCATCCCGGTGCGCAGGTACGGGATAATGCGCTTTCCAAGGCGCGTTTTGAATTCCGCTGGGAGGACCAGTTTCATCTCGGACTGGATCCGGAAAAGGCGCGGGAATATCACGACGAGACCTTGCCGCAGGAAGGTGCCAAAGCGGCGCACTTCTGCTCTATGTGCGGACCTCATTTCTGTTCCATGAAAATCTCTCAGGATTTGCAGGAATACGCCCAGTCTAAAGGCGAAGACATTGAGACCGCGCGCTTAGAAGGACTGCAGGAAAAGGCTGAGGACTTCAAACGGCTGGGGAAAAACATCTATCTACGTTAACAAATATGACTGTCAGATATGGCATACGAGAATCGGCGGAAGCTGTTATAGTTGGCATGCCTACCGGGGGAGAGTACTCGTCGTGCGGGTAGCGCGATCTGGTGTGTGAGTTACGATGGGGAGGGCCATGACGGATTTACTCAAGCAGTTACGACCGGAAATGACGTCGCTGTTAAACTGTTTTAGCGCTCCGGCGGTATTGCTTTGCTCGGATTACACGGTCCTTGCCGCCAATCAGGCCTACCGACGGGTTTTCGGTGATGGTAAGCCTTTACAGGGGCGGCGCTGTTACGAGATCATGGCGGAAGCAGGCTACACATGTCGTCAGGGGGGCAACCAGTGCCCCCTCGATACGTGTCAGCGTTCTGGTACCGATCAGCATGTGGTGCATAGCGGTACCTCCGGAAACGCCCAGATTGATCTGTACCCCATTCGCAACGATAACGCCGAAGTCGTTTATTTTCTCGAACTTCTGATTCTTATACCGCAGTCGGTTGTGCAATCCGCTCCAGCTATGGTCGGCAACTCCCCCGCCTGGCAGGACGTTACCGCGCTTATCCGACGAGCGGCCCCCAGTGAGGCCGTCGTATTGCTGCTGGGAGAGTCCGGTACGGGCAAAGAACTGGCCGCCGCCGCCATACATCAGGGTAGCCGGGTTCGCAACGGGCCCTTTGTGGCGGTGGATTGCTCTGGATTGCCCGAAACCCTCTTCGAGAGTGAGCTCTTCGGCCATGAGAAAGGAGCATTTACCGGCGCACACTCGCGCAAAATTGGCTTGGTAGAAGCGGCTAATGGTGGCACCCTTTTTCTGGATGAAATCGGCGATATTCCCCTCAACTTGCAGGTAAAACTCCTGCGCCTGCTGGAAACAGGTTATTTCCGGCGAGTGGGGGGCGTGGAGCCGATTCGTTCGCAGTTCCGCCTGATCTCGGCTACACATCGCCCGCTGGAAAGAATGGTCGAGGAGGAGCGGTTCCGGCAGGATCTATATTATCGTTTGAATACCTTTCCTATCGTGTTGCCCGCGCTGCGTGAGCGCCTGGAGGATATTCCCCCGCTGGCGGAAGCCATTCTGCAGCGATTGCCCGTGGCCAAGGGCCTCCAGCTTCATGCGGACACGCTGGATATGCTGCAACACTATGATTACCCCGGTAATATTCGTGAATTGCGCAACATCCTTGAGCGTGCCGCACTGTTGGCTGATGATGTCTGGATTCTCCCCGAGCATCTGCCCGCAAACCTTCAGCATCTGCCAGGGCAGAAGAAACCCGGCACGGCAAACGCAGTGTCTGCCAGACA
This sequence comes from Acidithiobacillus ferriphilus, assembly GCF_018854775.1. Taxonomy (GTDB): domain Bacteria; phylum Pseudomonadota; class Gammaproteobacteria; order Acidithiobacillales; family Acidithiobacillaceae; genus Acidithiobacillus; species Acidithiobacillus ferriphilus. The sequence continues at coordinate 17,005 of NZ_JAAZTY010000052.1, read as the reverse complement.
GTCCTCCGTACCAGGCGTTGCAGAAATCATTCCTCTGGCGGAACTGGAAGAGCAATATCTACGCTGGGCGCGGGGAAGTTACGGCGGGGATCGCCGCAGTCTGGCGCAACGTCTGGGCGTAAGCGAACGCACTTTATATCGTAAGTTGGATGCATTGAGGAGTCATACCGAACATGTCGTTGAGCCATGATGTTTGGCCGGAGGGTCTGCTGACGCGCCCCGGTCGCGATGCGGATGCTCCTTGCGTTGTGCTGTTGCACGGCCTCGGTGCCTCTATGGAAGACCTCGCCGGGGTGGCGGATCTTGTAGACCCGGAAGGCCGCTACCGCTGGGCATTTCCCAATGCGCCTGTGCGTCCGGTCCGCATCAACGGCGGCAGACCGATGCGGGCCTGGTATGACATTTATGGTTCAGACAGTCATTCCGCGGAAGATGCGGAAGGATTACAGGACATGGCCAGGCGGCTCAGCGTCCTACTGGATCATGAGGCGGGTAAGAGATCATCTATCATTCTCGGTGGATTCTCGCAGGGCGGTGCCATGTCGCTCTATACCGCATTGCATACCGGTTATGTGACCAAGGCGGTGCTTGCCCTGAGTGCCTACCTGCCGTTGCGCGCCCAGCTGTCGACAGCTACGGCCAAGTCGCCGCTGATATTTTTGGCGCACGGGCAACAGGACACCGTCTTGCCCATTTCTTATATGGAGATTGCCCAGCAGATGATGGAAGTATTGGGTTATAAGATAAGCGCTCACCGCTATCCCATGGACCACACCCTTTGTGAGGACGAACTGCTGGATTTACGTACCTTTCTTCATACAATTGCCGATTCCCAGGAGACGATACCATGCCAGTGAATGTGTTATGGATTGAACAATTCGTACATATTGTCGCCGTAGTGATCTGGATTGGCGGTCTTTTTTTCGCCACGGTCGTGCTGGCACCCGTTCTGCAGGCAGAAATCGCTCAGGCCAGCACCCGAATTCCTTTGCTGCACGCCATCCTGCGCCGATTTTTTCTGTGGGTCTGGATATCCGGTGCAGTATTGCTCAGCAGTGGTTACACCATGGTAGCGCTGTTCTACGGGGGCTTTGCCACCCTCAGTGCGCCGATCTCAATGATGATGTTATTGGGTACGATCATGGTGATGCTGTCGCTGCATGTCTACTTTGCACCGCTCAAACGGCTACGGCGTGCCGTCCGCGATCAGGACTGGAAGGCGGGTGCACGCGCCTTGAGTCAAGTCCGCCTGGTTTCTGGCGTCAACCTGCTCTTATCGTTGGTGGTGATTCTGATGGGGGTGTGGGGGATGGTTGGCACCCCCTGGTAGCCTTGCAGTCCGGGTCAGTCGTTAATCTGTTGCTCCAAAAATCCGCTCTTCCAGACCCCATCGTGCCGCCAGCGTTTCGGCGGCATTCACGAGTTCTTCCGCGCGCGAGGGGTGGTTGACGCGCGTTTCGACGATCTTGCGCAAGGCCTCATCGCGGTTGCCATTACCGGCGAGCAGGTGGATCAGTTCGCCAGCATCGCGGCCGACAATTTCACCGCCGAGCAACTCGCCGCTATCCATGTCCGCCAACAAACGGACGAAGCCCACACTATCATCCTGCCCCAATGCCCGCGGTGAGGTTTCAAAAGCGGCAAAACCCACCGCTGGTTCAAAGCCCAGGTCTTCGGCCGCATCATCATCCATACCGATACGCGCCAGTTCCACTGCCGAATAAACCAGTTCCGGTACCCAGAGCGGATCGCGTTCCTGTTTTTCGGCGCTGAGCAGATTATGGATGACTATCTGGGCATCGCTGAGGGCCTGATTGGCATTCATGATCGGGCCGACCGCATCGCCAATGGCATAGATGCCGGGCTCCTCTGTCTCCAGCATGGTATTAGTCCGTACAAATCCACGATCATCCAGGGTGACATTGGTGTTTTCCAGCCCCAGTCCCTCCGTAAAAGCATGGCGCCCGGTAGCGAGCAGCAGCCAATCGCCCTGAACCGACTTCCCCAGGTCATCGAAGACCGTCACTCCAGCGGTCGTCGTTTCAATGCGGGCGATCCTGAATCCTGCCTGTGGATGGATATTCAACGCCGCCAGCGCCGCTTTGAGCGTATCCTTGGCCTGCGGTGAATACCGGGTATGGGCGAGGGGAGGGGCGTGCGTCAGCCATTCCACCTGTTTGCCGAGTTGGGTGAAAATATACGCGAACTCGGTGCCGATGACCCCGCCGCCCACCATAATTACCCGATCCCCACTGGGGACGCCGTCGTCATAAAGCATATCGCTCGTCAGCGCCTTACCGGGTACCGTGGTGATTCCCTGGGGTAGGGATGGCACCGATCCGGTGGCAATGACGCTGGTTTCCGTATGGATTTCCGCCAGGCCCGCAGCGCTCTGGATTTGAATGTGCCGCGGATCGAGGAAGCACCCGGTGCCATTATAAAGATGCACGCCAAGACGCTTCAGATAATCGACATAGCTGGCGCGCACCGTCTCGACCACTTTATGCTGGTGCTGCCAGGCTTGCGTCATATCTCCCGTGAGCGCCATACCCACAACGCCCCGTTTTTCGAAATGACGACTTTGCTCGATCCACTTTGCCGTCTCATGCCAGTCCTTTTTGGGCACGCAGCCGCGATTCAGGCAGGTGCCACCCCAGGTCTGATTCTCGATGATCGCGGTTTTTTTACCACGCAGAGTGGCCAGCACCGCCGCGCGATAGCCGCCTGGGCCACTACCAATAATCGTGATGTCATAATTTTTTGTTTTCATGATTCCATCTTTTTCAATAAAATAAGAAATATTCGTAAAGTCATTTGCCATGTTCATGGCGAGTTGCTGCTTGCCAGACTGACAGGCCCCCTGCAGATCAAGCAGCGGATAAATAAATTGTGTTGTTGTTTGACAGCGACGCCCACCCCTCGCCATTCTCAATGACTGAAGCGCATTGTTTATGGGAACAATCTGTTAACGTTTTTTGATAATATAATGTTTTCAGTGAGCTATAAAGCTTGCCTGAAATCTGTCTGCAAGAACAGGCCCGCCGGCGTGGTTGATTCATGGCCAAATCCCTTCTAAAAGCGTCGGGTGCAAGCGACAATTACAGCTTTAGAGTAATGACAATGATTACAAAATTAAATAGTTATATTTTGGCACACATTTTGCTTTATTGCTGCCATGCGTGTTTATCATCTTAATCGTCCGTTACTAAAGCTGCTTGCCGCCGCCCTGCTGGGGTTCGCCGGATGGGCTATGACACCGACTACGTATGCTGCTGATTTTAACATGACCAACGTGGAGGCCAGGGCCAAAACGTTGGTGAACAGCGCTTATGATGCGAAGCCGTTACCCATCCCTGCCTTCCTGAAAGACCTAAGCCCTGAACAATATGCGCAGATTCAGGATGTTATGCCACTCTGGCGTGGCGACCATTTGCCCTTTCAGGCACAGTTTTATCTGCCAGGCTCCTGGTTTCAGCGTCCAGTGGTCATCCGCAGCGTCGTGGATGGTGTGGTGCAGCCGATCCGCTTTACGCTTAAACATTTCAGTTTCGGTGATCTACACGTACCCAAAGATATGCCCGGCGAACTCGGTTACGCAGGTTTCCGGCTGCTCGCGCCGTTGAATACACCGCCTCGTTATAACGAGTTCATCTCCTTCCTCGGTGCGACTTATTTCCGCGCCGTGGGGAAAAATGCCATCTACGGGACGTCGACACGTGGCCTCGGGATCGACACGGCCCAACCTTCCGGTGAAATCTTCCCCTACTTCAAACAATTCTGGCTGGTGCGGCCCAAGGCGGGCGCTACCCGGATGGTGGTCTACGCGCTTATGGACAGTCCGGTGGCGACGGGTGCCTATCGCTTCACCATCCAGCAGGGTGATAGCAGCACGGTACATGTCGATGCCACCATTTACCTGCGCAAGCCGGTACAGGTGCTCGAGCTTGCGCCACTGACCAGCATGTACTGGCATGGACATGGACGTGGTATCACCGCCGGTGACTGGCACCCGGCACAGCATGATTCCAGTGACTTGGTCATGGCCAACGGCAACGGCGAATGGATCACCCGGCCCATAGACAACCCTTTGTACACCCAGACCACCACTTACGACATGGATCACCCTGAGGGCTTCGGTCTGATTCAGGAGGATCGCCAGTTCTCCGCGTATGAAGGGATTGCGACCAACTACCAACGGCGCCCCAGTGTCTGGGTCCAGCCCGATGGCGACTGGGGCAAGGGGCAGGTGCGTCTGGTAGAACTCCCCACCAACAACCGCGATATGGATAATGTTGTTGCGTTTTGGGTGCCAGCGCATGAGCCTGCGCCCAAAACGCCCCTGCACTTTGCGTATACTGTACGCTTTTTCCTCGATAACCACGGTCTGATACCGCTGGCTCATCCTGTGGGCACTTATTTGGGCAATGACATGAAAGTGCCTGGTGCGCGGACGGTGGTAATTGATTTCGCGGGCGGCGCCCTCACGAATCTGCCGGGGACTGCACCCATGCAGATCCACCTCAATGCTGCAGACAATGCCAAAGTACTCAGCCAACGGTTGGAATGGAATAAAGAAGAGCATGTCTGGCGGGTGCTTGCGGTTATTCAGCCGCAACCGGATTCGCCCAGCAACGTGCGGTGTTTTTTAACCTTGGACAACCAGGTGATGAGTGATACCTGGACATATCTCTTACATGCGGCAAAGGAGTAGGCGTAATGTTTAAAGATGAATCAAGCTACGGCGTCAATCCCGCGGGTGAGCTACTGGTGGGTTGGACAGAGGAAGCCACGGTCGTCGCAAACAATGCCCTGGTGCTGGCCCGTGTGGAGCAGTATATGGCTCGCCTATCCTTAAGCGAGGCCCAGCGGCTGTGGCTTCGCGGGGAAGTGGTGGTGCAGTTGCGTGGCACGGACATGGAAGGCGAAGCACTTTATGCGCAAGCCTTTGCGAGTCTGCACATGGCCTTGGCGACTCTGACGGATGGCGACGAAGTGGATGCGCGTCTGGATTTGTCTCTCAACCTGCCCGTGGGCGGAACCCATGACGGTAAATCCTGTCGCTGGTTGCAGCGCCAAATGGCTCCGGCTATTGTGCGGTCCAGCATGAACGCGCGGACTTTGAATCGCTCCTGGGGTGCGGCCTTGTTGCGTCTTGTCCAGTCTGTACTGCGGGACCGCGGTGCGATCAGTGCGATTCGGCGCGTCTTGCCCGGAGAAGCCTGAATATGGGCCGTAGCAGCGCCCGGCCATGGGAAGCCATCGGCCGGTACCGGCGCTACTGGCTCAGCACCTTCATCATTCTGCCCGCGTGCGGCGCAGGCCTGATGCTCGTTCAGGTGCTGGCAGACCGTCTGCCTCTGTGGCTGGAAATCCCAACACTGCTGATTTTCGTATTATTGTTCGCCTGGATATCTGCGGGCTTTTGGACCGCAGTGGTGGGATTTATTCTGCTCATGCGCGGACGAACAGATACCGTACCGGGTAACCCCGAGTTGCGTCTTGCGGAGCCGCGTCCGCAAAGCCGCGTAGCTATAGTCATGCCCATCTATAACGAAGAGGTAGAGCGGGTCGCGGCGGGGCTCCAGGCGACTTATAAATCTCTGCAACATGCCGGAGCGCTCGCGCACTTCGAGTTTTTTTTGCTGAGTGACACTCGTGATCCCGCGATCTGGCTGCGCGAAGAACTGGTGTGGTCAGCACTCTGCCAGTCTTTAGATGCTTTTGGCCGTATTCATTACCGGCGGCGGCCCATCAACAACAAGGCCAAGAGTGGCAATGTGGCGGATTTTTGTCGTCGCTGGGGTAAGAATTATGAATATATGGTTGTGCTCGACGCCGACAGTGTGATGAACGGCGAGACGCTCTACCGGATGTTGGAGATGATGGAGGGCAATCCGCAGGTCGGCATCATCCAGACCCAGCCGCTGGCCGTTAACCGCGAAACTCTCTATGCCCGCCTGCAACAATTTGCACAGCATTTGTACGGACCGATCTTTAGTGCTGGTCTGCGCTTCTGGCAACTGGGTGACGGCCATTATATCGGCCACAACGCCATTCTGCGTACCGTACCCTTCACCCAATATTGTGCCTTGCCCGTGTTGCCGGGGCGCGCGCCCCTAGGCGGCCCGCTACTGAGCCATGATTTTGTTGAAGCGGCGCTCATGGCCAAAAGTGGTTGGGAGGTATGGTTTGTGCCTAGCCTGTCGGGGAGCTATGAAGAAGTACCACCGACACTGATCGATGATCTCAAACGGGACCGTCGCTGGGCGCAAGGCAATCTTCAACATCTGCGCCTGCTAGCGGGGGAGGGGCTGCGCCCGGCGCATCGTTTTCTCTTTATCAACGGTGCCATGTCATTTTTGGCGGCGCCATTGTGGGGAATATTTTTAATCCTTGGAGCACTGGGCTCGCTGCACTGGGCCAATACAGCCAATAACGGTAGCACAACGCTCTTTGACTGGAGTTGGCTGGCCGATCCCATGCCCTTCTGGCTGTTTGGAGTAACGATTATCTTGCTGCTATCACCCAAATTTATGGCGGTGCTCTGGGTCATGTATCAGCGCGGTCAAAAAGAACATTTCGGTGGCTTATTCAATCTGCTGGCCAGCATGTTTTTCGAGAGTCTTTTTTCGATCCTCATGGCACCTATCCGCATGGCCTTTCATAGCCAGTTTGTGATACAGACATTGATGGGGCGAGGTGTGCATTGGGGCGGGCAGGTGCGCGGTGATCAGGAAACCTCCTGGGTCGATGCCTTTCGGTATTTTGGCTGGTATTCTGCGCTGGGCCTGAGCTTGGCAGCGCTTTTGTACCCTTTTCTGGGCCTCTGGCATTTTGTCTGGCTGGTACCCATACTTGGGGGGTTGACGGCAGCGGTGCCCATTGCAGCTTGGACGAGTCGGCCAGCACTGGGACGCTGGGCGCGGCGTCATCGTCTCTTCGTTATCCCCGAAGAGGTACGTGTCCCACCAGAGTTGCAGGCACTCAGCGCGGATAGCGTGGCCTACCTGCCCCACATTGAAGGAGATCCCTTCATACAGGTTGTGGTGGATCCCCGCTTCAACGCCATCCATACCGCCCTGCAGCGAAACCGCACGGGGGCCTGGCCGCGCGCGGCGAATCTCTGCCACAAAGCATTGGAGCAGGGGCCGCAGGAACTCAACAACCGCGAACGCAACATACTGCTCAGTGATCGTAATTCCATGCTCGCATTGCATCGTGCGGTCTGGTCCACTGCCGATCGGGCACGCTTGGCCGCTTGGGGCTTGCAAAGTGACGAGTGGAAATTGACGGATGTGTAACTTATCGAGGGTAAGTGATGACTAAGGGCGGCGAATCCTTGGATCTGATGGCTCTGGCGGGTATCCGCAGCTTGCGCGACTTGCAGGAACGGGCACAAGCGGGTGACCCAGTGGCACAATTCAATATGGGCGTGAAATATGCCGAAGGCATTGAAGTTCAACAGGACTATCTGGAAGCCGCCAAGTGGTACGGGGCAGCAGCAGATCAGGGCGATGCGCCCGCCCAGTTTAATTTGGGATTGATGTTTTATCAGGGGACAGGGCTGCGCAGGGATCTGCACTATGCCTACGAACTGTTCAGTCTGGCAGCAGGTCAAGGAGACACCCGTGCCCTGGCCGGAATGACGGCTGTCCTCGGTGAAGTGCCCGGAGACGTCGCTGCAGAACTTCTGAACACCTTTGGGCGGGGAGATACCGGCTCACCCACCCATTAACTGGCTTGGTGTTTAGGGGCGCCGGTTGCGGATTTCGGCCAGACGCTCCGCACGGCCCCCTTTTTTCCTCAGGTAGCCGGGTACCACGCTCTCAATGGCGGTGGCCTGAATATGAAATACGTCAGCCAGATCCTTCCGGGTGCAAATATTGTCTACGGACAGGGAAAGCAAATTATCGCGCGTGAGCACTTTGCCCGGCAGCTTCTCCATGATACCGGCCTGCAGGTTGCCGACAAGGTTACCGAGGGGCACGATGGCGCGATGGGTGCCGATCAGGCTCTGGGCGTAAGCCATCAGTTCGCCGAGGGTGTACACCTTGGGACCGCACAAGTCATAGGCCTTGCCATAGGTTTTTTCATCATCAATGGACTGCACGTAGGCACTGACCACATCCTCTACCCAGACCGGCTGCATTTTGGCGTCTGTGCCGGCCATGGGAATGAAAAAAGGGATGCCGCGCAGCAACCGCGCGAAGCGGTTAAAAAAGCGGTCTCCTTCCCCAAAAATCACCGAAGGGCGGAAGGAGGTCACCTTCAGGCCGCGACCCCAGAGCAGTTTTGGGCCAGTCAGGTAATTAAAGTGACCCATTTCCGCGCTGTTCTCACCAGATTGGCGGATGATCTCCTCACCGATCCCCTTGGAGCGCAGGTAGGCACTGGGACCAATGGGACTGGCCCCCAAAGCGCTCATGTGGAGCAGACGCGGAATGCCCAGATGTCCGCAGGTGTTCGCCACCAAGCGTGGTAGCTCTATGTGATTTTTCTCGAAATCACCATGTCGCCCGGGCGGATAATCTTCGCGGCCAGGCTTGTTTTCATTGAGGATACCAACAAGGTTGATGACCACGTCGCATCCTTCGAGTTGTTTTTCTAAGGCGATGGGGTCATGGACATCCGCCTCAATCACTTCCACGCCGGGGAGCACCAGCAGGTTTTCGCGGTTGCGTTCGCGATTGCGCGTCAGGATGCGTACCGAGTGCCCGCCCTGACTTAAACGCTCAGCCAGATGACGCCCGACAAAACCGCTGCCGCCGAGAATGCAAATCTTATGTGTTGCCATGATGCCTCCTGAAATTGCGTTGCCAAGCATAGCACAGGCTTATGAACGGTGTGGATGGGATATACCCGTATTTGAACCTGGTCCCGCACATGGGATATAAACGCAGAGTGCTGGCAAGGGGAATACTATGGCGGAATTGACAGGGAATGCGGCGACGCGGTTGGGCGGGCGTTTTGTAGCACTGGGCGCATTGGTGATGGCCCTGGCGGTGATTTTCAGCGCGGCAGGTGATCATCTGGTGGCCAGCCGGGTGAGTGCCGAGGACTTGCATATTTACGATATTGCGAATCGCTTTCAGATTTATCATGGGCTCGGTCTGTTGTTCATCGGCGTGTTGATCCGCCAGTATGGCAAACGGCGCTTGCTTTATGCGGCAGGAGGACTGATGACCTTGGGTACGCTACTGTTCTGTGGCGGACTCTATCTGTTGACGCTGACCGGCGACGTATCTTGGGCTTTTTTTGCGCCCGTGGGTGGGATAACGCTGGTTCTTTCCTGGCTGTCGCTCGCGCTGAGCATGTGGCGGGCATCCGCAACGTAGAAGGGATAATTATGTTAATTGCAACGGGAAATGCATACGGTAAATATCTGGATTTCGCCGATGCCGAAGTGGGGGATGAGTTTTGGGTTGTGGAGCATGTGCCTTACAGCGGGACTATAACGGCACTACGGGCCTATACTGTAACAGAAATTAATTCAAAAACCGTACTGTGCCATGCTGAAGAAGGTAAGCCACTCAAATTGAAGCGTGCCTTAGCTCAAGAAAATTGCTATCTGGATACCGACCCCTATTTCCAGAATATTTCACGAACCTGGCGGATTAATACGCAGGTGCAGGCGGCGAAACAACTGGTCAAGGAGCATGAAATCATGGACTTTGACCAGGAAGTTGTCGACGCGATAATGGCGTGGCAGAAGCGGGTATCGGTACGGAAGAGCAACGGTTAATGTGGTGTTTGCCAGAGTTTGTCCCAGCTTTGCTGGGCGGCGAGGCCGAGACGTTGGGGGAATGTCTTTTGGCGCTGGTAATGGAGGGTGAGCACTTTGCCCTTTTGTGCCGCTTCCAGGATAATTTCGTCGCTGGTGGCGAGCTGATCTACCAGTCCTAGTTGTAAAGCCTTGCTCCCCAGCCAGGCCTCGCCGGTGGCCACCTGCTCTAACTCCAGGTGTGGACGGTACTGCTGTACAAATTCGCGGAACAGGGCATGGGTTTCTTCCAGTTCTTCGCGCAGCTTGGCTCGGCCGCTGTCGGTATTTTCGCCGAACAGGGTGACCGTGCGTTTGAATTTGCCTGCGGTGAACTGTTCCCAGTCGATGTTGCGGTCTTGCAGCCAGCGGTGGAAGTTGGGAATCTGTGCGACCACGCCGATGGAGCCGATGAGGGCAAAAGGACTGGCGACAATGCGGTCGGCAGTGACGGCCATCATGTAGCCGCCACTCGCGGCGACAGCGTCGACCAGTGCCGTGACATGGATTTTGGCGGCGCGCAGGCGCAATATCTGGGCCGCTGCGAGGCCGTAGGTATTGACCATGCCGCCGCCGCTTTCTAAGCGGAGCAGGACGGTATCGCCGGGTTTGCTGGCCTGAATAATGGCGGAGATTTCTTCACGCAGGGCGCTGACGGCAGAGGCGCGGATGTCGCCCTTAAAATCGAGCAGATAAGTACAGCTTTCGGTAACGGGATCTTTAGCCTTGTCTTTGCGGTCTTTTTTGAGGGCCTTTTGATGGACTTTCAGGGCTTTTTTATCCAGCCGGTATTGCTGGACGTTTTCGCTGGATTGTTCCAGTTGTTTGCGCAGGTCGCTGACCTGCACCTGACCTGATGTGGGGTTTTTACGTCTGCTCATGGCGATAGCGGTGATGCCGCCCGCAACGATAAGTAAGGCGACCACGATGGTGACGGTGTCGGCGAGGAAAAGCAGGTAGTGACTGAAGAAGGTTTCCATGGCGCAAAGATAGGCGGAAAGACGATAGCTGTAAAGATTTCGGATATGGTTGCTGGCTGGCGCGTGCAGGCTTATCATTTTGCTTCTTGCTGAGGTGTTTTTTTCATGATCTATGTGAAGTTTTTTGCCAGCGTGCGCGAGCGTGTTGGAGTGGGGGAAATATCCTTGCTGATGCCGGAGGGGGGCGTAACGGTGGAGGAGGTGTTGTCGCTGGCGGAAGATGAGACCGGTGTGCTTCTGCAAGACGCGCATCTGCTGGCAGCGGTGAATTTGCAGCATGTACCTTTCTCTGGGGTGGTACATGATGGCGATGAGGTAGCATTTTTCCCACCAGTAACAGGTGGTTAGTTTTGATTATTAAAGTTCAACAGGAAGATTTCGAGCCCATGGCGGAGATGGCGGCTTATCCAGTGGATGCCATTGCCGGAGCGGGTGGCTCGGTTACTTTTACCGGGACGGTGCGCGATTATAGTGAGGCGGCGGATATTTTGGCCATGGAGATCGAGCATTATCCGGGGATGACGGAGCGCGAGCTGGAGCGCATCAGTGCCGAGGCAGCCCGGCGCTATGATATTCTCGATAGTCTGATTGTTCATCGTTATGGGCATCTGGCGCCCCAGGACAACATTGTGATGGTGGCGGTATGGTCGCGGCACCGGGCGGCGGCCTTTGATGCCTGCCGTTTTTTGATCGATCTCCTGAAAACCAGCGCGCCTTTCTGGAAAAAAGAGGTCACCCTTGCGGGCGCGCGCTGGGTGACTGATTGCCCAGGCTGCCGTGCCGGGGGGCGCGAGGGTCACACCCATGCGCCTTATACCCATTATTCCCACACACAGTTGAAGTGAGATTGCTATGCCAAGTTTTGATGTGGTGTCTGAAGTGGACATGCAGGAAGTGGATAATGCCCTGCATACAACGGTCAAGGAAATAAACACCCGCTATGACTTTAAGGGCAGCAAGGCGTCGATGGAGCGCAAGGAGAAGGAGATCATCCTGGTCGCTGAGGATGAATACAAGCTGGGACAGATGATCGATTTGCTCTCGATGCGCATGGTGAAGCGCGGGGTGGATTTGAAGGCCCTGGATGTGGGTAAAGTGGCGTCTGCGGCGGGTGGGATGGAGCGGCAGGTGTTGGGCCTGAAAGTCGGGCTGGAGACAGAAGTGTCCAAGCGCATGATCAAGTTCTTGAAGGACGGTAAGTTCAAGGCGCAGGGCAGTATTCAGGGAGACCAGTTGCGGGTGTCCGGCAAGAGCCGGGATGAGCTGCAGGCCGCTATTGCCGCGCTGCGGGGGCACGATTTTGGTCTGCCAATACAATTCAACAACTTCCGAGACTAATCGCAAGCATCAAAGAGGGACGGTATGAATAAGACAAAGTGGGCAGCGCTCATTGCAGAGGTGTCGGGCGTGGCGGCGGTCGTTTTATGAGCACGATCTCAGCACGGCGCACGGTGCTTTATGACTGGCATGTCGCGCATGGCGCGCGCATGGTGAACTTCGCTGGTTGGGAAATGCCTCTGAACTACGGTTCGCAATTGGCGGAGCATGAGGCGGTGCGGCAGGCGGCGGGGTTTTTTGACGTGTCGCACATGCGGCCTTTGGATCTGGGCGGAGCGGATGCGCGGACGTTGCTGCGCTATGCCTTGGCCAACGATGTGGCGAAGCTGGATGCGGTGCCGGGCAAGGCGCTGTACAGCACGATGCTGCAAGGCGATGGCGGGATTATTGACGATCTGATCGTCACCCATCGTGGAGATGGTAGGTATCGGATTGTGCTGAATGCAGGGGGGGCGGAGGCGGACACGGCGCACCTGCAGGCCATGGTGGATGCCCACCGCTGGCGGGTGACCCTGCAGAAGCGGCCGGATCTTGGAATTCTGGCGGTACAGGGTCCCACAGCGCGGGCCATGGCGGCGGCGGCCTTGGGCATGTCCGCATTGGCGGAGTTGCCGGTTTTTCACGCATTGGAGCAGGGTGATTTCTTCGTCGGGCGCACAGGTTATACCGGTGAAGATGGGGTCGAAGTGATCGCTGCGAATACTTTGTTGCCGGGCCTGGCGAATCGGCTGGTGGCCGCCGGGGTGTGTCCAGCCGGGTTGGCGGCACGGGATAGCCTGCGTCTGGAAGCGGGACTGGATCTTTACGGCCAGGATATGACGACGGCGGTTTCGCCTTACGCGAGTAATTTGGCCTGGACGGTGGATTTACGTGCCGCAGGGCGGGATTTCCTGGGGCGAACCGCACTGGAGGCACAGTTGGCCGCGGGGAGTGGCGCCAAATTGATCGGCCTGGCGATGCGTGAGGGGATTCCCCGTCATGGTTATGCGGTGGAAGATGCGGCGGGGCAGCCTTGTGGGGTGGTCACCAGCGGTATTTTCTCGCCCAGCCTGCAGTGCGGCATCGCGCTGGCCCGCGTGGATGCGGCGCTGGAGCCGGGGGCCACATGCGCCGTTGTGGTGCGCGGGGCGCGGCGTCCGGCTCTGGTGGTAAAGCCGCCTTTCTGGCGGCAAGGCGTGGCAACTTTTTCTTTTCCTGAGGAGCATGCGGCATGAGCAAGATTCCGGAGACGTTGCGTTACAGCGATACCCATGAGTGGGTCGAAGACCTGGGGGGCGGACGCTATCGGGTGGGGATTACCGATCATGCCCAGGAATTGCTGGGGGATCTGGTGTATGTGGAAGTGCCTGATATCGGTAAGGCGATTCATGGTGGTGAAGTCTGCGGCGTGCTGGAGTCGGTCAAGGCGGCGGCGGATTTGTATGCGCCCGTCAATGGCACGGTGATGGAGCGTCATGACGGACTGGGGGATAACCCACAGTGGCTCAATGAAGACCCCTATGGTCAGGGCTGGATTATGGTGGTCGAGGCCGACGCCGCAGCCTGGGCCGGACTTTTGGATGCGGCAGCTTATGCTAAATTAACGGAGTCTTGAGTAAATGCCCTATATTCCCCACGATGGGTTGGAGACGGCGGCCATGTTGGCCGCCGTCGGCGTTGACAGCCTCGACCAGCTATTTGATGAAATCCCGCCCAATTTGCAAGTGCAGGATATGGCCTTGCCCGAAGGGCTGTCGGAGATGGCTCTGCGCCGCGAACTGGAGGGGCGAGCCCTGAGCAACGCGCCGTTGCGCTGCTTTGCGGGGGGGGGCGCTTACGCCCACCACATCCCAGCCATCGTCTGGGAGATCGCCGGACGCGGCGAATTTTATTCCGCCTATACGCCGTATCAGCCGGAAGCCAGCCAGGGTACGCTGCAGGTCGTTTATGAATACCAAAGCTTTATCACGCGGCTGACCGGATTGGAGGTGAGCAATGCCTCGCTTTACGACGGGGCCTCGGGGCTGGCGGAGGCCTGCCTGATGGCGTTGCGTATTCAGGGCGGTCAGGGCGATGATAAATCTATTCTGGTACCGGAGAATCTGCTGCCGGGTTGGCGGCGGGTTTTGGATAGCATTCTCGGCCTGCAACAGATCCGTTTGGTGACGGTGCCTTATGACCGCGTTGCCGGCACTCTGGTATTACCTGCGGAGGCGGGGGATGCGGCGGCGCTGATCATTCCTCAGAGTAACGCCCTGGGTTTGCTGGAGTCCGTGGATGTGCTGACCGACTGGGCCCATGGCCATGGTCTGTTGGCCATCGCCGTGGTCAATCCCCTGGCTTTGGCTTTGCTGAAGGCGCCGGGGGATTGGGGCACACAGGGCGCGGATATGGCGGTGGGCGAAGGGCAGCCGCTGGGCATTCCCCTGACCGGCGGTGGGCCGTACTTTGGTTTTCTCGCCTGCCGCAAGGCCCATGTGCGGCAGTTACCGGGACGGCTGGTCGCCAAAACCGTGGACGGACAGGGCCGGGCGGGCTTTTGTCTGACCTTGCAGGCGCGGGAGCAGCATATTCGCCGCGGTAAGGCGACGAGCAACATCTGCACCAATCAGGGCCTGATGGTGACGGCAGCGACCATCCACATGGCAACGCTGGGCGGGCATGGCTTGCAACGGACGGCGGTGCTATGTCATGAACGTGCCGTACGGCTGCGGGAACTGTTGACGGTCGTGCCGGGGGTGCGCCTGCCTTACGGCGGACCTTTCTTCCACGAGTTTGTGCTGCGTTTGCCACATGCTGCCGTGGCGGTGCGGGATGCGCTGCTGGGCCACGGTCTGCTGGCGGGACTCCCGCTCTCTGACTGGGGGATGGGGGAGGCTGGCGATCTGCTGGTGTGCGCCACGGAACTGCTGGATGAGGCCGATCTGCTGGCGTATCGCGATGCCCTGACCTCTGTGCTGGAGACCTTATGAGCGATTCCATTTTCGATCACGATCACCATTTTCCGGCGGTGGAGTTGCCGTCCGATATCCCGGCGGAGCTACTGCGGAAGGCACCCCTGAATCTGCCCAACCCGGCGGAACTGGAGGTGCTGCGTCACTATACCCGCCTGTCGCAGAAGAATTTTTCCATCGACACCCAGTTTTATCCACTGGGCTCCTGCACCATGAAATATAATCCGCGGATTGCCCATACCATGGCCTCGCTGCCGGGCTTCGCGCGCCTGCATCCGGACACGCCGGCACCAGCCATGCAGGGACTTCTGCAGGTGCTCTGGGAGTTGCAGGAATGGCTGGCGGCGGTAACCGGCATGGCGGCGGTGAGTCTGACCCCGGCGGCGGGCGCCCAGGGCGAGTTGGCCGGTGTCGCCATGATCCGCGCCTATCATGCGGCGCGCGGAGACCATGAACGGCGGAAAATGCTGATTCCTGCGGCGGCGCACGGCACCAATCCGGCCAGTGCCCAGATGGCGGGGTTTGCGGTGGTGGAAATTCCCAATCTGGTTGACGGTGATCTGGACATGGCCTTTTTAGATCAGCATCTGGGGCCGGATGTGGCAGGAATTATGCTGACCAATCCCTCCACATTGGGGGTGTTTGAGCGACGGATAGCGGATATTGCCGCGCGCGTTCATGGGGCGGGGGGGCTGCTCTATTATGACGGCGCCAACCTGAATGCCATTCTCGGACGGGTGCAGCCGGGCCAGATGGGCTTTGATGTGATGCACTTGAATCTGCACAAGACTTTTGCGACACCCCATGGCGGCGGCGGGCCAGGTGCGGGTGCGGTGGCGGTGCAGGAACGCCTGCGACCCTTTCTGCCCCTGCCCATGGTGACTCGCTCCGAAGAGGGTGCTCTGCGCTGGTTGGACGAGGGTGATTTACCCCAGAGCATCGGTCGGCTCAGTGCCCATGGCGGTAATGTCGGTGTGCTGCTGCGTGCCCATGCCTATCTACGCCGTCTGGGTCGGGTAGGGGTAGGTCGGGTATCGGCTTATGCCGCGCTCAATGCCAACTACCTGCTCAAGGAATTGCAGCGGGTGGGTTATCAGGCGGCTTTTCCGGAGCGACGAGCCAGCCACGAGTTCATCCTGACGGTCAGTGACTTGCAGAAAGCGACGGGCATCCGGGCGCTGGATGTGGCCAAGCGTTTGCTGGATTTCGGGATTCACGCGCCGACCATCTACTTCCCGCAACTGGTGCCCGAGTGTTTGCTGATTGAGCCGACGGAGACGGAAAGCAAGGCAACCCTGGACCGTTTTGTGGCGGTCATGGCGCAGATTCGTCAGGAGGCACTGGCGCAACCGGAACTTTTGCGTGAAGCGCCCCACCATCTGCCGGTGGGGCGGCTGGATGAGGCGCTGGCGGCGCGGCACCTGGATGTGGCGGCCGCACAATGACGGTATCTCCGGCGAGTCTGCTGGACGCGCTCGGTGAGGTATTGCTCGATAAAGAACGGGCGCTGCGCCTGATTCTATCCGGCTTTCTGGCCGGCGGGCATGTGCTGGTGGAAGATGTTCCGGGGGTGGGCAAGACGACTTTGTCACTGGGATTGGCGCGTCTGCTGGGTCTGGATTTTACGCGGGTGCAGATGACGGCGGACATGCTGCCGGGGGATATCTTGGGGAGCAGTCTCTTCGATCCGCGCGAGCAACGCTTCGCCTTTCATCGGGGTCCGATTTTTCATGCCGTAGTACTGATGGATGAAATCAACCGGGCTTCGCCACGCAGTCAGTCGGCCCTGCTGGAAGCCATGGCAGAAGGACAGGTTTCGGCGGATGGGCAGAGCTTTCCGCTGCCCAAGCCCTTTTTTGTGATCGCCACCCAGAATCCGCAGGAGCACGCTGGAGTCTTCCCGCTGCCGGAGAGTCAACTGGACCGCTTTACGCTGCGTCTGTCGCTGGGCTATCCGAGTCGCGAGGCGGAGCGGCGGTTGTTGGCTGGGGAAA
>NZ_JAAZTY010000051.1 GCF_018854775.1 Acidithiobacillus ferriphilus | reverse complement strand
GTATTGCTGGCCGATGGAAACCACGTTGTTGGTCAGCCAGTACAGTACCAGACCCGCCGGGAAAAAGGAGAAGAATACCGCGAAGATCACCGGCAGTGCCGACATGATGCGCTTCTGCATGGGGTCCACCGGCGCTGGATTGAGGCGCTGCTGGAAGAACATGGACACGCCCATGAGCAGGGGCAGGATGTAGTAAGGATCGGGTATGGCCAGATCATGAATCCAGAGGATAAAGGGCGCTTGCCGCAGCGAAACGCTCTCCACCAACACCCAGTACAGGGCGATGAAAAAAGGCATCTGCAGTACAATGGGTAGACAGCCCGCCATAGGGTTGACCTTCTCGCTGCGGTACAACGCCATCATGGCTGCGCCCAGCTTCTGGCGGTCATCCCCGACCTCCTTCTTCAGTTTCTCCAGCTTGGGCTGCAACTTGCGCATATTGGCCATGGAGCGGTAACTGATGGCCGAAGGGTAGAAGAAGATGAACTTGACCACTATGACCAACAGGATGATCGCCAGGCCCCAGTTGCCGACCAGCCCATGGAACCAGGTCAGCACCACATGCATGGGCTCGGCGATGATGGCGAACCAACCGTAGTCCACGGTCTGCTCCAGGCCGTTACCCATGGCGACCAGGGTTTGCTGCTGCTTCGGCCCGAGGAAAAGCTGCTGGGTGATGGTGGTGCTCTGGCCCGGTGCCAGGGTCGGTAGCGGGGTGTTCACCCCGGCGACATAATTGGTACCTGACGGGCGCGCATAAATCTGGGATTGCGCATCCTGGGCAGGCACAATGGCCGTGAGGAAGTAGTGGTCCATCATCCCCGCCCAGCCGGGGCCGGACTTCAACTCCGGATGATCGTGGATATCGCCGAAACTCACTTCGCTGAAGTTGCCCTGGTGCATAAGCACCGCGCCGGTGAAAATAGACATGAACATGTGACTTTCAGCGCGGTCATTGCGCAGGATCTGGTCAAAATAGCTGCCATTCCACGCCGTGGACCCGCTATTGGTGATGGTGATGTGCTCTTCCACCACGTAGCTGTCGGGCTGAAATGTCCATGTTTTTTTGACGCTCAGGGGGCCGGCTTTGCCGATGAGGGTGATAGGCTGGCCGTCGGCCCGCCGAACGGCAGGAACGGCGAACTGGGCAACCAGGGTCTGTCCATCGCTGTTGACGAAGCCGCTCTGCTGCACAGTGAGCTTAGCCGCCGCCTTGTCGAGGATGGGATAGGGTGCGGGATTCCCCACCGCCTGCGGATAACGGAGCAGGCCAAGCTGTTGGATATCGCCGCCATTCAGGTCGATCTGGCCAGTGAACACCTGCGTCTGGAAAGACACCGTGGGTCCTGTCGCCAACTGGAGGCCCGTACTGACCGGCGTGACCGTCGGCACAGCCACTGTCGCTGCTGAGGTAGCCACAGCGGATGTTGACGTGCTCGGGGTCGTGACGCTTTGGCGGACGGCAGTCGGCGTAACCGGTTTCGGCGCATTCTGCGCCTGCCAGGCCTGAAACAGCAGGAAGACGACTACGGCAAGCGCGACAGCGAGGATGGTCTTCTGATTATCCATGAGGCCCCAAGGCGTTTAAGGAACGGGATCGACACCACCGGAGTGCCAGGGATGGCAACGGCTGATGCGTTTGATGCCTAACCAGGAACCTTTGGCGATGCCATAGCGTTCAATGGCCTGACAAGTGTATTCGGAGCAGGTTGGGTAAAAACGGCAGTGGTGTCCAAGTATGGGGCTGATGACGTACTGATAGCCGCGCACGACAACGACGGCCACGTGCCGCACACTCATACCCTCTCCAGCATCTGCTGGAAGTAGACACCCATGGCCCGCATGCTGAGTTGCCGGGCACCCGCCCGCGCTACCACCAGCACGTCACGCCCTTGCGTGCGCACCGGCTGCTGCCGGAAAGCTTCGCGCAAGCGTCGCTTGATACGGTTGCGGACCACGGCATTACCCACCTTGCGGCTTACTGCCAAACCCAGACGGGGGTGTCGCAGTTCGTTACGCAGGGCGTAGATCACCAATTCTGGGAAGACCTTTTTGCGTCCCTGCTTGAGGGTGCGCTGGATGGCCGCCTTCTGGCGGAGACGATCCTCGCGGGTAAAACGATGAGGATGCGCCAGCGCCGGATTCATCGGCTTACGGGCAGAGACGCTGACGGCCCTTGGCACGGCGCCGCTTGAGCACAAGGCGACCGGATTTGGTGGCCATGCGGGCACGGAAACCGTGGGTCCGCTTGCGATGAACAACGCTGGGCTGAAAAGTACGCTTCATGAGACACTTCCTGCGGATAATTCTTAAGGGCTGAGAAGATAAGGAGATGCTGCACGAAAGTCAAGGCACCGGGCCGCATTTTCGGGACCCGGCGACGACGAGATAAAAAGCCTTAGCGCACGATGGGCTTATAACGCAGACGATGGGGCCGGGCGCCCTCCTCACCCAGGCGGCGTTTTTTGTCTGCCTCATATTCATGGTAGTTGCCCGCAAAAAACTCCACATGGGCATCCCCTTCAAAAGCGATGATGTGGGTGGCGATGCGGTCGAGGAACCAGCGGTCATGGGAGATGACCATGATGCTGCCCGCGAATTCCAGCAGGGCGTCTTCCAGCGCGCGCAGGGTTTCCACATCGAGGTCGTTGGAGGGCTCATCGAGGAGCAGGACGTTGCCGCCGGCGATAAGGGTCTTGGCCAGATGCAGGCGGCCACGCTCACCGCCCGAGAGCTGTCCCACCAGTTTTTGCTGGTCGGCGCCCTTGAAGTTGAAGCGGCCGCAATAGGCGCGGGATTGGATCTCAAATTTGCCGACGGTGAGGATGTCCAGCCCACCGGAGATTTCTTCCCAGACATTGTTTTTGGCGGCGAGCGCATCGCGGGACTGATCCACATAGGCCAACTTGACGGTAGAGCCGAGGACGACGGCGCCGCTATCCGGGCTTTCCTGGCCCACAATCATTCGGAAAAACGTTGACTTGCCGGCACCATTGGGGCCAATAACACCGACAATGGCGCCCGGCGGCACTTTGAAGCTGAGATGTTCAAAAAGCAGTTTGTCGCCGAAGCCCTTGGTCACATCACGGAATTCAATCACCTCGTTGCCGAGACGTTCCGCCACCGGGATGAAAATCTCCTGCGTTTCATTGCGGGTCTGGTATTCGTAGGAACTCAGTTCTTCAAAGCGGGCCATACGGGCCTTACTTTTGCTCTGCCCGCCTTTGGCGTTCTGCCGCACCCATTCCAACTCGTGTTGCATGGCTTTGAGGCGCGAGACCTCGGCGCGGGCCTCCTGTTCCAGGCGCTTTTCCTTCTGCTCCAGCCAGGCGGAGTAATTGCCTTTGTAAGGGAAGCCGCGGCCGCGGTCCAGTTCCAAAATCCACTCGGCGGCATTATCAAGAAAGTAGCGGTCATGGGTAACGGCAACCACGGTACCGGAGAAGCGCTGCAAATACTGCTCCAACCAGTCTACGGATTCGGCGTCCAGATGGTTGGTAGGCTCGTCGAGGAGGAGCATGTCGGGACGGCTGATGAGCAGGCGGCAGAGCGCAATACGGCGCTTTTCACCACCGGACAAGGGGCCGACCAGAGCATCCCAGGGGGCGAGACGCAAGGCGTCGGCAGCCACCTCCATCTGTTGCTCGGCCTGATGCCCATCACTGGCGGCAACAATGGCCTCCAGGCGCGCCTGCTCGGCGGCGAGAACGTCAAAATCCGCATCAGGCTCGGCGTAGGCGGCATAGACCGCTTCCAGTTCCTGTTGCGCGCCGAGGATGTCACCGAGACCCTCCTCCACTACCTGGCGCACCGTCTTGTTCGGATCGACCTGCGGTTCCTGCGACAGATAACCGATTTTGAGACCAGGCATGGGCTGCGCCTCGCCTTCAAACTCCTTGTCGACACCCGCCATGATCTTTATCAGGGTGGACTTGCCGGCACCATTCATGCCGAGCACGCCGATTTTGGCACCGGGGAAAAAGGACAAGGAGATGTCCTTGAGCAGAACGCGCTTGGGCGGCACGATCTTGCTGAGGTGATTCATCGTAAAAACGTATTGCGCCATGCCGTTTTCCATCCAGAGAGTGGGTTCAGACCGCCGAAAGGCGGAATTGGCCTAGTGTAGCGCAAATCAGGGCTTGATGTGGACTCTATGCGGGGGCCGGTCAGGGAGACAGGCGTGAAGCGGCTGCGGAACGCAGGAACCAGTCCGGTACCGGCCGCCGTATCCACGGGCCATGCAGTGCGATCCGTACCGTCATGGTCAGGCCGGGACGCAGCGGGTGTCGGATCAGGTCCCCCGGATCGACGGCGATGCGCACCGGTACCCGCTGGGTGAACTTGATCCAGTTGCCGCTGGCATTCTCCGGCGGCAGCACCGCGAAGACGGCGCCGGAGCCCCCTCCCAGTCCCACCACCCAGCCGTGATAGGTGACGGCGTTACCATAGAGATTGGAATGCAGCGTCACCGCCGCACCGGGACGCACTCCCGCCAGACGGGTTTCCTTGATGTTGGCAGTGACCCATACCTGCTGCAATGGCACCACGGTGAACAGGCGCTGGCCCGCGTTTACCCACTGTCCGGGCTGCACCGCCTGCTGCGCGACGATGCCGGTGACCGGGGCCCGGATGATGCGTCGTGTCCAGTTCAGGTGGGCCAGGGCCAGGGCCTGCGTCGCCGCACGCACGGCGGGGTTTCCCGCCGGGCCGGCGGTTCCGAGCCGCGCGCTGAGGGCTGCGCTATGCGCCGATTCGGCGCCGATTTCGGCTTGCAGGCGCCGCCATCGCGGCGGTCGACGCG
>NZ_JAAZTY010000050.1 GCF_018854775.1 Acidithiobacillus ferriphilus | reverse complement strand
TGGAACCTCTTGCGCAGCAGACCCCTTCGCACGCTGAAGCAAGGCTGGCACCTACAGCTTCGCACACTCCGGAACAGCCTAGTCCTGATCGTAGCCGAACATCGACAATCAATACGGGTCGCGCACGTCCCGCAGCAGCATTACCGGCCAGCAGAACGCCCGCCGCAGCGACGCCAGCGAAAGGCAAGAAAGCTGGACCGGGGGGCGCGCGCGCCGGGGATGATGATGCCCGGCGCAATGGTGCCGCCCGGCGGGGCGGACGACGTAGTGATGAGGGAGGCAATGCCGATGCATTGGCACGGCGCCGCAAGTCCGGAGATAAACGAAGCCGCGGCAAGGGGGGGGTCGCCATCAGTGAATGGGCGGCAGCACCGGTCATCCGTGAAGTGGCGGTTCCAGAAACTATTACTGTGGGTGAGTTGGCTAGCCGGATGGCTATTAAGGCCACTGACGTAATCAAAACGATGATGAAGATGGGGGTGATGGCCACTATCAATCAGGTGATTGATCAGGAAACCGCCGCCATTGTCGTAGAGGAACTGGGGCACAAGGTGAAGTTGGTGGGAATTACCAGCCCCGAGGCCTTTTTGGTGGAGGATGGGATTGCGGCGACACCGATCATGGGCCGACGCCCTCCGGTGGTGACGGTCATGGGGCATGTGGACCACGGCAAAACATCGCTATTGGATCGGATTCGCTCTGCACAGGTGGCTAGTGGCGAGGCTGGGGGTATTACCCAGCACATCGGCGCTTACCATGTGGAGACGCCCAAGGGGATGGTGACCTTCCTCGATACGCCGGGTCATGAGGCGTTTACGGCCATGCGTGCCCGTGGTGCGCAGGCGACGGACATTGTCGTGCTGGTGGTGGCAGCCGATGACGGCGTGATGCCGCAGACGGTCGAGGCGATTCACCACGCCAAGGCCGCTAAAGTGCCCATCGTGGTGGCGGTTAACAAAATCGATAAGCCGTCCGTAGACCCGGAACGTATACGCCAGGAACTCGCCGGGCATGAAGTGGTGCCTGAGGAGTGGGGTGGTGACACTCAATTTGTGAATGTTTCTGCGAAGACCGGGCTGCATATTGATGATTTGCTTGACGCGATTCTGTTACAGGCGGAGATGCTTGATCTGGATGTCCAAGTAAACGGTCCTGCGAAGGGCGTGGTCATCGAGTCCCGGCTGGATCGGGGACGCGGCGTCGTGGCGTCTGTGCTCGTACGGCAGGGTACCTTGCATACGGGTGATATGCTTCTGGCTGGAGCACAGTTTGGACGAGTGCGGGCGTTGGTGGATGATACGGGCCGGTCGACACAGTCGGTGGTTCCTGGCATGCCGGCAGAAGTGTTGGGTCTGGGGGATGTACCGCACGCCGGTGATGAGGTGGTCGTGGTTGCCGATGAGCGTAAAGCCCGCGAAGTCGCGCTCTTTCGTCAAGGTAAATTCCGTGACGTGCGTTTGGCGAAGCATCAGAAAGCGACGCTGGAAAGCCTGTTCGAGGCCGCTGCAGATGGTCAGTTGCAGCAGTTGAACTTGCTGATCAAGGCGGACGTGCAGGGCTCCGTAGAGGCTTTGGCCATGACTCTGGAACGTCTTTCCACCGCCGAGGTGAAGGTCAATGTCATTCACTCCGGGGTCGGTGGAATTACGGAGTCTGATGTGAATCTCGCTGCGGCATCTCAGGCGGTTATCATCGGCTTCAACGTGCGGGCGGAAGCGCCTGCCCGGCGTCTGATCGACCATAGCGGTGTGGATGTTCGTTATCACAGCGTTATTTATGATGCAGTGGACGAGGTGAAGGCCGCTATGAGTGGTATGCTCGCTCCCGAAGTCCGTGAGCGCATTCTGGGTCATGCGCAGGTGCGCGATACGTTCCGGGTGCCCAAGGTGGGTATGATTGCTGGTTGTATGGTTACCGACGGTATCTTGCGGCGTAACGCCAAGGTCCGGGTGCTCCGTCAGGATGTGGTCATTCATACCGGAGAAATGGATTCCTTGCGGCGCTTCAAAGAAGATGTCAAAGAAGTGCGTGAGGGTTTTGAGTGTGGTGTGGGTGTCCGCAACTTCAATGATCTGAAAAACGGCGACGTTATTGAGGCTTTCGAAACCACCGAAGTGGCACGAACGGTCTAGGAGTCGGTGTTGCATAGTTCTCATCGCGCGTATCCGCGCGGCGCCAGAGTGGCCCATTTACTGCGGGAAGAAATAGCAGCGGTGTTGCCGCGCCTGCATGGGATGTCTGCCGACTTGGTGCAGTTGCCCCCCAGTATCACCATGGTGGATTTGCCGGCGGATATGCGCTCGGCGACCGTATATTTTTCGCTGATGGATGGCCCCGGGCGGGCCGGTGCGGTGCGTCAGGTGTTACAGGATCATGCCGGAGAAATCCGTCAGTTACTGGGAAAGCGTTTGGCCTTGCGGCGTATTCCGCCCCTGCATTTTATTTACGATGCGCGTTTTGATCGGGGTGCAGAAATGGCAGAACTCCTGGCACATTTGCCGTCGGCGCAGGAACAAGAGGATCTGCCATGAATTGTCAACATGGTCTGTTGCTCTTTGATAAACCTGCAGGACTGACGTCCAATGCGGCCTTGCAGCGGGTTAAGCGCCTGCTCGGCATTAAAAAAGCCGGACATACGGGGAGCCTCGATCCCGTCGCTACCGGACTGCTGGTCCTGCTCTTTGGCGAGGCCACCAAAGTCTCTGATTATATTCTCAACGCGGATAAGTCCTATCGAGCAACTTTGCGTTTGGGGCAAACCACGACAACAGGTGACAGCGAAGGAGAAATTCTCGAAGAGCGGCCGGTCGTCGTCAGCGAAGAGCAGGTGCGTATGATATTGCCGCGGTTTTCCGGTGTGATCGCGCAAGTTCCGCCCATGTATTCGGCGATCAAACAGGGTGGTAAGCCGCTGTACGAACTGGCGCGCAAGGGCCTGGAAGTGGAGCGGGCGGCGCGGCAGGTACGTATCGATGCGCTCGACCTGGTTTTGTTGGACGGCGACTGTTTGGTGCTGGATGTGCGCTGTTCCAAGGGCACCTATATCCGCAGCCTGGCGGCAGACATCGGTGCGGCGCTGGGGTGTGGTGCGCATGTCAACGGCTTGCGGCGCACCTCTACCGGTCCCTTTGATATTACGCAGGCGTTGACCCTGGAAGCGCTTGCTGATGTGCTGGGGCGCGAGGAGTGCCCACTTAAAGCCATGGATCTGGCTTTGGAATATTTGCCGGCGGTGACTCTGACGGAGAACACTGCCTATTATCTGCGTCAGGGACAAGGGGTCGTGGTTGCCCATACACCTGCATCCCTTGGGCGCATTCGCCTCTATGGACCGATGGGGCAGTTTCTCGGTTTGGGAGAGGTCATGGACGACGGAAAGGTGGCGCCTCGCCGCCTCATGAGCGTAAACTAGGGTTATTGTTTTTAGAATTTTCGAGGAGCAGGAATTATGTCGTTGTCTCGTGATATCAAAGCAGCAGTTGTTCAGGGCTATGCCACCCATGTGGGGGATACGGGGTCTCCTGAAGTACAGGTCGCCCTGCTGACTACCCGTATTGAAGGGCTGGCAGATCACTTTAAGGTCAATAAGCATGACCATCATTCCCGCCAAGGTCTTTTGAAAATGGTTGGCCAGCGCCGCAAATTGCTGGATTATTTGAAGAGACGGGATGTGAATCGCTATCGCACGCTGATCGAACGTCTGGGTCTGCGTAAGTAAGGAGAAGGTTTTGACCATTATTCGGAAAGAAGTAGATTTTGGCGGCCGCCGCCTACAGCTGGAAACGGGCCGAATGGCACGTCAGGCAGACGGTGCAGTACTGGTTTCTAGTGGGGATACGGTCGTTCTGGTAACGGCAGTGGCTCGCCGGGAGATAAAGCCGGGCCAGGATTTCTTTCCGTTAACGGTAAACTATCAGGAAAAGGCCTATGCAGCGGGCAAAATTCCTGGTGGCTTCTTTAAGCGTGAAGGGCGGCCCGCTGAAAAAGAGACGCTGACTTCACGTCTGATCGATCGCCCCATCCGGCCGCTCTTTCCCAAGGG
The DNA here is from genome assembly GCF_018854775.1 of Acidithiobacillus ferriphilus. GTDB lineage: Bacteria > Pseudomonadota > Gammaproteobacteria > Acidithiobacillales > Acidithiobacillaceae > Acidithiobacillus > Acidithiobacillus ferriphilus. The sequence continues at coordinate 10,788 of NZ_JAAZTY010000050.1, read as the reverse complement.
CTTTATGAACGAAGTGCAGGTTATCGCCACGGTATTGTCAGTGGATCGGGATAATGACCCCGATATCTTGGCTCTGGTCGGTGCCTCAGCGGCCCTGGCAATTTCCGGCATTCCGTTCAATGGTCCGATTGGTGCGGCCCGGGTGGGTTATATCGACGGGCAGTATCTGCTGAACCCCAGTTACTCGCAATTGACCACTTCGCAACTGGATCTCGTGGTGGCAGGGACCCGGCAGGCGGTACTCATGGTCGAGTCCGAGGCGCAGCAATTGTCCGAAGAGACCATGCTGGAAGCGGTGATGTTCGGTCACGCGCAATTCCAGCCGGTCATTGAGACGATTGAGGCCCTGGCGCGGGAAGCCGGTAAATCGCGCTGGGAGTGGGTGGCGCCGGTGGCCGATGAAGCACTGGGTATGCAAGTGCGCGAGAAAGCCACGCCGCTTCTGCAGGAAGCCTATGCGTTAACGGAGAAGCAGGCGCGCAGCAAGCGCCTGGAAGATGTGCAGCAGTCGATGGTGATAGCCTTTGCCGCAGAAGATGCACAGCGCGGCGATCTGGTTCGTGGCCTGTTGAAAAAAATTGAAACCAGCATTGTGCGCGGCCGCATTTTGGATGGCGCGCCACGCATTGATGGTCGGGACAGCAGGACGGTACGTCCCATCACCATTGAGGCGGGCGTATTGCCGCGGACCCACGGTTCGGCGCTCTTTACCCGGGGTGAAACCCAAGCCTTGGTGGTGGCGACTTTGGGCACCAAGGGCGATGAGCAGATCATTGATGCCCTGCAAGGGGAGAGTCGTGATCGTTTCATGCTGCATTACAACTTTCCACCGTTCTCTACCGGTGAGACGGGCATGGTAGGCTCCCCCAAACGCCGGGAAATTGGTCACGGGCGCTTGGCCAAGCGGGCGATAGCGGCGGTCCTGCCAAGTAACAGCGAATTTCCGTACAGTTTGCGGGTGGTGTCTGAAGTGCTGGAGTCCAATGGCTCTTCCAGCATGGCGACTGTTTGCGGTGCCTCTCTGGCGCTGATGGATGCCGGTGTACCTCTCAAGGCGCCGGTGGCGGGCGTGGCCATGGGTCTCATCAAGGAAGGTGACCGCTTTGCCGTCCTCACCGATATCCTGGGCGACGAAGATCATCTGGGTGATATGGATTTCAAGGTGGCGGGCACCGAACAGGGGGTGACCGCCCTGCAGATGGATATCAAGATCGACGGGATTACCCGGGAAATCATGGCACAGGCGCTCAAGCAGGCGCTGGCCGGGCGGCTGCATATCCTTGGGCTGATGAATGGCGTGCTGTCCATGAGCCGTGGCGAACTGTCTGATTATGCACCGCGTATTATCACCATCCAGATTAATCCGGATCGCATTCGCGACGTCATCGGACCGGGCGGCAAGATCATCCGCGCCCTGACCGAAGAAACTGGTGCGACCATTGATATTCAGGATAACGGTACGGTAACTATTGCTTCTGTGGACGGTGAAGCTGGCGCCGCAGCGAAGCGGCGTATCGAATTGCTGACGGCGGATGTGCAGGTTGACACCATTTATGATGGCAAAGTGGCCAAGATCATGGATTTTGGTGCCTTTGTGACGATTTTGCCCGGGCGGGATGGCTTGCTGCACATTTCCCAGATCAGCAGCGAGCGGGTGAGTGACGTCCACGATCACCTCAAGGAAGGGCAGGTAGTGTGTGTCAAGGTCTTGGAAGTGGATCGTCAAGGAAAGATCAAACTGAGTATGAAGGATATCCCGCAATAAGTGGTCCGCTGACATCATGGTCAATGTTGTTGAACGCCAATGGGGGTGGATGGGTATGGTCCACCCCCTGCTTTTTATGGTCTTAGAAGGGCCCCCTCTTTGTATACACTCTTTTATAATTTCTTCCTGATATGACATATGCTACTGGATCGCTCCGCACAACGCTGGATAACGGTGTGACGGTAATCAGTGAGCGCCTGCCCGGACGCCGGAGCGTGGCTTTGTCTCTGACCGTCGGCAACGGCAGCCGGGATCAGGCCGTAGACGAAAACGGCTTTGCCCATTTGCTGGAGCACATGCTCTTCAAAGGTAGTACGGAACGCGATGGCGATGCGCTCAATGCGGCGATGGAGTCGTTGGGCGGTACCATCAATGCGTTTACGGATCGCGAAAGCACGGTATTTCACGGGACAGTGTTGGCGGAGGATGCCGCTGAAGCCTTTACGCTGCTGACCGAGCTGCTGACGAAACCGCGCTTTGACCACGCTGACCTGCGCCTCGAAAAGCGGGTAGTCGCGCAAGAGGCGGCCATGGCCGCTGAGGATGTGGAGGACTGGGTGCAGGAGCGTGCTCTCGCGGAAATCTGGGGGGCGCATCCCCTGGCCTGGCCGGTGCTGGGGAACGCACAGTGTATCCGGTCAGCCAGTCGGAAGCGCTTGCAAGCCTATCATCAGCGGGTCCTCGCCGAATCGCCGCTGATAGTCACCGCCGTCGGAGAAGTGGAACATGCGGCGCTCTGTGCCTGGGGGGCGGCGGCTTTCCGGGGACCGCGGCATGGCACCCGTGCTACCATGTCGGCCCCGCAGTTTCATGGCGGGCAGAAACGCCTGCGCCGCGCCCAGGCGCAACAGGCGCATCTGATCTGGATGGCGCCGGCTTGCAGCGTTGCTGCGGAGGATTACCTGGCTTATGTGGTCGCCAACGCCATATTGGGTGGCGGCACGGCGTCCTATCTGTTCCGCGAACTGCGTGAAAAGCGGGGATTGGCCTATCAGGTGTTTTCCCATCTCGACCCCCTCCGAGATTGCGGGGAGTGGACGCTCTATGCGGCCACGCCGGGCGCACAGCAAGCTCAGGCGGCAGAGGCAGTGGCGGAGGTCCTGGCTACATTACTGGAGCACGGACCGCGGCCGGAGGATATGGCCTGGGCGAAGCGCAGTCTGCGGATTCAGCTCCTGCTGGGGCAGGAGGATGCGGAAATTCGCATGAGCCGCCTGACGCGACAATGGCTGTATCTGGGACGCCTGATCCCGGTGGAAGAGTCCCTCCAGACCCTTGCCGCGGTGGACGCCGATGCCGTGTGGCGGGTTTTGCGTAAGGCCTGGACCGAGCGTTTTGAACTGATGTGCCTGCCGACACGGCGCTGAACTCAGGAAAAATGATCTTTCCAGCGGCGCAGCGTGCTGAAAACGCGGACAGGGTCGTCGCCGGTGTCGGGATCGAAGGTGTTGGCGCTGCGGATCAAGGCGGGTTCGTGGCAGCGTAGGAAAGGGTTGCTGGCGCGTTCCAGGGTCACGCTGGAGGGTAAGGTGGGTGCGTTGCGCGCGCGCTGTGCGGTGGCCATTTCTTGGCGCTGGGCTATGATTGGATTCTCCGGATCGACCTGTGCCGCGAAGCGCAGATTGCTGAGGGTGTATTCGTGGGCACAGTAGACGGCGGTATCCCCCGGCAATCTGGCGAACTGTTGCAGACTGTGGAACATCTGCGCTGCGGTGCCCTCAAAGAGGCGCCCGCAACCTGCGGCGAAGAGGGTGTCTCCGCAGAAAAGCGCGTCTTTCCAGACGTAGGCGAGATGATCGCGGGTGTGGCCGGGCACTGCCAGCACGGTGAGCGACTCCTCGTCCAGCGCCAAGAGGCCCGCGCGGACAGCGTGGGTGAGTTGCGGGATGCGCTGGTTGGCGCCATAGACCGGTATGCGGAAACGTTGCACCAGTGCTTCCACGCCACCGGTGTGGTCCGCATGATGGTGGGTGCAGAGAATGGCGCTGGGACAGCGCTGATGTTCCGCGCACCAGGCGAAGACGGGATCGGCGCAACCGGGGTCGATAATCCATGCGCCTTTGGGTGTTTCTGCGATGTAGATGTAGTTATCCGTGAAGGCGGGGATAAAATGGATGGGCATTTTTGCATCTCGCTACGGGCAAGGTACCATAGGCCCATTATGGCATTGAATTGGGGTACCCGACGCTAGTGTTTTCTTTTTCTGCCGCTGCGAGGCCGTTGCGCTGATATGCAGAGTCTGGGACGTCGCAGTCGACCGCGGGCGCGTCGTGCCGCCATCTGGTGGGATGGGAGCAGCGGTCGCCTCTTGCTGGACCGCGCCAGGGATATTCTGCCGCGCTGGGTAGAACGTCTGCAACCGGAGACTATTCTGCAACTCGGGCAACCCATTTTCTGGGGACTGCCGCCCGGCCACGAGCACACCTGGGTGCTGCTCAATGATGGCTTTGTCTTGCCCGTCGACGAGTATCTGCAAGCCTATGGCGCCTGTGAGGCGATGCCCTTTGCGGCCATGCGTTTCGATTTGGTTATCATCCCTTTCTGTCTTACCCGGATAGCCAATCCGCAGGCGGTGTTGGAGGAGTGCTGGCGGGTGCTGCGTCCCGAAGGTCATGTGCTGATTATGGATTTCAACCCAGGGGGTAGTCTGAGTGTGGTCCGCCGCTGGCACCTCTGGCGCCGGGACCGCGCCTGGCCATGGCGACGTCCCTTTCTGCCTCTGGGACGACTGCGTACCCTGCTGGAAGAGCAGAATTTTGTGCTGCGCGAGGGACGCTACTTTCAATATTCCGTGCCGGGCCTGAAGCGCAATGCGCAATGGATGGAACTGATGGGCGACCGCTGGTGGCCGGCGGGAGCCAACGCCTATTTGTTGCTGGCACAGCGGCGTGATCCCGGGCGTCCGCTGATCGGCGCGTTACGTCCGCTCAATTTGCGTTCCGGGCGTCAAAAAATCCGTTCCGAAGCGCCTGTTGCTTATGATGTCACAAATCCTGCCGAGAACCCTGCATCATGCAAAAAAAAATCATAGAGTTGTTTACCGATGGGGGGTGCCGCGGTAATCCGGGTATGGGGGCTTGGGGTGCGTGTCTGCGGCTGGCAGGGCAGGAGAAGGTTTTATGGGGCTTCGTTCCGGAAACGACGAACAACCGAATGGAGCTGACCGCGGCTTTGCGCGGCCTGGAGGCACTCAAGCGTCCCAGTGTCGTGCGGGTAGTCAGTGATTCCCGCTATCTGCGCGATGGTATGACCCAATGGTTGGCTGGCTGGCAACGCCGAGGCTGGCGGACCGCGGGTGGGGATGCGGTCAAAAACCAGGATATCTGGGAGTCGTTGGCGGCCATGGCGGCACGTCACGAGATCCAGTGGGAGTGGGTGAGAGGACACTCGGGGCATATCGAGAATGAACGGGTAGACGCGTTGCTGAATCTGGTCATGGATCGGTATGCAGCGGGCAGGCAGGTGCAGGAGGGCGAAGGATGGCTGTGAGGCAGGTGGTGCTGGATACGGAAACCACGGGCATCGACTGGAAGCAAGGGCATCGGGTAATTGAAATCGGGGCCGTGGAGCTGATCGACCGGCGGGTGACGGGGGTGCATTACCAGCAATATCTCAATCCGCAGCGCAGCAGTGATCCAGAGGCCTTGCGGGTGCATGGACTGACCGCCGAGTTTTTGCAGGATAAGCCGGTTTTCGCTGAGGTCGCGGACGCTTTTCTGGACTTCCTGGGTGACGCGGAACTCATTATTCACAACGCGCCTTTTGATCTGGGTTTTTTGAATCATGAATTGCAACAGGCGAAAAAAGCACCGTTGCGGCAGGCGGTAATGGATACCCTGGTGGATGCGCGCCGCCGCCACCCCGGCCAGAAAAATGATTTGAACAGTTTGTGCCGACGCTATAGTGTGGACAACAGTCGTCGTGATCTGCACGGGGCTTTGCTGGACTGCGAGATACTCGCGGAAGTCTACCTGGCGATGACCGGTGGGCAGGTGGATATGATGGGCCTTATAAGCACCATCGCGCTGCCGTCAGAGGTTCCGGCAGTCTCGCCGCCTAGCTCTGCTGGCGTCGCGCCGCTGGTTGGCCCGGTGTCTTTGCAGCGCAAGACTGCACTGCGGGTAATTCGTGCCAGCAGTGCGGAGGTCGCCGCACATCAGCAATATCTGCAAAATATGGGATCGACCGCTTTATGGCATGATGAGTGACCCTTGGACCGTCCGCATCTTGGCGGTGCGGTCGCCTGACATGGGTGCTTGACACCGGCAAGGCGCTTCGCTCAGGCTGGATGCTCGGCGAAATCCGCGTTCTTTTCGATGAGCTCAATGCGGTAGCCGTCTGGGTCTTCGACGAAGGCGATGACCGTGTTGCCATGTTTCATGGGGCCGGCCTCGCGCACGACCTTGCCCCCCCGCTGGCGGATGGTGTCGCAGGCCGCTGCAGCATTCTCGACTTCCAGGGCGATATGTCCAAAGGCTTCGCCAAGGGCGTAATGGTCCACTCCCCAATTGTAGGTCAATTCGATCACGGCACCGGCGCTTTCTTCCTGATAACCGACGAAGGCCAGAGTGAATCTGCCTTCGGGATAATCCTTGCGACGCAGAAGACGCATGCCAAGTACTTCTGTATAAAAAACGATGGCGCGATCCAGGTTCCCAACGCGCAGCATGGTGTGCAAGAGACGCATGATTTCCTCCTCATGTTGGGCGAATGATAGTCCGCAAGCGCCACCCCGGTGGACGACCCTTTACGCGGACTGCTGAAATTAACCCTGCAAACGCTTTTCGATGCGCAGACGCAACGCGTTGAGCTTGATGAAGCCCTCGGCATCTTTCTGGTTGTAGGCGCCGGCATCATCTTCAAAGGTGGCGATGCGTGGATCAAAGAGACTCTCTTGCGACTGCCGTCCCACCACCATACAACTCCCTTTGTAGAGTTTGAGGCGCACCACGCCATTGACCAATCGCTGGGTCTGATCGATGAGCGTCTGCAGGGCGCGGCGTTCCGGGCTCCACCAGAAGCCGTTGTAGATGATGCTGGCGTAGCGGGGCATGAGATCATCCTTGAGATGGGCGACTTCCCGGTCCAGGGTGATGGATTCGATAGCGCGATGGGCCTTGAGCAGAATGGTGCCGCCGGGGGTCTCGTAGCAGCCCCGGGATTTCATGCCGACGTAGCGGTTTTCGACAATATCCAGGCGTCCGATGCCATGCTCGCCGCCGACGGCGTTGAGGTGCGCCAGCAATTGCGCGGGATTGAGCGGTTCGCCGTCGATGGCGATGGGGTCGCCGTGCGCGTAGGTGATCTCCAGATAACGGGGCTGATCTGGCGCTTGCTCCGGCGCCGTGGTCCAGCGCCACATGCCGTCTTCGGCTTCCGCCCAGGGATCTTCGAGAACGCCACCTTCGTAGGAAATATGCAGCAGGTTGGCGTCCATGGAGTAGGGGGATTTCTTGCCGTGGCGTTCCACCGGGATGCCATGCCGTTCGGCATAGGCGAGGAGCTTTTCGCGGGAGTTCAGGTCCCATTCCCGCCAGGGGGCGATCACCTGAATGTTCGGATTGAGGGCGTAGGCCCCCAGCTCAAAACGCACCTGATCGTTGCCCTTGCCGGTGGCCCCATGGGCGACGGCATCGGCACCCACGTCGGCGGCGATTTCCACCATGCGCTTGGCAATGAGGGGCCGGGCGATGGAGGTCCCCAGCAGGTACTCGCCCTCGTAAAGGGTGTTGGCGCGGAACATGGGAAACACGTAATCACTGACGAATTCCTGGCGCAGATCATCAATGAAGATTTCCCTGGCGCCGAGCTTCTCGGCCTTGGCGCGTGCCGGTTCCAACTCTTCACCCTGGCCGATGTCGGCGGTGAAGGTGACCACATCGCACTGATACTGATCTTGCAACCACTTGAGGATGACCGAGGTATCCAGACCACCGGAATAGGCGAGAACGACTTTCTTGACCATGCATCAATCTCCTTGCAGTGCGGCCACGGGGCCGATGCCAAATAATAATTCCATCAGGGCTTTCTGGGCGTGCAGGCGGTTTTCCGCCTCTTCCCAGACGACAGACCGGGGTCCGTCGATGACTTCGGCGCTGACCTCTTCGCCACGGTGGGCAGGAAGGCAGTGCATGAATAAGGCGTCCGTCGCGGCGGCGGCCATGAGGGTGGCGTTGACCTGGAAAGGGGCGAGAATCGCCTTGCGTGCGGCGGCCTCTTCTTCCTGACCCATGCTGGTCCAGACGTCGGTGACGATCAGGTCGGCACCGCGCACCGCGGTCACCGCATCATGCAGGATCGTGACGTGATTACCGCCGGTCTGCCACATCGCGGCGGTCGGTGCGTAACCCGCCGGGCTGCCGACGCGCAGCTGAAAGTCGAAAATCCGCGCGGCTTCCATCCAGGAGTGGGCCATATTATTGCTGCCGTCGCCGATATAGGCCACGGTCCTGCCACGCAGGTCACCCCAATGTTCCGTCGCCGTCATCAGGTCGGCGAGGAGCTGACAGGGGTGGTGATCGTCGGAGAGCCCGTTGATCACCGGCACCCGCGACGCGGCGGCGAAGCGGATGAGATTGTCGTGACCGAAGGTGCGGATCATCACCATATCGACCATGCGCGAGATCACCCTGGCGGTGTCCTCGATGCTTTCGCCGCGCCCCAGTTGGGTATCCCGTGGCGAGAGGAAAAGGGCATGGCCGCCCAGTTGCGCCATACCCGTCTCAAAGGACACGCGGGTGCGGGTGGAGGATTTCTCAAAGATCATCGCCAGTGTCCGGCCCGCGCAGGGGGCGTAACGCTCGCCCGCACGCTGGATTTTCTTCAGGGCGATGGCGCGCTGCAGGAGCGCTCGCAGTGCGCTGGGGCTGAGATCGGAGAGACGCAAAAAGTGACGGATATTCATGATGCGGATTCCAGAAGGCTGGCGAGGCCAGCGACGAGGAGGTCGATTTCTGCCTCTTGCAGAATCAGCGGCGGCAACAGACGGATCACCCGTTCGGCAGTGACGTTGATGAGCAGGCCCGCCTCCAGGGCACGTTCCACCAGCCGTTCGGGCTTATGGGCCAGTTCGATACCCACCATCAGACCCATGCCGCGTACCTCCACCACCTCGGGGTGCTGGCCGAGGCGTTCGCGCAGACGCTGGCGGAGCAGGCCCCCCATTTGTTCCGCATGGGCGGGGATGGCCTCTTGCCGCATGGTGTCGAGCACGGCCTGGGCGGCGGCGCAGACCAGCGGCCCGCCACCGAAGGTGGTGCCGTGTTTGCCCGGTCCGAAGAGCGCGGCGGTCGACTGGCGGGCGAGCATGGCGCCGATGGGTACCCCATTGCCCAGTCCTTTGGCGAGGCTGAGCACGTCGGGCAGCAGACCAGGAATTTGCTGGTAGGCGAAGAAGGTCCCGGTACGGCCGATGCCCGTCTGCACTTCGTCCAGCATCAGGAGTAGTCCATGCGCGTCGCAGACCTCCCGCAAACCCGTCAGAAAACCTTCAGGCGCCGGGCGTACACCGCCCTCGCCCTGCACCGGTTCGACGAGAATGGCGCAAATGCCGGGGTTGGCGGCAACCAGCGCGCGGACGGTATGGAGATCGCCATAAGGGGCGCGCACAAAGCCCGGCACCAGGGGATCGAAGCCTTCCTGGATGCGAAAATTACCGGTGGCCGTCAGTGTCGCCAGGGTACGGCCATGAAAAGCGTTGCTGAATACCAGAATCCGCGGTTCGGCGATGCCTTTGCCATGACCGTGGAGACGGGCGATTTTGATGGCCGCTTCATTGGTCTCGGCGCCGCTATTGCAGAAAAAGGCCGCATCCATCCCACTGATCGTGCAGAGGGTGTCAGACAGTTTTTCCTGCGCAGGAATGTGGTAGAGATTGGAGGTGTGCAGCAGTTGGCCGGCCTGGGTCTGCAGGGCGCGGGTCACGGCTGGATGGCTGTGACCCAGGCCACAGACGGCGATCCCTGCCAGGGCGTCCAGATAACGGCGCCCCTCGGTATCATAGAGCCATACTCCCTCACCCCTTGCAAAAGCGACTGGCAGCCGGGCGTAAGTGGACATGAGTGGCATCAGGCTGCCGCCTCCCCGTCCAGGGCGAAAGCCGCGTGCAGCGCCCGCACCGCGAGTTCCAGATATTTTTCTTCGATGACGACGGAAATCTTGATCTCGGAGGTGGAAATCATCTGGATGTTGATGTTTTCCCGCGCCAGCGTTTCGAACATGGTGGCGGCGATACCGGCATGGGAGCGCATCCCGACGCCCACCACGGAAACCTTGACGATATGGGTATCGCCCCGCACGTCCTCGGCGCCGAGTTGCTGGGCCACGCTCTGGAGAATACCCTGGGTCTTGGCGAAATCATTGCGGTCCACCGTGAAGGTGAAGTCGGTTTTACCCGCCTCCGAAATATTCTGGAGGATCACATCCACATTGATATTGGCCGCAGAAATTGGGCCCAGAATGGCATAGGCGATGCCCGGATGGTCGGGCACGCCGACGACGGTGATTTTCGCCTCATTGCGGGAGAAGGCGATGCCGGAGACGCGGGGAGCTTCCACAGAATTTTCCTCATTGGTGACCAGGGTGCCGGGTCCATCCTGAAAAGACGACAAGACCCGCACGGGAACATGGTATTTCATGGCGAATTCGACGGAGCGGGTTTGCAGAACCTTGGCACCGAGGCTGGCCATTTCCAGCATTTCTTCAAAGGTGATGCGATCCAGGCGGCGCGCCCGGGATTCCACCCGCGGGTCGGTGGTGTAAATGCCGTCCACATCGGTGAAAATGTCGCATTCATCGGCATGCAGGGCGGCCGCCAGGGCCACGGCGGTGGTGTCGGAACCACCGCGACCCAGGGTGGTGATATTGCCATGCGGATCGACCCCCTGAAAGCCCGCCACGACCACAATCTTGCCGGCATCCAGTGCCGCCCGGATCTTGTGATCGTCAATATGCTCGATGCGCGCCCGGTTATGGGCCGAATCGGTCATGATGGCGACTTGCCCGCCGGTGAACGAAACGGCGGG
>NZ_JAAZTY010000005.1 GCF_018854775.1 Acidithiobacillus ferriphilus | reverse complement strand
AAAGCAATGGTTTCATCATAGGTCCGTGCATCCCCCATCACGCCCACGCTACGTACCGGCAGCAATACCGCAAAGGCCTGCCAGAGGCGGTCGTACAATCCCGCCTCACGGATTTCTTCCATGACAATCCGGTCAGCACGACGCAAGACTTCCAGGCGCAGCTCGTCAATCGCTCCCAAACAACGAATCGCGAGGCCCGGTCCGGGGAACGGCTGACGACGAACAACATCTTCGGGCATGCCCAACTCACGGCCCAATTCCCGCACTTCGTCCTTGAACAGCTCACGTAAAGGCTCGACCAGTTGCAGGTGCATACGCTCCGGCAAGCCACCCACGTTATGGTGGGACTTAATGGTTGCGCTCGGGCCCTTAAAGGAAATGGACTCGATCACGTCGGGATACAGGGTACCCTGTGCCAAAAAGTCGACACCTTCCAACTGCTTCGCCTCTTCCTCAAAAATCTCGATGAACAAATTACCGATGGCTTTGCGCTTCTTTTCGGGATCGGTAACATCCGCAAGCACTTCCAGAAAACGTTGACGAGCGTCGACCACCTGCAGGGGAATCTGGAAATAATTGCGGAATACAGTAGCCACCTTCTCCGCTTCGCCAAAGCGCAGCAAACCGTTATCCACAAAAATACAGGTGATCTGCTCGCCGATAGCGCGATGAATGAGCACCGCAGCCACAGCCGAATCCACTCCGCCGGAAAGCGCGGCAATAACCCGACGCTTACCCACCTGGGCGCGGATCGTCGCCACTGCCGTATCCACGTAGGAGTGCATGGTCCACTCACCGGCGCATCCGCAAACGCCACGCACAAAGGCGGTGAGCATCTCCGCACCGCGAGGCGTATGGGCCACCTCCAGGTGGAACTGCACGCCGTAGAAGTGACGGACTGGATCACCGATCGCCGCCAGCGGCGAATTGGCACTGCTGGCCAGCACCCGGAAACCATCGGGCATGGATTCAATCCGGTCACCATGACTCATCCAAACCTCTTCGGCGTCACCGGCAGCACCAAAGGGTAGCAAAGGGCCAACCGCCTCTTTGATCTGGATATGCGCCCGACCATATTCCCGATGCTCCGCCTTACCCACCCGTCCACCCAGCAACTGCGCCATCAATTGCAGACCGTAACAAATACCCAGGATCGGCAGACCCAAGGCAAATAGGCCCAGTTCAACCGTCGGCGCATCAGCATCATGCACCGAGGACGGTCCGCCGGACAGAATAATCCCCTGAGGCGCCCAGGTCTGGATGTCTGCCAGTGGCATGTTATAGGGATGAATTTCACAATAGACGTGGGCCTCGCGCACCCGCCGCGCGATAAGCTGGGTAAACTGTGAACCAAAATCGAGAATCAGAATGCGTTCTTGCATGCTTCAATCCACCCGGTAATTAGGCGCTTCTTTGGTGATATTCACATCATGAACATGGCTCTCGCGCACACCCGCCTGGGTAATTTTGATGAAGCGGGCACGGCTGCGCAGGGCCGACAGATCCTCCGCGCCCAAGTAACCCATGCTGGAGCGCAAGCCACCGAGGAGTTGATGAATGACTTGTCCGGCCGGCCCCTTGTAGGGAACCCGGCCCTCCACCCCTTCCGGCACCAGCTTCGGCGCTTCCGGGCTGGCATCCTGAAAATAGCGGTCGGCAGAACCCTGTTGCATCGCGCCCAAAGACCCCATACCACGATAAGCCTTGTAGGAGCGGCCCTGGTAGAGTTCGATTTCCCCCGGTGCCTCATCGGTGCCCGCCAGCAAACCGCCCACCATAACCGTATGCGCCCCCGCTGCCAAAGCCTTGGCGAAGTCCCCGGAAAAGCGGATACCACCATCGGCAATGAGCGATACGCCGGTACCCTCCAGCGCGTCCGCCACATTACTGATAGCCGTGACCTGCGGCACACCGACACCGGCAACAATGCGGGTGGTACAGATGGAACCGGGCCCGATACCTACCTTGACGGCGTCAGCGCCCGCTTTCACCAATGCCAATGCCGCTTCCGCGGTAGCAATATTGCCGCCGATCACATCCACTTCCGGAAAATGATCTTTCACCCAGCGTACCCGGTCCAGCACTCCCTGACTGTGACCATGGGCGGTATCGACGATGATGACATCCACCCCTGCTTCAGCCAGTGCCTGTACCCGCGCGTCAGTACCTTCACCAACGCCCACCGCTGCGCCCACCAGTAGACGACCTTGTCCATCACGGCAGGCCAGGGGGTGTTCTATGGCCTTGCGGATGTCTTTGACCGTGATTAGCCCGCGCAACTCAAAGCGTTCATTAACCACCAGCATTTTTTCGATACGATACTGATGCAGCAAGGCCTTCGTCGCATCCAGACTGGTGCCTTCCGGTACTGTAACCAGACGCTCGCGCGGGGTCATGACACTGCTTACCGGAGCATCCATGCGTGTTTCAAAGCGCAGATCACGGTGGGTCACAATACCCTCCAGGCGCTCGCCATCCACCACCGGAACGCCGGAAATCCCATGCTCGGACATTATCCGCAATACCTCGCGGATACTCACATCGGCGCGGGTGGTAATGGGATCTTTGATGATCCCTGACTCGAACTTTTTGACCCGCCGCACGAGCGCTGCCTGCTGGTCCGGCGACATGTTTTTGTGAATGATGCCGATACCTCCCTCTTGCGCCATCCCAATGGCCATGGCGGCCTCAGTCACCGTATCCATCGCCGCCGAGAGCAGTGGAATATTCAGGCTGATGCGGCGACTGAGCTGGGTCGCAATTTGCACATTGCGGGGGAGCACTTCCGAATGGGCGGGGACGAGAAGAATATCGTCAAAAGTGAGGGCTTCACCAATCAATTGCATCGTGATTCACCTAAACAAGGAGGGGGCCGGCTGGGATCTACCAGCTCCATGGCTAAAGGCATCCCGCACTATACCCAAGCAAACACCTTTTTTCCAGCCTCGTTTGACGCGGCAGACCCAGTCTTGTAGCTTTCCGGTCTGGTCAACTCCGCGATAACTCGAATCTAAAACTGATATGACGGTTTCCATCATCATCCCCTGTCACAACGAATCCGGAAATCTAGGAACGCTCTATACACGCATCCGCGCGGTCATGGAACAAACTAGCGAGCCCTGGGAGATAATTTGTGTCAATGACGGCAGCAGCGATGACACACTACTACAATTAATCGCCCTGCACAGCCGGGATAAACGGATAAAAATTATTGACTTATCAAGGAATTTCGGAAAAGAGGCGGCGCTTACCGCGGGGCTCGACGCCACTCTGAGCGATGCCGCCATCCCGCTGGATGCTGACCTGCAAGACCCCCCCGAACTGATCCCCGAACTACTCGCTCAATGGCGGAAGGGGTTTGATGTGGTTAACGCCGTGCGCCTTTCCCGCAAAGGAGAATCGTGGTTAAAACGTGCCTCGGCCCATGTTTTTTATCGGGTTATCAATCGCATGAGCGAGGTGGAGATACCACCCGATACCGGTGATTTCCGACTGCTCTCCCGCTCGGTTCTGGACGCCCTGCAAGCGCTCCCCGAGCGTCGGCGCTTCATGAAGGGTTTGTTTGCCTGGGTTGGCTTTCGCAGCACGAACATTTATTACCATCGCGAGCCGCGCCATTCGGGAAGGACCACTTGGAATTATTGGCAACTATGGAATTTTGCCGTAGAAGGCATCACCTCTTTTAGCCAGGTGCCCCTGCAGCTCGCTGCCTATCTGGGCTTTCTGGTTTCGTTACTGGCCTTTCTTTATGCCATCTGGCTGATAATCAGCACTATTGCATATGGAAATCCGGTAAAAGGGTATCCATCCATAATGGTTACCTTATTATTCTTGAGTGGCGTACAGCTCATGGCCCTAGGTGTGATCGGTGAATACCTCGGCCGGATCTATGAGGAAAGCAAGCAAAGACCGGTGTATCTGGTCAAACAGGCTTGGGGAATAGTCAATACACCCAACACGATTCAAGCAGATGACCATAAATAGACTTTGCGTGACGCAATATTACATCCATTTTCCAAAATTACACCGCAACTAAATTACAGCGCAATAAATCGCGTCACTTTCCATAATCAAATCTTATGGTCGGCTCGGTAGTTTTTGTCCCTGGATATGGGACATTACCAGCTACATGCGCCTCCCGGCAAACGCTGCTTTTCCACAACTTTTCAGGTACACTGTCGCCCAGATTACGTTCCACCAACCCAGAGACAACCCTTGGTATCCATAAAAGACTTTATTACCAAGCAGTTAAACCTGCCAGATTCTGCCGTCGAAACGGTGGCGGCTCCCCCGCCGCTATCACCCGGCATCCCCGGTGCACGGGTAACGCCACGTAACGAGCACAACGTTTCGCGGCGGCAGATCAGCGAAGGCGCCTTGCAGGTCCTCAATGGCCTGCATCGCGCCGGCTTTCAGGCCTATCTGGTCGGCGGCAGTGTCCGTGATCTGCTGCTGGGACGGGAACCTAAGGATTTCGACGTCGCAACGGACGCGCACCCGGAGCAGGTCCGCAAACTGTTTCGGCGCAACGCCCGCCTCATTGGTCGACGCTTCATCTTGGTGCACGTACAGTTTGGTCACGAGATCATCGAGGTAGCCACTTTTCGCGGCGGCGCGAACGGCAAGGCAAACGAGGCCAGTGAGCGCAGCGAAACAGGGCGCATATTGGCAGATAATGTCTATGGTTCACTTGAGGAAGACGCCCGGCGCCGGGATTTCACCGCCAACGCACTCTATTACAACATCGCTGACCGCAGCATTCTGGATTTCTCCACAGGCATGGAAGATTTGCAAGCCGGTCGGCTGCGCGTCATTGGTGATCCAGAGCAGCGTTACCGGGAAGATCCGGTGCGGATGCTGCGGGCCGTTCGCTTTGCTGCCAAGCTGGGATTCATCATGGATACAGCCGCCCAGGCGCCCATAGCGGCCTGCCGCGAGCGCCTGCAGGAGGTGCCCTCGGCGCGGCTGTTTGAAGAAACACTAAAACTTTTTTTGAATGGTAACGCGCAGACCAGTTTCGAACACCTGCGCCAGCAGGGGCTATTTGCCGCCTTGTTTCCGCAGGTGGACGTGCTCCTCGACCATGCGGAATACAGCGCGGCACGTACGTTGTTGCAAGGCGCGCTGGGGGGTACCGATACGCGGGTACGTGACGGCAAGTCGGTAACTCCCGCATTTCTCTTTGCCGCATTGCTCTGGCCCGCCTTGCAAGAGCAATGCCGGTTGCTCGAACAACAGGGCAAACCTGCAACGGTCGCCCTGCAGCAAGCCGCCAGCGACGTGCTGCAGGAATGCGTTGGGCGTGTTTCTGTCCCTCGTCGCTTCGCTCTGCCTATGCGCGAAATATGGGATTTGCAGGCGCGTTTCATGCGGCGCGGTGGACGTCGCCCTCACGCGCTGCTCGCCCATCCGCGCTTTCGTGCAGCCTTTGATTTCCTGAGTCTGCGCAGTCAGAGCGGCGAAATATCGGCTACCTTGGTGGAATGGTGGGAACAATTCCAGACCGCAGATCATGATGGTCGACGTATCCTCATCGAACGGGCTCGCCTCGAAGAAACCGGACAGGAAGCGGCACTGGGGCCACTCCCAGCAACATCACGTCGCCGTCCCCGGCGACGGCGACGGCGCGGTAATCGTCCTGGTCAGGGCGGCGCGGATGACAGCCATGACGACGGACAGACCGACAGCGATTAATCCGGATCCCCGCATTTCCATGGGAGAAGGCTCTCTGGATGCACAGAGTACCACTCCAAGTGCAGGCCCATTACCCGCCACACAAATTCACCAGATGCTGCGACAGCAATGGGGAGACGCGCTGCTCCGGCGCCTGCACGGCATCGGCAGGATTGCCGCGAACCTCGGCACACCGGCCTATCTTGTCGGCGGCTGCGTCCGCGATTTTCTGCAAAACCACCCCATGCCAGATATCGATCTGGCCATTGAGGGGGATGTCCGCGCCGTCGCCGAGGCTTGTTCCGCGGAGCTATCCGGCGCGCAATGCACCTATCATCCGCATTTTGGCACCGCTATTCTCCGGTACCCAGATGGCTTCCAGCTGGATCTGGCGCGTTGCCGGATAGAACATTATCCAGCGCCAGCCGCGCTGCCTGAGGTGCAACCTGCTGCCATCCAGGCAGACTTGATCCGCCGTGATTTCACCATCAACGCCATGGCCATCTCCCTGGATCCGGAAAAATTTGGCGAATTTCTGGATCCCTACGGAGGCCGTACAGATCTCCAGCGGCGTCTGCTGCGTGTGCTCCATCCCCATTCTTTTCTGGACGACCCCACTCGTATCCTGCGAGGACTCCGTTTCGCCGTGCGTTTCCAACTCCAACTGGAAGCCAGCACGCGTGACCTGCTGGAGGAGGCATTAACCCAGAATATTTTCGCTCGACTCAGCGGCGCGCGGTTATGGCGTGAGTTGAAGTATCTGCTCGAACTCACCGACCTCCCTGCGGCCTTGGAAGAGCTGGGTGCCTGGCAGTTATGGCCACTGTTGCGCCCGACTCCACTGGAAGTAGAGCCTCTCCTTGCCAAAATACGTCGTGGTCAACAGGAAATCCACTGGTTTCACCGCCACTTCCCTGACGAGAAACTTTGCGACGCGGCCGTTTTGCTGACTATACTCTGGCGGGATATCCCCTGGGCGGCGGAGAAACGCTTACACTATTGGCCGGTGACCGATGGGCGTTATATTCTGAACGATCTGCACCGACTGTCAGAAATACCGGCAGCCCTGGCGAAGGCAAGTCACCCCAGTGCAGTGGCGCAGTTATGGGAATCGCTGTCGCTGCCAGGCATACTGGCGCTACTTGCAGAGTATCCGGAAACCGATACCATCACCAAAAGTGGTCGCTACTACTTGCTGAAACAACGTGGCCTGACATCACCGCTCAATGGCAAGGATCTGCAAGCCATGGGCTTGGCGCCCGGCCCACAGCTTGGTAAGGTACTGCGCCACCTGCATGATGCCCGCCTGGATGGCGCGATTAAAGACAAGGAAACCGCCCGACAATGGCTTATCAGACAAGGCATCCTGCCGTCCATCCAACCGTAATTGCCTGGATCAGTATTGGCAGCAACCTGGACCTGCCCGTGGCACAGGTGCGACATGCGCTGGAGGCCCTGGCCGCCGTACCGGAAAGTACCCTCCTGTGGCAGTCCCGTCTCTACCAGACAGCACCTGTGGGCGGCATCACCCAGCCTGCGTTCGTCAATGCGGTCGCCCGCCTGCAAACTGCTTTGCAACCCCGCGCCCTCCTCAGCCATCTGCAAACTCTGGAGGCAACCGCTGGACGCCGTCGCGCCGATGAAATTTACTGGGGTCCACGAGTGCTGGACCTCGACCTGCTGAGTTACGGGACCACCCATTCTACGGATCCGGAGCTCACCCTGCCCCATCCCCGTCTGCACGAGCGGGCCTTCGTGCTTATCCCCCTTGCCGAGTTTGATCCGGAATTGATCATTTCCGGCTGCGGATGCATCGCCGATCATCTGCCTGCCGTAGCCGGGCAATCCATTACCTGTATTCCTGACAGCGTTTGGGAAACGTCCGCGTGCAACGCTCGTTCTGCCCAAGCATGACCAATCCCCGTATCATCAGTATTGAAGGTCCGATGGGCGCTGGCAAGACCAGTCTGGCACGGCAACTGGGCCATGCCTTGGGTGGACGACTCATTCTCGAAACACCCGCCCAGAACCCCTTTCTCTGCCGTTTCTACCAGGGCCCGGGCGCAGCACTGGCAACAGAGTTGCAGTTTTTAATGCAACGCCGGACACAGTGGCAGCATCTCGGCAATCAGCATTGGGTCATCAGCGATCACAGTGCGCGCAAAGACGAAATTTTTACCCCCTTTACCCTGGATACAGAAGAACTTCGTCTTTTCCACGCCTTGCGCGTGGCTCTGGACTACCATCCCGCACCGGCAGACCTGATGATCTTCCTGGAGGCACCACTACCGATCCTGCTGGAGCGCATCCGGGCCCGTGGAGACGCCTACGAACAGGCACTAACGGCGGATTATCTGGCGCGAGTGCAGACGGCTTACCATGCGTGGCAGGCGGACTATTCCTGGCCCTGCCTGAATATCGACTCGGCGCAGGTGGATTTTGTCCACAATCCGCGGCACACTGAGCAGTTGATCGACACAGTCAGGTATCGCTTGAAAGAGGCTGAGGAGCGAGATGCATAAGAAAATTGCCCGCTGGGTGCAGGACAAGCAAAACGGCATCAAACGCGCCGTGGTTACGGCCTATGACTATCCTCTCGCCTGTTGCGCGGCGGCAGCGGGGGTGCATGGCGTACTGGTAGGTGATTCTCTCGGCATGGTGGTCACCGGTGCCGACGACACCCTCGGCGTTACGTTGGAGCAGATGGCCTATCACACCCGGATGGTGGTGCGGGGAGCTGGGGACTGCCTGGTATTTGCCGACCTGCCCTTCGGGACTTACGAAAAGGGTCCGGAACAGGCCTGGGATGCGGCGGCAACCCTGCTGCGCGCCGGTGCCGACGTCATCAAACTGGAAGGTGGTGCGGAGATGGCGCCTACGGTGGCCTTCTGCGCGGAGCGGGGCGTCAATATCTGCGCCCATATCGGCCTGACTCCCCAGCGGGTGCGGCAGTGGGGCAGTTTTCAACAGCAGGGTACCGACGCGGATAGTGCGCGCCGCTTACAGGCTGATGCCGGGGCACTGGCGGAGGCGGGCGCCCGCTTCGTCGTTTTGGAAGCGGTCCCCGATGCGCTGGCGGCGGATATCACCCGCGATATCGCCATACCCACAATCGGCATCGGGGCCGGGCCGGATACCGATGCCCAGGTGCTGGTGATGCACGATCTGCTGGGGATCAGCGCGAAAAGCCCACCCTTTGCACGGCGTTATATTGAAGGCAGCCAGATCATGCGTGATGCCCTCGCCGAGTATGTGCGGGACGTGGGCAACAACGGGTTCCCGCCGCGTCGTAAGTGCTGACATGGCGATATTCAAGGATATTGCCGGCCTGCGCCAATGGCGCCAAAATCTGCGTGGCACCCTGGCCCTGGTGCCCACCATGGGCAATCTGCACGATGGACATCTCGCGCTGGTGAAACTCGCCGCCACCCGGGCCGAACAGGTGCTGGTCAGTATCTACGTCAATCCGTTGCAGTTCGGACCCCAGGAGGACTTTGCGAATTATCCGCGCACCCTGGATCAGGATTTGCAGCGCCTGCAAGAAGCGGGTTGCCAGACCGTATTTACCCCTGATGACGGATTGATGTATCCGCGGGGGCGTCAGGATATCAGCGTCGTTATGCCGCCGCGCAGCTTGAGCACGGTGCTTTGCGGGGCCAGCCGTCCCGGTCACTTCGTCGGGGTCTGCACCGTACTCAACAAGCTGCTGCATATGGCCTCACCAGAAATACTCGTTCTTGGCGAGAAAGACTATCAACAACTGCGTATCGTTCAGCAGATGCTGTCTGACTTGAACCTCAATGTGCAGGTCTTGCCGGGGCCCCTACAGAGAGAGCCCGACGGGCTCGCCTACAGTTCGCGCAACACCTTTCTGAGTCTGGCAGAGCGGCAGGTTGCGCCGCTGCTCGCGGCGACACTCT
>NZ_JAAZTY010000049.1 GCF_018854775.1 Acidithiobacillus ferriphilus | reverse complement strand
AAAAACAATGCAGGCATGGTAGCTCAGGAAGGGCCGTAAGCTTAATCGTCAGCAAACACCTCACCCAGCAGTTCCAGCTCTTCGAGCGCCCGGCCGCTGCCCCGCGCCACGCAGGTTAGCGGATCCTCCGCAACGATGACCGGTAGTGCTGTTTCCTCCATGATCAGGCGATCCAGATCGCGGAGGAGGGCGCCACCGCCGGTCAACACCATGCCCCGTTCAGCGATATCGCCAGCGAGTTCGGGGGGGGTCTGCTCCAGCGCGAGTCTGATGGCGCCGACAATTGCACCTAATGGCTCCTGAAGGGCTTCAAGAATTTCATTGCTGGTAATCGTGAAAGTCCGTGGAACGCCTTCAGCGAGATTGCGTCCGCGTACTTCCATGCTGCGTACTTCCTGACCGGGATAGGCGCAGCCCACCTTTTTCTTGATCTCTTCGGCGGTAGTCTCGCCAATCAGCATGCCGTAATTGCGACGGATGTAGTTGACGATCCCCTCATCCATTTTGTCGCCACCGACACGTACGCTCTGGGAGTAGACCACTCCACCCAACGCGATGACACCGACTTCGGTGGTGCCACCGCCAATATCCACCACCATAGAGCCGGTTGGTTCCGCAACGGGCATCCCGGCCCCGATGGCGGCCGCCATCGGCTCTTCAATCAGGTGTACTTCACGTGCACCCGCACTCATCGCCGACTCGCGGATGGCTCGCCGTTCTACTTGCGTTGCTCCATAGGGTACACAGACGATAATCCGCGGGCTTGGGCTCAGGAAGCGTTGATGGTGCACACGTCTGATGAAGTGCTTGAGCATGGCTTCGGTAATCTGGAAATCGGCAATCACGCCGTCTTTCAGGGGTCGGATTGCCGTAATATTTGCTGGTGTGCGACCCAGCATACGTTTGGCTTCTTCCCCGACATACATCCGACGACTGGTGGCCCCATGTCGCCCGGTATGGATGGCTACTACGGAGGGTTCAGACAGCACGATACCCTTGCCGCGCACGTAAATCAGGGTGTTGGCAGTGCCCAGGTCCACGGCGAGATCGGTGGAGAAAATCCCAAGAATTCTTTTGAATATCATCAAGTTGAAAGCCTTGCTGAAAGTGGAAGAAAGCGCTTCGAAGGGACAGTAAGGTCACTGCATCCGCAACAAGCCATGTGCATGGGGCAGTCTAGCATGAGCAATGGCCGAGACCAAAGCCATGAAGCCTGTGGATGGATGGGCCACAGCATCCGTTTTGAGGTGTGTCTGAACCTTTGGTGGACGCCGAGCAGGCTGAGTGTTCGACAGAAATCAGCACGACGGGCACAAGAAAGCCGGCGCTGAGCGCCGGTGCGTTACGCGTGTTATCTGCAACGAAGTTTATAAATCGTAGGACTTCGGGAAGGCAATGCCGTGGTTGTTGGCCATATCTTTGTTGAGCGCTGGCAGATCCAGTTTGTCTACGCGCACCTGCTTTTTGGACTGTAGCCAATGGGCGAAAACTTCCCAAATGGGTTTACCCTCCACGGGCTTCATGGATGCCCATCCGGCCACTTTATACTTTTTAGTGGCTGATATGGATTTACCGCCAACCCGCATGTTGCTGCAGCGGTGATAAATCTTTTCATCAGGATCGAAATCGTATTGAATATTGCCGACCCGAATCATGTCTCCACCTTGTTGATAATAAGGGTTGGGGTTGAAAATATTATCAGCGACCTGTTCCATGATGTTTTTGATTTCTTCGCCTGTATAGGTATTAACGGTTACCTGGGGATAAGTGATGGCAGTTTGTCCCATCACATCCTCCATGGTGATGGTTTCGCCTGGAAGCTTACAGTAACCCCAGCGGAATCCCGGTGAGAAAGACACTTCACAGTCCATTTCTTCACACAACGCGTTGCAGATCAATTGGTCAAAAGTGCCGTTAAAATTGTCACGCCGATAGAGGAGGCTTTCGGTGATCGCCAAAGGCTGCGCAAGTTTATCTTTGTAAGGCGCGCGGACCTTTTGAATGTATGCGGACATTTCAGCATCCTCTTTGATCAGGTTAGAGAATACCGGCAGATAGTGGAAACGCCAGCCATTCAGCTTGCCTTTACCCACATCCAGATCAAATCGGGCCAATATTTTGCCGTTTGTGCTGGTATTTATGATCAGGGTTTTATTCACCATAAATGGCTTTGGGCCCATAATATCGTGAGTATGCCCGCCAAGAATGATGTCGATACCGTTCACCAGAGACGACATTTTTTTATCTACATCAGCGCCATTGTGAGAGAGTACGACGACCAGATCAACATGATGTTGTTCACGGCATTCCGTTACCATTTTTTGCATATGTTCGGTGTGGATGCCGAAGCCCCAGTCCGGCATAAAATGCCTGGGATTGGCGATGGGCGTGAACGGAAAAGCCTGACCGATCACCGCGATTTTGCGTCCGCTTACCTCATGAATGTGGTAGGGCTTGAATACTAGTTCCTGCCAGGTATTGCTAAAGATATTCTGTGCCAGAAAGTTTGCCTTCAGTTCGGTTTTGACCAGATGTTCCACCTGATCTTGACCGTAGGTGAACTCCCAGTGACCGACAAAATCGTCAACGCCAAGTAAGTTCTGGGCACCGACCATATCTGCGCCTTTGGTCCAGAGGCTGGTTGCAGAACCCTGCCAGCTATCGCCACCGTCCAACATGAGTACTTTGTCTCCGCGTTGCGCCCGGTACCGCTTAACCAGGCTGACGATGTGAGCATAACCGCCAATTTTCCCATATTTGTGGGCCAGGGTGTCATAGTCGAGGCAAGAATAGGCATATTCGTTGGATGCCGGTGTGGCTACTCCATAATAGTCCAGCATCCATTTCCCACAAAGATGGGGCGTTTGGTTAAGCGCAGGCCCAACACCGATATTCGTATCGGGTTCCCGCCACCAGACCGGTAAAAGCTGGGCATGGGAATCAGTCATGTGTAATAAAGTCACATTACCATAGTCGGGAATTTCATAGGGATCAGCATCAGCACCCCAAGCAGATTGCGCAGCACCGGGCGAAAAGAAGCTTGCGGCACCTGCAATGCCCATCAACTGCAAAAAGTCACGTCTTCCTAAATTCATGAAATCCTCCAATAGTGCTTAAAGCCCACCAGCCGCGGCCTGCTTCATCACTGTAATGATCTGCCGATCCAATTCATTGGCGACCTTCGCGGACTCGGCATTTTTCGGAAAGTATCGCAGGGCATAGGTGGGTAAATAGGTCATAAGTTTAAGTTGACCTCCCTGTTCATACATCACAATTTTACAGGGTGCAAAGGCTCCGAATTCTGGAGTGGTTTTGAGAATTTTAGCTCCCAACACCAGATTGCATACCTCATAGATAACATAAGGCTGGCTGTTCTTGATGCCGCGTGCTTTGAGCCCCTGCTGAACATCCAGAGAACCTACGAGATTCATGTTCTCTGCCTCCGCACCACTCTGGATTCCCATCTTTATTTGTGCAGGGGTAACCCCCTTTTGCACATTCACGATGTAGAGGGGGGTACTGGTATTGATGGCTGGCATCCCGGACACCGGTGCCGCAATGCTTGCGGCGGCCGCAGGCCCGCAAAATAACAATGCACTGCATAGGAGGGTGGCTGGTATGAATGGAATCGACTTGCGTATATTCATATTTGTATTTCCCGTTAGTTGGTTGTTCCAGGGGAGCAGTTCCAGAGGAAGAGTTGTCGCCCGGCGGCTTAGATGTGGGCCGATAGCCGGAACATTGATCCTGATGCCGGTACTTAAACGGCCCATAAAATGTTCCGGATTGCAATAGTCCATGCTTTCCGGTGCCGTCCCTGCTTTTTTGTCGCATCCTTGCATATGTTTTTGCAGTGTGTTCTCGGCAGATCATGTGACCAGACGGGTCGGGAAGTAAGCGCTTTCTCCCGATATCGACAGCCCTCGAAAAGGGGGTAAGATTGATCTGCAACGTACTCATATCGACACTGCCGTTTGATATTGGCTAGAGATTTCCGGACGGTACGCACAAAATCAGGCTACGGTCAGTTTGGCGTCGGCGCTCCAAACCCCACCTTTGTTGTCTTTCCAGACCATCTTCAGAGTGCCGCTGTCTTCCGCACGTAATTTAAAGGCCAGGTAGGGATTGGCGCTCACTGCGGTGCTCCAGTCGATATCCAGGAGTGGTTTGTCATTGAACGTAATATTTACCGTCTGGATGATATGAGCGGGAATAATCTTACCCGCCTTATCCTTCATCAGGCCGGTGCTCATAGGGTGCATGATCAATGACCGCACTTCGATAATCTCCCCTTTTTTTGCATTGCTTTCCATGCGAATCATTGGGTTACCGATATTCTTTGACATGAATGATATCCTCTATAAAGTTGGGGTTTTTCTGAATTAACCGCCGCAACCGCCGATAGTGACTTTGACTTCACGCGGTGCTGAGGCCATGAATTCACCTTTGTTGGTTTTTGCTACCACGCGGACGTTATCCGTCTTGGCCATCTTGATGCGTTCCTGAATATAAGCCTGTCCGCAAGCCGGGGTGAAGGTAAACTGGCTGGTAAGGGGGGTCGGATTGTGATCCACGAACAAGTAAACCGTGGCAATATAGTCATCGGCGGTCATCGGCGAATCAATTTCGATAGTGACGGGTACTGCACCACCGTTTTCGGCGATAGAGGGTGCAGTCAGTTTAACCTTGGATGAAACAGCCACTTGTGTTTTGCCTATGGTATTGCTCATGGCATCTTTAAGGACCTTGGCGTCAAAGGCCTTGGCGGGCCAGCCCGGTACATTATCTGCAAAGGCCAGTCGGGGCTTTATCAGGCCGATTCCCGCTGCGGCGGCGACCGCCCCAGTGGCTAGGGTGGTACCCAAAAACTGGCGTCTATGTATCGTTTTATTCATCACAAAAAATCTCCTTAAGTTTGTTCTCTGGTTTGATTCAAAGACCACATTTTTGCCAAATCCTGGTACCATGCGTAAGGGAACAGATTTTCAGAATACCGAGAAATATAGGTCAATCTTTACCTGACTCCGAAACCGCTGTGGAAAGCTGATTCCCTTTATGGACCATGCCGCGCCTACATACCCCGCCATGGCGCGCATGACAGGCAGGCCAGTTCTTTTTGCACGATCAACGGCGATAGTGCGCCAGCCTCAATATTATGGATCGTGGAATCAGCGACGGTGGTGTACGTATTTACCCCAAAAGGCAGAGCGGATGAAGAGCCAGCCAGTAACATCAGGTTGACAAGTCGACGCAAGCTGCGCTTCATTAATATGTTCCTCTGACGCTAAAAATTCCACGGGTGCGGCAATAATATCTAGCAGCTTTCATGCCAGAGAAGGTTTGCGCGTTTGCTGCCGGGCGACAATTGCTATTGTCGTCGATGATGTGGGGGATGTCCCGACGCAGGGGGTTGAACACCAGATAAAATCAGGCTGTTTTAATTCAAGTTATGAAAGAGGCGTGGGGCGTCGGGTTGAATTCCTGTTATCTGGGATCGGCAGCGCCGATTGCGGGAGCGTCGTGTGGTGCATTCCGGGTGGCTTCTGCTGCGCCAAAAGGGCCAGTTCGTTATGGCGTGTCCCGTTTATTGCTTCCATCAGGTGTCGATGGTGTCGTCTTCACCATCCTGATCACCCAGAAGTCCGATGTTTTTCATTTTGGTGCGCAACTGTTTGCGGCTGATTCCCAGGAGAACCGCCGCCTGGCTCTGGTTGAACCGGGTCTTTTCGAGCGCGTTGAGTACGGTTTGGCGCTCGAGCGCCGGCAGGTCGAACGGACTGCTAGAAGTAGGGAAAGCGTTATCGCTTTGGTGTCGGGCGATTTCGGTGGGTAGATCACTCCGCTGGAGGTGGCCATGGCGATTGAGGACAACCATTCGTTCCAGAAGATTCTCGAGTTGACGGATGTTCCCTGGCCACTCATATGCCTCCAGGGCGGCTAGGGCGTCTGGAGCGATGGTGACCATGGGATCCCGACCGATAACCGTACAAATTTGGCGCAGAAAATGGTGTACCAAAGGTGCGATATCGGCTTGTCGCTGACGCAACGGTGGGATAAGGAGCGGAATCACATTGAGGCGATAGTACAGGTCCTCACGAAAGTGGCCTTCACTAACTGCCTTCGCAAGATCAACATGTGTGGCCGCGACGATGCGGGCCGCAAGGCGTTGGGGCTGATGGGTGCCGAGGCGGGTAAATTCCCGTTCCTGCAAGGCACGTAACATCTTGACCTGCATGGGCAGTGGCATATCACCGACCTCGTCGAGGAAGAGCGTGCCACTGGCCGCCATTTCCAACTTGCCCGCCTGAGCTCGGGTGGCGCCGGTAAAAGCGCCGCGCTCATAGCCAAAAATCTCACTTTCCACCAGTTCCAGAGGAATGGCACCGCAGTTGAACGCGACAAAAGGCTGTTCGGCCCGTGGCGATGCCTGATGCAGTGCGCGCGCAACCAGCTCTTTCCCGGTACCGGATTCTCCGGTGATGAGTACGTTTGATGGCGCCGGTGCTACCAGATCAATGGTCTCCAATAACGTCTCAATGGCGCGGCTCACGCCAATCAGGCCATATCGGCGCAACTCCCGGTGCAGCGGGGGCAGAGATTCCCCGTGCCGAGCCAAAGTCTGGCGGATGAGGGCAATCAGCTCGCCTTCATCGACCGGCTTGGTCAGATAATGCTCTGCCCCCGCCTTGATGGCTTCTACGGCCTGTTCAATCTCTCCGTAGGCCGTGGAGATGATGACTGGGATCTCTGGGTGCGTTTCCTTAATCCGGCGCAACAGATCTGTTCCCGACAGTCCGGGTAGTCGCTGATCGCTCAGAACCAGGGCGGGATGCTTGGTCTGTATCATGCCCAAAGCTTCTTCGGCATTTTCCGCGGCGATGGTCGGGTAGCCCTCTGCCTCTAGGACCGCGACAAGTACCCGGCGCAGATTCTTTTCGTCTTCTACAATCAATACAGGATTTGTCATGGACTACTCGCTGCTGAATTTCGAATGGCTCTAACTTAACCTATTTTTGACCTGAGCGGGGGAGACGCAGCGGCAAATGCAGGACAAAATCTGCTCCGCTTGTTGTGGAGCGTAGTTCTACCCCACCATCATGCACCATCATGATTTTGGTAACCACGGCCAGCCCGAGTCCGCTGCCTTTGGTTTTGGTGGTGACGTAAGGCTTGAAAATAGTGCTGTGTTTTTCATCGGGTATGCCAGGACCGTTATCGCGGACACCAATATTGAGTTGGTAGTATGGCAGCGACTCTGCGTAAAGGAAGATATGCCCACCTGTTGGTGGCAGGGCATCTATGGCATTGAGGAGCAGGTTACTGAGTGCCTGCCCGATCAGCGATGGGTCGAGCAGTGCGTGTAGCGACGGAGGGCAATCCACAGAAATAGCGATGGCTTTAGCCTCCAGATCGATGCTGTGGCGCTGTACGCTATGTTTCAGCAAACTGTGGATTTCTATGTCCACGGGCATGGCGGCATAGGGCCTGCCAAAATCGAGAAAGCCCTGAGTCATGTCGTAGAGGCGTTGTACTTCTTCTTCAATGATGCAAATGAAATCCCCTTGATTTTCCTCATTCCCATGGCGTACCAGGTAGCGTGCGGCACCGCGCAGAGATGACAAGGCATTGCGAATTTCATGCGCTACCTGCGCCGACATCTCACCGATAGTGGCCATACATTGCATGGCCTGCTGGCGTTGATGTAGCTGCCGAAGTTCCGTTAGGTGCTCTTTGAGACGTTGTTCTGTCAGGCGAAAAGCACGTTCCAGGCGATGCAATTCATCACCGGACAGGGGTTGGCACGGTATTGTCGGGCGCTCCTCAAGGCCTAGCCGTGCTCCCATATTCTCAATCTCGCCAAGGAGCCGCAGTACCGGACGCGTCATTGCCAAACTCACCAGGTAAGCACCCAGTAAACCCAGTAAAGCTGTAATCAAGCCAAGTATCAGCAAACGGCTGGTCGTGCGATTCAATCGTTGGTTGACCAGTTCAGCAATTTGCTGGCGGTCGCTATTCACCCAGACAGCCCCGAGGCGATGCCCGCCCGCCAGGATAGGGGCCATAAACTGATCGGTCTGATGATTCGCCATATCGGGTAGTGGCAGCCGAATGACCTGCCCCAGTTGCGAAATATTCTTGCTGGCGACAATAACGCCCAAGTGGTTGACCACCACGATCGAGCGCACTAAAGGGTTATTGGAGTTTGCTAGCTTACTGAGTTTGCCGCCATCTTTGAGGAGCAACGGATCTGCGGCGTCGCTGGCCAGATTCTGAGTCAGGCGCATCAGTTCAGTCTGCACCTGACTGGTAAGATCCGTACGTACAGAGGTATACAGAAAGAGGGCAATCAAAAGATAGATGAGTGCCACCAGCAAGAGCACAAAAGCCATGCTCTTGGCACGCCAGGTCATATTCTGCCAAGACCGCAAAATGGGATGCACCACCACGATATAGGACCTGGTCAACTTGCGCAGGATGTGCGCCAAGAAGGTGTGTAATGTGCTTACCTCACGCGGGTCCGGAGACGCGCTGCGGAGCGCCGATACCTGGTTGTCCTTGAAAGAACTGTTCATGGTCTGGGCGAACTAAAGTTCTGAAAGCCCGTGTCCTTCATGGCCTCTGCGGGTAGCGCCAGGATCTTCTTTTCCACACGATCGCGCAACTCCGGCGACAACCGCCGATTGGCGGCCAGTGTCCAGGCTGGCGCATCCCCCCCGTTTTGTATAATAGACCAGGTTCCGGGTAATTCCTTTTCCCGGGCAGTGATGGTTGCTACCCGCACAACGCCCAATTGCGCTTTGCCGTCGGCCAAATGGGTGAATACGGCGCGTTCCGATCCTACGGCCAACCACACGATGGTGCGTCCGTCTGCGAGTTTATGCAGCTTTTTCGTCACAATGGACTTCCCACTGCAATAGGGGCTGGCGTAGGCGACCGATAGCGGGTCGGATAATCTAAACTTGGTCCCCTGCGCGGTATCGCGCGCGATGATGGCTAGCCCTTGTTCGCGTCTGTTCGGCACAGATTCCGCGAGCGGAATCATCCAGTTGTTCTCCGCCGGTACCATTTTGGGCGTCAGTAACGCGAAGTCAAAACGGCCCTTGCGCCCATCTGCGACATATGTCTCCTCATTACGGGGAATGACCATTCGGACAGGGCGCTGGGTGATGTGAGATAATGTCGCTTGCAGCGGCGCAAAAATACGATAGGCAGAGAGGGGGGTGAACGTGGGCGGGATACCGAGCGTCAATGCTTCCTGTCGAATCTTGGGATTCAAGGCGACACCATGTATGTCCTTATAGAGCGTACGCAGCACATTGTAGTCTTCATCGCTGATGGGCTGAAAGCCCGCAGCCAGCCCACCCAAAGCATGGAGAGCGGCTGGATCGGCCCGATAAGCCTGTAAAAAAGCGGCAGTCAGGCGCGATCGTATCATCGCCGGAACCTCGGATGAGGCGGCTAGCAGGTCGCCTGGCCCTACATCAGCGCGGGCGATAACGCGCAAACTGCCTGAACGCAAGTAGGGCGCCGCCACGTTTTCTGCCACGGCCGTTGCATCATAGAAACGTGCGGCCACGTCCATCAGCGCGCTTTGGTCAGAGCCGCTCTGGCGAAAGGTGCTGAAGCTTTTGCGCGTGAGTCCCACTTCGTGGAACAGCGACAGGGGAATCAGCGATGAAGCCGCACAGGCCGGATCTCCCATCACGAAGCTCTGGTTGCGGAGTTGGAGGATCCTATGAATGTGGCTATCCTTGCGTACGACAATCACACTATGATTCCCGCCAGGGGTGGGTGTTACCGCGACCAGTGGTCGGTAGGCTTCGGTATGCGCGGTGCGAATATAGGAAATCGGGCAGAACAGGGCAATCTGTGCCGTCGGTTTCTCGGCCTCATTATAGAAGTTTTCCAGGTTGGCACTGAAGCTGAGGGTGACCTTTTGGCCTATTGCCTGGCTCAGATACTTGGCGAGCGGCGTGAACGCGGCGTACATCACCGCCGGGCTGCTGACCGGCGGCAGCAAAAAGCGCAGATCGGCTTGTGCAGAGATGCTGAAAAAAAAGAGAATCATCCACAGCCAGAGGCGTTTTGGAAAGGTCATGTCCGCTTCCTGAGTTGCGTATGTCCATAGTATCAAGCAAAAGGAGTGCCAGATTTATGTCAGGTCTCGATAGTCTCAGTCATTTTAATGTGCTTGGGGAAGCGCACATGGTCGACGTCGGCGGGAAAACGGTGACCAATCGGGTGGCACTGGCGGCGGGCGAAATCGTCATGGCGGTAGCGACGCTGGAGTGCATAGAATCTGGACGGATGGGGAAGGGCGATGTCCTGGGTGTAGCACGCATCGCAGCCATTCAGGCCACCAAAAAAACGTGGGAACTGATCCCTTTGGCACACTCTCTGCCCCTCACGGGCGTCGAGGTCGAATTGACGCCTGCGTATGATCCGGCGCGGATTGTTTGCCGTACCGAAGTGCGCTGCGTCGGCCAGACAGGTGTCGAGATGGAAGCGCTCACGGCGGTTTCCGTGGGTTTGCTTACTATTTACGACATGTGCAAAGCCATAGATCGCGGGATGCTGCTGCAAAATATCCGCCTCTTGCGGAAAGACGGCGGCAAGACGGGCCTCTGGGAGAGAGACCAGACGTCCCGTCCGCCTTCCGCCTGATACCTTACTTGCCGCAGCTTGGTGAAGAACTGTAACGCACCATCACATCCCGATCTTTCCAGTTTGCCTCTTTCAGGACCTCATCAGGGATCATGTAGCGATCTTGCGGCGCCACATCCTGAAACTTCACCACGCGCAGCACGTCGCTGAAGGCAAGTTTGCGTAATAAGCCGTCTTTGTCCGTGGCGCGGACGATCATGGCGTCCTTGAGGAGGGCATAGACGTAGAAATTGCCGGGGCGCAGCTTGCCTTCCCTATCCTTCCAGGAAACGGTAATGCGCGAATGTTCTTTGAACTCGTTGCGATTCATGCGTGAATCTCCTCGGAATTAGGTACCCTAAGCTACTCACCACGTCGGGTACAAAGCAAATAAGGACTACTTATTACAAAATCAAAAACGCTGACTTGCTTTATCAGGCCTGCTCCGCCAACATCCCGGGGATAACAGGATGTTTCTAATTTGGTGCACGCAGACGCGAGGTACAAGATGGCTAGCGCCACAGAATTTGAAGACCACAGCAAGCAGGAAGTTAAATACACGACTTGCTACATGTGTGCTTGCCGTTGTGGCATCAAGGTCACGGTAGAGAACAATAAGGTGCGATTTATTCAGGGCAATCGCAACCACCCGATCAATCAGGGCGTTCTCTGTGCAAAGGGTTCCGCCGGGATCATGAAGCAGTATTCCCCTGGGAAGCTGCGTAATCCGTTGCGGCGTAAGCCGGGTACCGAGCGCGGTGCCGGTGAGTTTGAGGAAATCTCCTGGGATGAAGCTATCGGTACCCTGACTCAGCGGCTCGCCCACATTCGTGCCACGGACCCCAACAAACTCGCCTTTTTTACTGGCCGAGACCAGATGCAGGCACTGACCGGCCTTTGGGCGCAGCAGTTCGGTACGCTCAACTGGTCTGCCCATGGCGGCTTCTGTTCGGTGAATATGGCCACCGCGGGCCTGTATATGTTGGGGCATGCCTTCTGGGAGTTTGGCGACCCGGACTGGGAGCGCACCAAGTACTTCATGCTTTGGGGGGTGGCTGAAGACCATTCTTCCAATCCCTTGAAGATCGGACTAGAGAAACTCAAGCGTCGCGGCGGTAAATTCGTCGGTATCAATCCGGCGCGCACCGGCTATCAGGCTATTGCGGACGAGTGGGTGCCAATCAAACCGGGCACTGACGGATTGCTGGCACTCTCCATGGTGCATGTACTCTTGCAGAACGAACAGTTCGACTGGGATTTTCTCCTGCGCTACACAAATGCACCCTTCCTCGTGGTCAATACCCCCGGTAAAAAGGGTGATGGCCTGATTCTGCGGGATGCCGAAGGGCATCCCATGATTTGGGACCTCAAAAAAGAGGCTTTCGCCAACGGGATGGAAGCCGGTTCCACTGGCGCCCTCTTTGGCGCGTATGGCGCGCCAGACGGGAGACCCGTGCGCACCGTTATGTCCGTGCTCGCTGAGCGTTATCTGGACGATCGCTTTTCGCCCAAAAATGCCAGCAAGATTACCGGGATTCCTGCCGAGACCATTGAGCGTCTGGCTCTGGAAATGGCCCATGTGGCCTTCAAGGAGAGCATTGAAATCGAAGTGGAGTGGACCGACTGGGCGGGTCGCAAACACGACAAATTCATCGGGCGCCCGGTGTCCATGCATGCCATGCGCGGTATCTCTGCCCATTCCAACGGTATGCAGTCGGCTCGCGCTATCCATCTGCTCCAGGTTTTGCTGGGCACCATCGATTGCCCCGGCGGCTTCCGTTCCAAAGCGCCGTACCCAAAGCCGGTACCACCACCCAACAAGCCAGCCCAACACAGCGCACCCAATACACCGCTCAAGTCCTTGCCGCTGGGGTTCCCCACGGCACCGGAGGATTTGGTCATCGACGAAAATGGCCAACCCAAACGCATCGATAAGGCGTATTCGTGGGAAGCACCGATCGCCAACCATGGCCTGATGCACATGGTAATCACCAACGCGGTCAACAAAGACCCCTATGCTATCGACACGTTGATTTTCTTCATGGCTAACATGAGTTGGAACTCCACCATGAACACGGCTAACGTGCAGGAGATGCTTAAATCTAAGGACGACGATGGCGAATACAAAATCCCCTTCCTCGTGGTCGTGGATGCCTTCCATTCCGAAATGGTCAATTTCGGCGATCTGATTCTGCCCGATACCACCTATCTGGAGCGCTACGACGCCATTTCTCTACTTGATCGCCCTATTTCGGAGCCGGATGCCATTTGTGACTCCATTCGTCATCCCATTCTCCAGCTCGACCGTAACGTGCGGCCCTGGCAGGAAGTGATGGTGGATATTGCTGGTCGTCTCAAATTTCCGGCATTCACCAAAGAGAATGGCGAGCCCCGATTTACAGACTATAAAGACTTCATCATCAACTATGAGCGGGCGCCGGGTATTGGCTTCCTGGCGGGTTGGCGCGGCACGGATGGTAATAGCCATCTGCGTGGCGAGCCGAACCCCAACCAGTGGGATCGGTATATCGAAAATCAAGGGTTCTTCAAGTATCACCTGCCGGAATCCATGGCCTTTTACCGCTTTGCCAACAAGGATTATCTGGAGCTGGCGCAGCGCGTTGGCTTCAATCCGACGGCTGATCCTATTGTTATCGAATTGTATTCTGAGACTTTCCAGCGCTTCCGTTTGGCGGGACAGGGGCTTTACGATGGGCCGCAACCCAAAGATCCGGTGGATCGCGAACGTCTGGCAACCTACTTCGATCCGTTGCCCGATTTCTATGAGCCTTTAGAACAGCAGCGCATCGATAAGAAGGAATATCCTTTCTACGCCGTCAACCAGCGGCCGATGATGATGTATCACTCCTGGGACAGCCAGAATGCCTGGTTGCGTCAGATCATCGCCCAGAACTACCTCTATATGAATCGTCAGCGCGGCCTGCAGATGGGTATCGAGGACAAAAGCTGGGTTTGGGTAGAGAGTCACAACGGTAAGATTCGTGTGCAGGTCAAGCTCATCGAAGGCTGCCAGGCAGATACGGTGTGGACCTGGAATGCCATTGGCAAGCAATCAGGCGCCTGGGGATTGAAACCAGAGGCTGCCGAAGCGACTCGTGGCTTCCTGATGAACCATCTCATTTCCGAACTGCTGCCAGCCAAGCAGGGTGAAAGGCGTCTGACGAATTCCGACCCAATCACCGGTCAGGCTGCTTGGTATGACCTGATGGTCAAGATCTATCCGGCAGCACCGGGAGAAGAGGGCACCTGGCCGGTATTTCCAACCATAAAGCCTCTCCCCGGAGACACCCCTGCCCCTGATGTGCTGCGTTATCACACCCACAGGCCCGTCAACCTGAAATCCTGAGGCGCCAAGGAGAATGCCATGAGACTCGGTTTGGTCATTGATCTGGACACTTGCGTAGGTTGCCATGCCTGCGCAGTGGCCTGTAAGGAATGGAATACCAGCGGTACGACAGCGCCGTTGACGGACTACGACCCCTATGGCGCCAAGCCTTCGGGCGTATGGTTCAACCGCATCCGTCACTTTGAGGTGGGCGATTACCCCCACAATAAAACCATTAATTTCCCCATGTCCTGCATGCACTGCGAGAACGCTGAATGTGTGACCGTGTGTCCGACCGGAGCCTCCTACAAACGCGCCGAAGACGGTATCGTACTGGTCGATCAGAGTAAATGTATGGGCTGCAATTACTGTTCCTGGGCCTGTCCTTATGGCGCCCGCGAACTGGATCGTGTCTCCGGCACCATGAAGAAATGCACCCTTTGCATCGACCGCATTTACGACATGGAGATTCCGGAAGAAGAACGGCAGCCCGCCTGTGTGCTGACCTGTCCGGCACACGCCCGTATGTTCGGCGACGTGGACGATCCGGAAAGCCCGGTGAGCCGGGCGGTACGCGACCGAGGTGGTTACCAGCTTATGCCCGAGCTTGATTACAACCCCACAAATCACTATTTGCCCCCCCGTGTCCACGCCCCCATCCCGACCGAAGAGCTCAAGAAAAAGGCTGTTCGCAAGATGAAGGAGTGGGTCAATCGCGTGGTTGAGCGTTAAGGAAATCCCATGCATCCGGCTCTCGCAGTTATATTCCTGACCCTGTTCTCCGGCGGCGGTTTTGGCATCATGGCCCTCACGGCCATCGTCAATGACTTCCAGATTGATGGAGGTCTTAATCCGTTGCAGACGGTGGTCGCGGTGATTCTCTCCCTTGTTTTCGTCAGCATCGGGATGTTGTCCTCCACCGCCCATCTCGCGAATCCCAAGAATGCCTGGCGGGCTTTTACCCGCTGGCGTACTTCCTGGCTGGCACGGGAGGGCGTTTTTGCGGTGCTCTATTATCCATTCGCGGTGCTCTATCTGGGCTGGGTTTTCTTCACCGGCGGTACTCATGACACTGCGGGGCTGATTCTGCTGAATCTGGCCGGGGTGGTCGGGCTGGTGACCATTTTCTGCCAAGGCATGATTTACGCGGTATTGCGTACGATTCGTCAGTGGAATACAGCGCTGGTCCCCGCCAATTTTTACGCCATGGGCCTAGCTATCGGTGCTACGGTGTTGGCCGCGGAGCGAGTTATTATGGGTGCTCCGGCGGACACTCTGGTGGGCATCGCTCTGGCCTTGCTGGCTGCGTCCGCCGTTATGAAAGGAATCTATTATTTCTGGATTGCTCGTCCAGGCGGGCCGACCATACGTACCGCCATCGGTTTCAATCGTTCTACCGTGCGCATTCTGGAACAGGGACATACCTTTGGTACCTTCCTGACGGAAGAGTTCGGACATACCTTGCCGAAGGCTAAAGCGCGGAGCATCAAGGTCATGATGTTTGTCTGTGCCTTTGTCATTCCTATTGCCGCACTGATGATCAGTTTGGCCACCGGAGAGTCGGCCTTCGCCTGGATTGCCGTTCTGTCGGTCATCTTCGGAATCGGTGTGGAGCGCTGGCTGTTTTTTGTCGAAGCGCAGCATGTGGTCAACCTCTATCATGGTCGCCAGCAATGTTGAACTCGGTCTTAAAGGAGGTCTAGTATAGATTTTCGAGGGAGAAATCTCCAAGGAGTGGAAGGCATGTTGCAGAGGTTCCTTGCAGAACCGATACGGGAATCCGCATTGGCGGACCAGTTCGGCCGGTATGTCACCTATCTGCGAATTTCGGTGACTGAGCACTGCAACTTTCGCTGTAATTATTGTTCTCCTGAAGAGGGGACCCCCTTCTTCGCGCGGGACGATCATCTTCAGGCAGAAGAATATGATCGCCTCATTCGTGTCTTCAGTGAGCTCGGCGTCCGCCATATGCGGTTTACGGGTGGCGAACCGCTCATTCATCCGCAGATTCTTTCTCTCGTCGGCTCCGCACGCCGTCACGGTGTGGGCAAGATCAGTATCAGCACAAATGGGTTACTGTTAGGGCGTCACGCAGAGGCTCTGCGTCAGGCAGGCGTCAATAATTTAAATATCAGTCTCGACAGTCTTGATCCTGAAGTCTTTGCACGGGTGACCCGGGGTGGTGACTTGCAGCGTGTGCTGAACGGTATCGAAGCAGCTATTATCGCGGAAATTCCACGGATTAAGCTTAATGTCGTACTGCTTCGCCAGGATAACGGAAATGACCTGCCCGCGCTGGTGGAGTATGCGATACAGCGCGGTATCGACATACGCTTTATTGAAACCATGCCCTTGGGCGAGGCCGGGGCGGGTGCCCAGGACGTGCAATTTTTGAGCGCCGCGGAGGCACAGCAAGTCGTAGAGCAGCAATTTGGTCCACTGCAACTCGTGACCAGGCCTGCGGATAATGGCCCGGCCCGTCTTTATCAGCTTCCGGCGGTGCGCTCCCAGGTGGGTTTTATTACCCCCATCAGCGATAATTTTTGTGCAACTTGTAACCGGGTACGCCTCACGGCGGCGGGGCGCCTGGTGCACTGTCTGGGGCAGGATAACGGATTGGAACTTTTGCCCCTTATACGGGGATCGAATAGTGACAGGCAAATTGCCGAGGCCATTATTCAGGGTATCTGGCGCGATAAACCGGAGCGGCATCAGTTTGTAAATGACCCGAGCCGTTCTGCGAGGGTGTTCATGATGCGACTCGGGGGGTAGCCTTTGAGGTTCTGATGTTGCCGGTAACTGGTGCTACACGCTGTGCGGAGCATCGTGTAGACTGCTCAATTCACCTTTCTTTCATGTAAACGAGCGACACATGTACGGTTTTCAAGAAATCACCGCAGATCAGCTTAATACCTTAGCGGAACAGGGGAGTGTGTTCACCTTGATTGATGTGCGCTCGCCCGGCGAAGTTGCCCGGGGGGTCATCAATGGTGCCAAACACCTGCCCTTGCACCTATTGCCCATGTCACTGCAGCATCTGGATAAATCGCAACCGGTCATTTTTTACTGCCTGAGCGGTGGGCGCTCGGCACAGGCAGCGGCCTTTGCCGCGGCACAGGGTTTCGGGCAAGTGCTTAATTTACACGGAGGAATATCCGCCTGGGCCAATCGGGGCTTTCCTATTGTACAGCTGTCGGATCAATAAGGATATTCTAAAATAGGGGTGCTTAATCATCAAATCAAAATATTTGCCTTGCTGTTCATGCCGTTCCTGATAGAGTCTTGCAAGTGGTTTTTTATGCATTATAACTGAGGAGGTTAACTCATGGTACAAGAAGACAAGATACTCGACGCCCGCGGACTGAATTGCCCGCTACCGATTCTCCGCACCAAGAAGGCACTTGGTGAACTGACCTCCGGACAGGTCTTGAAGATTGTCGCTACTGATCCAGGCGCCGTAAAGGACTTCGAAGCATTTGCCAAGCAGACCAAGAATCCCCTGCTGGAGCATGCGGAAGCAGCTGGCGAGTTCATCTTCTTTATCCAGAAGGCCTAAATTTAACAAGGTTGGGGAGTGAAGCCCGACCGGGAGCACAAAGCAATGGACGAGAAAAAATTAGCAATTATTGCCACGAAGGGCACTTTGGACTGGGGTTATCCGCCCTTCATTCTGGCATCTACCGCAGCAGCGCTCGGCTATGGAGTGGAAATATTTTTCACCTTCTACGGCTTGCAGTTGTTGAAGAAGGATTTGGGCCATCTGCGCGTGAGTCCGCTCGGGAATCCCGCAATGCCCATGCCGATACCGATGCCGACGCTGATGATGGTGCTTCCGGGCATGGAAGGAATGGCCACTTCCATGATGAAGAGCAAAATGAAGGCCAAGGGTGTTGCCAGTCTTGAAGAACTGCGTGGGCTCTGTGTTGAAGCGGAAGTACGGATGATCGCCTGTCAGATGACCGTTGATCTTTTCGAGTTTGATACGACCGATTTTATTGACGGAATTGAACTTGGTGGCGCTGCCTCGTTCTTTGAGTTTGCCGGAGAGTCTGATATCACGCTCTTTATGTGAGCTTACCGATCTGCACTGCAACAGGTATGACGTATTAATTGCTAGCGAGGAGCGAGTAAATGGCGACTTACGCTGAGATGAAGGAGATGTTTGACGAAGTCCGCGCGGATTTTCGTTATGACCATGAACTCAATGGATGCTTGAATTGTGGCATTTGTACGGCTACCTGCCCGTCTGCGCAGTTCTATGATTACAGTCCGCGCGAGATCGTCCAGTTGCTGTGGACCGAGAATGTCGAGCAAATATATGACGTGATGCAGGAGAAAATCTGGGCTTGTGCACAGTGCATGACCTGCGCGGCACGTTGCCCATTCAAGAATTCCCCTGGCGGGCTGGTCATGATTCTGCGCGAAGTGTCTATTCGTCATGGCATGCAGTCGGCGAAAGATGTGCTGCGGCCCTTCGGCCGTGTCATGCTCAAGCTGATCACCACGGGCAACCAGCTGTCCCCGGATATGATTCAGCCCGATCACTTCCCCGACTGGGGCCCCAATATCCAAAAGGTGGAAGGTGATCTGCGGATCCTGCGTAAGGCCATCCCGGTGCGCACCTTGCAGACTGTGGAAACGGCGTGGGAAGTATCGTTGAAGACATCCGTAGAGATGTACACCATCTGGGAAATGACGGGTGTGCTTAAGTCATTGGAAACTATGGACGAAAATCTGTTCGATGTTATCGAGGACTTCATTGACGAGAAGCGCGAAGATTACGAAGACTGGCTTGAGAGTCAGAGTGATAAGGACTGAGGAGACCATCATGAGCGACAACAGCACGCAGCAGGGCGTAGCGGGTCACGGCGCCTTTTTTCAGGATACGAATCTTTCGGCGAACGAAGCTGAGGCGGCTACGGCCTGGGTGCGTAATCATGTTGACCGGCGCACGGTGGACCTGGGTGAGCGGATGGACGACATTCGCGATCACATGTGGGAACTGGAGAAGGAAG
>NZ_JAAZTY010000048.1 GCF_018854775.1 Acidithiobacillus ferriphilus | reverse complement strand
GGGACGCTGGATGCGGCCCGCCGTTACGGGGCGGCCTTCGTGTTCGTCGCCTCGGTCTGGCTGGTCCTGTTGATCGGTCCCTATCGCTGACCGGCGGGGCGGCGTTTCTCCTTCGCGATCCTCTCGTTCTCCGCCGACTTGACGGCGGCCCAAGCCATGAAGCCGGCGGACGAAACTCCGAACAAAAAAGCGCCCAGCATCGACGACAAGCTGAGAATCCAGTGCCCTTTCACCAAGAAGACGAAGGTGAGGAGCATCAGGAAAAGGAACAGGACCGCCCCCAGGGTGAAAAGGACGTTGATCAGGAGGATTTGCTTCCTGGTCTCCCTGTCCATTGATTCCTTCGCTTCGCTCTTTCTCATGACGCTCGCTCCATTGGCTTATCCCTTCTTTTTGGCGATGGGTTGATCTGTTTATAGCAATTTTTATGTGGATGGGAAAGATCGCGC
Organism: Acidithiobacillus ferriphilus; assembly: GCF_018854775.1. Classification (GTDB taxonomy): domain Bacteria; phylum Pseudomonadota; class Gammaproteobacteria; order Acidithiobacillales; family Acidithiobacillaceae; genus Acidithiobacillus; species Acidithiobacillus ferriphilus. The sequence goes on along the minus strand of NZ_JAAZTY010000048.1, from coordinate 19,126 downwards.
CGGGTGGCGCGGGGTTGGAAAAGGGGGTATGTGCAACAACTGGTTGGAAACCGGCGGATTTTGAGGCCAACCACCTGCTGCGGCAAAGCTGGCGAAGGTTGGAATAGGGAGACCCGAAGGCGACCGTTTCCATAATGCCTCTTGGTTGGAATGGAATGTGTGTCCGGTTTATGGAACCATGGCCTCCAGCCGCTCCCGACCCGTTGCCGTCTTCGCCCAGACTGCCCAAGGCCCGCGTCCAGTGGTGGGCACCGCTGCAGGCTTCCATGCCGATGATTGCGGATGGCAAGTTGGCGAAGAATTCGAGCAGCTTGCCGCGGCTCAGGGTCTTCTTCAACGCCACCTTGCCATGCGCATCGACGCCATGCACACTGAATACGTTCTTGGCCAGGTCAATTCCCACGGTATTACGGATGCCGATATGCCATGGAGGCGATCGGCCTCTTCGCCGCATTGCGGGGAGATTTACTCCGCCAGGACGAGCGCTTGGCGGAGTGCGACCAAAGGATAGCCCGACTTGCGCAAGAAGAAACTGCACAGCGCCTTGCGGAGATTCCCGGGATAGGGCCCGTCACGGCGACTGCGGTGGTGGCGACTGTCGGGGATGCCAAGCTTTTTCGCAATGGCCGAGAACTCGCCGCCTGGGTTGGGCTCGTGCCCAGGCAATCGAGTTCTGGAGGAAAAACCCGGCTGGGGAGAATCACCAAGCACGGGGACAGCTATTTGCGTACCCTGTTTGTACAAGGGGCCATGGCAGTGATTCACCGTGTGGGAGAGAAATCGGATCCCAGATCGTGATGGATTCGAGATTTGGTAACCCGCCGGGGTGTCCAGAAGACGGCCGTCGCCTTGGCCGCCAAGATGGTGCGTACTGCCTGGGCGTTGATGGTTCGGGAAGAATCCTATCACATGGCGGTATAGCAGGAAGATCAGCACGAACTCAATCGGTTTGAAGCAAAAAGGAGATCACTACAGTTCCACGATTTGCGCGATGACGAGAGATGGTGGATATGGTCGAACCGGTGTCTGAAAAACCTGATATTGTCAAAGGCCGTGGTACAGGCCGAAGAATTGATGAGGAGCTGACACGCGGATTACCCATCAGGGCCAGGGCAAAATGCCCACCAACAGGCCGGATACATGTTTGCAATCGATCCTTCCCTCCAATCCCGGCATCTTGCAAAACCGGGGACGTTCATACATGACTATAGCCCGTCGGACATTGTCATTTGCTCTCCGTCCCTGAACATCCGTTTCCAGTCTGCCGCCGACCATCAGGGCTCAACGGCGGCAGGGCAGCGTTATATACATAAGCAGCGGGAGCGGTCATTCGCCTCCAAGTTGAGAACGAGTAATATCGGCCCAGTCATTCATTAACGATGATTAAATGTCAGCATCCGGCCAATAGATACCGATTATAGCGCTCAGCTAAACTCCGTTGACCGTCCTCGACAATAGACCAAATGCAAAATACAAACCCACTTGCTGGTGCTTTTTAGAAACTACCCAACCGGTTTATCAATCTAGAAATCTCTGTGGCTGACACCATCGCCAACTCCCTTGGCTCCATCTTGTGAAGTCCTCCACCATATACGCGTCCCTCACTCATCAACGATTCGGCTCGAATATTGTTCAGTGACTCCCAAATTCTCCGTAAGGTATCCGGTCGCCCATGTAGGCGCTCGGCCACATGCGGCTTTGGGTAAAGCATCAAATAAGTATTAGCGGCAACAGCACGAGAGTGATTCAGAAGAAACCGGAAGGGCCGACCGGATCGAGAATTCCCTCGCCCCATATATGTACAAACGAAGGGACTGGGGCGGCGATCTTCCTGCCGATACCAAATCGGGCGAGACTTGCAAAGATATCTCGACATCATCTCTTCCTTACCCGATTCAAGATAACGCCCAAGAGATGGATAGCGCTTCATCAATTCGTGTTCTGGCAAGCGACAATCGAGCAAAAATAGCGACTGCGACAATATCGGATTACCTTGCTCGTCGGCGTCAATTTCGTCGGCGCTGACATAACGCGGACTCGGCAAGATGGGGCGAAAGCACTCCATCGGTAATTGCAGTCTTTCTATTTTCTCCCGGCTCAGGATAAAGAAATCATTGCTACCAGTCGCAATGCCACGCCGGATATCGAATAGGTCTGACAAGATCGGGGTGTTAAGGGCCACCCTTACTTCTTGCCGGGGGAAGCGCGTCCACTTGGCTTCGTTAGCAAGTTCTAACGCTGAAATACCGCGTGATATTGCAGGTGCCGCATGCGTTCCTCCATAGGAGAATTCGACAATATGTCCAGCGGGGGGCTTGTCCTTCTTAAACCACACCACAGCCGACGACACGAGTGCATCATCAAACTGCACATCGCTGGGATCAAATCGATGGATACGAAGTAGCGTTACTTCTTCAAGCAGATAACGCTTTAATTCTTTACCATAGTTCACGTCCATAAACTCGCTTGGTATCAACCAGCCAGCTATACCGCTAGCACTCATCCAGCGATGCGCCAACGCGATGAAGTGACAATAAAGTCCTGCCAATCCAGAAAGCTTCACTCCTGCCGCAGCCCTACCTTCCGCTTGTAAACGTCGTTTCTCGTCACTCTCAAGGTGATGATGGCGCACATAAGGAGGATTGCAAATCAGAAGATTAAAGCTATTTGCAGACGGCTTTGCTCTGGTAAAATCAGCAAGCTCGATATCTAAGCTATGGTCTTCCCAAAGTTGCTTTGCCGGTTCACCATAGTGCGGGTCAACCTCATACCCCTTCGCAGCCTTAAGCAGCCTATCTCCGATCGTTTCAAGCAACGCAGAGTAAAACGAACCTGTGCCGATCGCAGGGTCAAGAAAGCGAATCCCTTGCTCTTCTGGTAATAAGCTCAAGCCATACGCCAACACCTCACGGGCCAAAACCGTAGGAGTGGCAAATTGCCCCAGCTTATTTCGTTCAAGCGAGGTTTTATAAGCGTCAAGGTTAGCTTGAATCGACAAGCGCATTTTTTCTTTATATGCGCGTTCTTCCATAGTCATAGCTCATACTTAGCCAAGTCGTCGATGCGGTGTTCCCACACCCAGTCAATACCCTCGGCAGCTTCATAGCCAAGATAGCCACTGTCAAAATATCCACAAAGGAATAGACCAAAACGGATAGTATCACCGTATGTATTCCTGAGTTGGGTCATCTTCTGGGCCTCCTCTTTCCGGCGCTTGTTCACATTAGTGAAGTCACCGGCGGATTTTGCCTCAATCAGCAATGGAAGTTCACCAGGCTTGGCAGATAGCGGCATGATTACTGCGTCGGCAGGGATGTTAACTAGCTTCTCATCGCCCTTGTCATTAATCATCTTCACCGGAACATTCATTCTGAACGAGTAGGTTCCGGGCTGCATTTGGTTGAATTTGATACCATTGCCGGCTTGGAGAGATTTATATCCTTTCGCTTCCAGCCATGCCGCTATCCCGGCAAGCTGTCGCTTTTCCTGTGCATTACGGATGATTGGGTCTGACACAGCACCGCACAACCGATCAGCAACAATTGTCGCGGCACGGGCAACCTCTAACTCGTTTGCAGGCTCTTTGCGACCCAACCATACAAAAATATCCGGGTCTGCCATTTTTTCGATAATGGCCCCAATTCTCTTCAATTCTTCTTCGAGCTGGACGGGCAGCATTCGCGGCGGGATTCTTGGGTTTTCAGCAAGTTCCATACTCTCAACAAGATTCTTTGATATCCCGGCCAAGCCAATCAACCTGTCTCTTGCGAGTGGCGGGCAAGTAGACATACGCAACATGGGAAGAACCGCCGGGTGCTGTTTCAGCAAAATTGGGGTTACATTGGTCAGGTTTTCAGTTGAATGCAGCGCAAATTCAACTTGCTTTGCCGTTGTCACTCTTGTCTCGCGGAATGCTTTCGGCGCGAACTGCATGAACCACGAGTTATAGAGGTCGACAGACTGCTTTATATCAGACTTCCATTGGTCAGGATTGTCCCGGTTTATTCCCATGTTTTTTATCTTCTTACCTTGCTAGTCATTCTAAATTCCGCGTGGCGTTAACACGTCATCTTTCTTGTACCGTTCATCGGACAGTCCACACTTTCGTACATTATTGCGATAAATATATCGCTGCGCACGACCACAAATTATACCGAAAATCTGTTCCCCACCCCATCGTGCCATGGCCGCCTTTTTCAATCGTGGAATTTTTGGTCAGAGTGACACCTGCTGGCCAGGTATGCCGAATATTCCTGCTGCCGACGACGTGCATCTTCCTCGATGCCGCGTTTTGTCAGGGCCTCGATCTCGCGCTGCGCGAGAGGGATTGAGCGCCAGCGCGGTTGTGCGTCGATTGGGGTCATAACGCGATTGCGAAGCTCTTCGGTAGCTATACGTCGGTAGTCTTCGTCGAGAAGTTCGGGACGCTCGAAAAAGATGAGACGGTGCGACATGTACCGATATCTCTCATCTGCGAACTGACGGGCGAGCGCCGGACGCTCTTCCCACGCTGCCGCGTGAAACCGTTGCATGAGAATCTCGTCCTTGAGCGGAGGAAAACCTTGCTCGTAAAGTTGCTCCTCCACATAAGGCGATGGCGAGTAGTCCGGTTCCGCAGCCTGCGCGGCAGTGCATAGACGGTCGACAAGTGCCTGATCTTCTCGAACTACTGCGGCCGCGTCCAGGATTCCAGGCTCATCAAGTGGAGCGAGGAGTTCAGGCGTCGCATCATATATGGCCCAGAGGGTTGGTGCGGCATTTGTACGAACGGTCACGACGGGCCGTCCAGCATCCTTACATGCCTCGGCCAACTGCTCATCAGTCATCGCGCGAAGCGTGTCAAGATCTGTCGCCAGATCGAGGCAGTAATGCCGGTTCGACTGCTTCTTATCTCTGCCGAGCCAGGTTAAGACGCGAGTACGATGCTGATTTCCAATCATCTCTGAAAGCAGGAACGCATCCTCGTCGGTGATAAAGGCTTCAACGCTCGCCTTCTGGCTGAATCTGAGGAACTGTGACCAGACTTCCGGCGCCGCCGCTTTGATGCGCTGACAAAGTGCCAGCGTGGTAGCGACATCGGCCATGGCTCTATGCGACAGCGGAACCTTGATGCCGTTCGCTTCCGCAAGCGGCTTTAACCTGAACACCTGCCGCCCCTCATCGTCTATTGCCGGTCTGAGCACGTCCGGGCGAAGGGCCGCTGTTACACGACAAAGATTGAGTACATCAGCCCGTGCGCTACCTTTCGTATTGGTCAGGTACGGGCCGTAAAGGCACTGATAAAAAGCGTGGCGCAGAAACTCTTCGTCAAACGACAGTGAATTGAAACCAAGGAAGAGCGCCGGGCTCCACTCTTCGAGAACACGGCGGATTTGCCCGACCATCTCGTAGTGAGAGGGGAGCGATGAATCCGTAAGCTCCGCGATCTGAAGCCCTGTCACATGCATCGCCTCGGGAGACGGGATAACGTGAGGCATTAGATGGCATCGAAACTCAACCTGATCCAAAGGCCTCAGATCGGCATCCGTCCGTATGGCAGCGAACTGCACGATCTGATCAAAGCATCTGGTGAGGCCAGTGGTCTCTACGTCGTAGATGACGAAGCTCACATGGACTCTCCAAGGGTGCTCAGCCTGTAACGCATTGCCGCTTCGCTAACCTTGAAGCGCTTCGTAAGTACTGAGACAGCCTGATCGTCCTCCAGATCAACGGACCGCCCCTCAAGCGCGGCCACGAGTAAATCTTCCGGCATAAGCAATTCGGCCGCAAAGGCGTTTGCCTCAATCTCCGTGGCATCAACACCGGCCGCGGCGAGCCCATCTCGGCGCAGGGACCCACGGTCCACATGAACGGCATGCTCCAGTTCCGACCAGTGAAGCCGGATGTGCGCGAGTTCATGCGCTAGCGTGAAACGCTGCCGATTAGGCGCATGCAGAGTGTTGATACCGACGATCGCGATACCGCCCCGGATATAGGCCAGACCTGAGAGCTCTTCATCGAGAGGGGCATAGTCGACCCGCACGCCCAGCGACTTCGCTATCCGTTCAACCGGCACGGGCGCAGTCTTCACCTTGAAATGGTGCAGCAATGCCTGCGCCTCTCTACGGGCTCGGAGTTTGTCCGCACGCCTTGTCATGAGGGTCTCTTTCGAAGTTGCTCATCGGTGAAAGCCGAAGCGAGAAAAGTCTCGACCGTGGACTGCTGACGCGAGCTCAGTGGGGTACCGCCGCTAACCCGGATCTCCGGCAGCGTTTCCGAGGGCGTCCAAGTCTCGGGAACCAGGTCAAGGATGGAATTGAGCTTCAACGCGTTCACCAGGGCGAAGAGTTGATGAACCATGATGCGCTGACGGCCTGTCTCCAGGTTGGCGAGAGAGGCACGCGAAAAACCGATCTTCTCAGCAACTTCCGCTTGGGTAAGCCCGAGCTGAGTACGCCGTTCTGCAACTGCGCGTCCAAGTCTGCAATAGAGTTTCATTGACATTCTGGCAAGCTACCTGCCCATGATTTGTTTGTCAAGCTGACGTAAATGTTTGCATTAAGCACATAAAATATTCATGTGTGCTTAATGTTGACATATGCCGATATCCCCGTCACAATTAAAAAACTGGTGGAGGTGGTCTCTGCCGGATCAATGGCAGAGCCTGATGGTGCCAAGGATATTCAGATGAGTGAAATTGTTGATAACGCCGAAGGCGCAGAGATCGTTCATACAGTCCCCGTGCTCGTGAAGACCGGCTTTTCAGATGAGCGAGCTGTGGAGGTGGAACTGGGCCGCAGAGTGACGACGCTCTTGGAGATCATCGCCAGCGAGCGCGGCTGCGCAGTCGAAGAACTGGTGCTATTCCGTGAAGGCGAGGACGAACTGTTGACCGAAGGTGTTCTGGTCGAGGCAGGCTACCCGCACCGCCGCCGTCATCACGTTCACTACGTCGGCGAGGTGAATGTGACAGTCCACTATCAGGCGTCGGCTCACCATCGGGACTTCAAGCGGCATGCGACCGTTGAAGATGTCCTTAGGTGGGCGATTGATGTCTTCACGATCGACCCGAGCATGGCGACTGAGTTTGAGCTCGCCCGTCACGGCCAAAAGGAAGAGCTTCCCGCGACGGAGCATGTAGGCCATCTTGCGGGATGCCAGAACGAGTTAGTTGTCGACCTTGTCCGAGGTGATATCGTCAATGGGGGCTGCCGGTGATCGCCGATCCGAGCGCAGCCCGCGTTGAGTCCGATCTTCATGATGGTGATTTCCTCAATAGCTGCGAAGCGGGCCGCTGGCGCATTATTTCTTTCGCATTTCCGACGCTTGACTTTACTATCTCTGCGACCGAGCCGGACGGCACGTCGAGCGAGTATGGTTTTAAGGCGGAGCTATCCAACTACCCCAGCCAGCCCCCCATGGTGCAGATCTGGGACCATGGGGCCAACATGCCCTTGGCAAAGGATCGACGCCCTAAAGGCGGTCCGCGTGTTCAGAAGACGTTTCAGCACTGGGGTCCAGATACGGTCTACCGGCCTTGGGATAGAATGACGGGCCCTCACAGCAATAGCGCTGGCACTTATCCCCATTTGGCTTGGCGCCCTGAGCGGCGTCTCATATTCATCTTCGAGGACCTACATGGCATCCTTAATAGCAACGCTCGCGCGCAGCGTATTGGGGCCTCGGCCTGAAATCTTCTGTGCCTCCGCAGTCTGGAATACGGGCGTGACCGAGCTGCGTCGGCGCGCCGGTGAGCGGCAAGAGAGCGGTGCGTTCCTTTTAGGTTCCAGGGACGAGGCCCGGCGCATCGAGGAGTTCGTTTTCTACGACGACATCGATCCAAACGCACTAAGGACGGGCATCGTCAAGATCGATGGACGTCGGCTCGGCGCGCTATGGACCCATTGCAGGAAAACGGGCCGACAGGTAGTCGCTGACGTTCACGTCCATCCTGGCGGCTTCCAGCAAAGCCCCTCGGATCAGGCCAATCCCATCATGGCTGAAGTTGGTCACCTTGCTATCATTCTTCCCCACTATGCGGTACGGGCCATATACCCTGGCGCAATTGGGGTCCATGAGTATCTGGGGTCACACCGCTGGCATGATCGAAGCCACGAACGCCCATCTCCCTTTCATGTTGGTTGGTGGCCCACATGGCGCTAGATCGTCATATCGCACGTCTTGCGAAGATACTTGTCGACAATGATGGGATCTCTTTCGACGCGGCACAGGCACGATTGCGGGCGCTGACACTTGAAGTGGTTGTCGGACCCGACGCGGTATCTCCCGCGGCGCATGCGGCCGTCCTGACCGCTGTATCGGTCGGGCATCGTACTTTTGTTGGCGGCGTTCGGGTGATCGGAGCCATTGACCAACCGCTCAATTCTGCGCTGCCGATCTTCGCGTCCAGTCTGGGCGAGGCCGCCGCGGAAATCGGTGGGTCAGCTTTCGAAGGTGTTCCCTCACGTAGGATTATTATAGGAACTACCGAACAGCCGGACGCAGGCTGGTCCGTGGGAGTTTGGTGGGATGGCTGGCTGGCAGGGACGGCGGAGGTCGGCGCCCATCTATATGAACATAGCGACAACTCGCTAGTGGGAATTGCCGCAGCTGCGCTTGCCGTAGGAATGGCTTTTGAGGCAGAGCGGGGCCGTTGCCATGATCTTCGGTCGGAAATAAACCTCTGGCCGACAGCAACCGAGGATGAGGAAGCACCGAGTTTCGCCGAGGTTTTTCTACCAGGTGCCGTTTGGCTGATTGGCCTTGGCAACATTGGCCAGGCTTTCCTCTGGGCACTCGCAGCACTGCCATACGCCGATCCGAGGAGCGTTTCCCTCATCCTTCAGGACCAAGACAAAATCAGCGAGGAAAACTGGGCAACCTCCGTGTTAGTGAAAGATGGGACCTATGGAGTGCTTAAGACCCGAGCTGGAGAGCAATGGGCATTAGCAAAGGGATTTGACGTCAGGCGCATTGATCGGCGCCTCGTTGCCACAGACCGACTCTGGGATGATGCCCCGCGCGTCGCGCTTTCCGGTGTCGATAAGATCGAGCCGCGTAAATATCTGGCTGGCGTCGGATTCGACTGCATCGTTGATGTGGGCCTCGGCCGGACTGCGAACGATTTCGATCGCTATCGCATCTCTATCTTCGACTCGAACCGGCCAATCGATAAACATTTTGCCGGCCAAACAGATTGGCCTAGTGACGAGGCAACGCCCATAGAAGAAGCATACCAGCGGCTAGAGGAGGAAATCGGTCGCTGTGGGATGGCGCAGGTGGCAGGAGCGAGTGTCGCAGCCCCATATGTTAGTGCGTTGGCAGCGGCGATAGCCATTTCCCGTTTGATCGCCGTGACCTCGGGGTGCGAGTGTCCGTCAAATGAAGTTGGCAAACTTTCTTCCTTAAACGCTCGCCGGCTTGCTCCGGTAGTCAAAGTTGACGCGAGGGGGGGTGGTCACGCCGGTAGAGCAAAACTCGGCATGAGTACCCAAGGGTAGTTGACGATCGACCGCGCGCGGTCGCGTCGGCCCGCCGTCCGGCAGCGCCCGGCCAGAAGCGGCCAGTGGGAGGTCACACCTATATGCGGACATCCGACACTCGCATGCGGTAGACTGATCGCGTTTCCTGGCTGCTGGCTTTGCCGCTCCGGTTGTGAAACCCACAGATTGGCCGGAGGGCTCATACAGTAGTGACATCCTCAACGAAAAACCATCAGGCCGAACATTGGAAATTGCGACATGGTCCCGCGGGGCTCCATTTATTCAACCGCACTACTGGCCTGAATGTGCTCATCGACGAGATCGCGGTCCCAGCCTCGCTGTACTCACGGGCGCCCCGTCAAGTCTCGATTGCGCTTACGAATCAATGCGATTTAACGTGCGCTCATTGTTATGCACCTAAAACCCGCCATGATCTCACCTATGAATCAGTCACTTGCTGGTTAGCAGAGCTTGATGCGAGTGGCACTCTAGGAGTGGGCTTTGGAGGGGGCGAGCCGACGCTTTACCCCCGCTTTGTCGAGTTGTGCCAGCATGTGGCGCGCGAGACGCAGCTCTCGCTCACGTTCACGACCCACGGGCACCACATTGACGAGGCCATGGCCGATGGACTTCGCAGCAGCGCCCACTTTATCCGCGTAAGCATGGATGGGATCGGCCATACTTACGAGTCCATCCGGCGGCGCTCCTTCCAAGACCTACTCGCGCGTATGAAGCTGGTACGGACTATCGCCAGCTTTGGCGTCAACTTCGTCGCAAATGAGAAAACATTGCCCGATCTTGATGAAGCTGCCGCAATCGTCGCCGACCTCGGGGGTTGTGAGCTCCTGCTGCTTCCACAGATGGCGAACCGCAGGTGCTCACAGATTGATGACGACACGTTGCAGGGCCTGCGACGGTGGGTAGCGGTGTATCGAGGTAGCCTGAGGCTCAGCATCAACGAGGGAAGCGCGGAGGGGTTCCCAACCTGTGACCCAATCGCGGCAGAGCGAGGTCTTCGAGCCTATGCGCACGTTGACGCAGCGGGTGTGCTGAAGCCAAGCTCGTACCATGCAACCGGAATTTCGATCGGCGCCGATGGCGTGCTGAGCGCGCTTGATCGACTTGCTAACAACCTCACGGAGAACGATATATGAAGATTTGGTACCAACACGGCTCCGAACACTCCGCGAACCTGGTAATGATCGGCCACTTCAAGGACGCGGACGAAGCAACGAAGGCGAATGAAATCATCGGCGCGCTAACAAGGCAGGTCGCTGAAGATCTTGACCGAGGCACGCTCATCCTTGACAGCCCCACGGCGCAATATGGCGGGGAGATGCTCGACTTGCTGGGCCGTCTGAACGTCGCATGGATCGGGCCGCAGGAGCTTGAGCAGTTCGCCTACGAAGTCAGCGTGAAAGTGGAGGGCAGCAAGCTCGTACTGACGACGGAGGAGATCGACATCTCGGCCTTCCTCAAAGTCATGTTCGATCGTGGCGCGCGCATTGAGGTCTACTCCGCCCACGACTATCCTGACACCGAACACGGGAGAGGTCGTTAAAAGTGGAGCTACCGTGCCAGCACTGAACTGGGATGCCTTCGCCAAGTTGCCAGGGAGCGCCGAGAAGAACTTCGAGCTGCTCTGCAGGGGCATCGTACGCCAGAACTATGGCAGCTACGGCGTGCTTCGTGCTCTCGCGAACCAGCCGGGCGTCGAGTTCCACCTGAAACTCGACCGACCTTGCGACGCACTTGGAGGTCCGGGGCGTTGGTGGGGATGGCAGTGCAAGTGGTATGACCTTCCAGCTACCGGCACACTCGGCACAACGAGACGAAACCAGATTGAAGAGGGAATTCACAAAACCGAAATCCATGTTCCTGGTGTAACGGACTGGGTCTTGTGGACGCGCTACCCGCTGACCAAGGCGGATCAGACATGGTTCATGGATATTTCATCGAGGATGACGTTGCACCTCTGGACGGCGGACGAAATTGACAACCACCTCGTGGGCCAGGCCGCCGTTCTGCGTGCCACCTACTTCGTCGAGCTTGTACTGACGCCAGAGATTCTATGGGAACGGCATGAGCAGGCGGTCGCCCCGATTCGAGGGAGGTGGCAGCCTGAAGTCCACCACGTCGTTGATGCTGAGCGCGAACTGCGTCGCATGCTGGGGGAGTCAGGCGCCTGGGACGAACTTCGCACCCTCGCCGTAGGCCTGCGCTCGATGGTGCAACTTGTGGAGGACGCTCCAACGGTGCCCACTGCCCTTGCGCCCCTAGTTGCGAGTGTTATCGACACGTCGAGGCAGTCTGCGGATGCGCTCGATCGAATCGCCGTTGGTATCCGCGATGGCGACCTCGACCTGCTTCGCGACGATCTCACTTCACAGCCATGCGCCCTTGCACCCGATGTCGCCACTGCTCCTCGACGACTGCGTTCCGGGAACCACCGGGCTGGTCTGTATGTGACGAACGCCGTTGCGGGATGTCGTGAGACGTTGAGACTGATTACCGATGTCGAGGCTGCATTTTCGTCCCGTGTTGTCGCGGTGCTCGCTCCTGCAGGCTGTGGCAAGACGCAACTTGCAGCGCAGCTAACGGCTGGTACGGACGCGCGCCCTCATGGTGTGCTGCTGCATGGTCGTGACCTGCACGCGAACCACACGCTCGACGACTTGGCGCATCGGATGTCGATCGCGGCTCAGCCAGTTCAGAGCATCGAATCTCTTCTCGCCGCGGTGGATGCAGCCGGACAGCGCGCTCGCCATCGGTTGCCCGTGGTCATCGATGGGCTCAACGAGTCGGAAGATCCACGTACCTGGAAGTCTTTGCTCGCGGCGGTGGAGGCGACGCTCGCGAAGTACCCCTACGTTCTGTTGGTCTGCACATTGCGGCCTGAGTTTGCTGACGAGGCGCTACCCGATGGAACTCGGCGTATCGAAATTGAGGGCTATGGGGACGAAACGATCGATGCGATTCGTGCGCACTTTCGCCACTACAAGATCGAGGCAACTGATGCCTCGCTTCCGATTGGACTCCTCCAGCACCCGCTGACCTTGCGTCTTTTCTGTGAAGTGACGAACCCGACACGGCAGGAAGTGGTCGGCATCAATGCAATGCCGGGCTCACTGACCGCTTTGTTCGACCGCTACCTCGATCAAGTAAGCGATCGGATCGCGGAGCTCGCCCCACGAACGCAGAGGTACTATGGGCAAGATGTTCGCGCGGCATTGACCATTATTGCCAACGATCTATGGGACTGCCGCAGCCGTTCCATCGACAGCGACAAACTGCGACGAGATCTTCGAGATGACCATAGACCATGGGACCAGAGCATCGTGCGCGCGCTGGAGCAGGAGGGGGTTCTTCTCCGTATGCCATCAAATGGTAACGGTGCTTACGTTCCTGTTTACGACCGGCTGGGAGGGCACATCATCGCCAATGCGCTGCTCACACGGCACGGACAGGCCGACTTCGAGACATGGATCCGGGAGCCTTCCACGACGACGTTGTTGGCGGGCGACTACAACGACCGGCATCCACTGGCTAACGATGTGGTGTACTCGTTGGTTGGGCAGGTCCCTCGACGATTCCACTCAAAACAGCTCTGGCAGTTGGTTGATGAACCAATGCGTTCTCTCGCATTGCGCACCGCCGCAAGGCTCGAAGCAGCCTATCTGGACGCAGCAACAGTGGACGCATTGCTTGACCTTGTATGCCAAGGAGACGCTGGGATTCTTGCGCAGCTCTGGGAGGTACGAGGAGCGGCAAATCATCCACTTAATGCAGAGGCATTGGACCGAGTGCTGCGGCCCATGGGTGTATCGGACCGCGACCTGCGCTGGACGGAGTGGCTTCGAAGGGGCCAAGACGAAGTACTACGCGACCTTGAAGACCTGGAGCAGCGCTGGCGACAGGGGGGAACGTCCGTAGGCGATCGGCTTCGCGCGCTTTGGGTCATGTGGACGCTTACAAGTACGGTTCGACGATTGCGGGACCAGGCGACTCGTGCGCTCTACTGGTTCGGTCGAGCCGCCCCCGAAACGCTTTTTGAGCTGACCATAGACTCGCTGACCGTGAATGACGCCTACGTCGGTGAACGCATGCTCGCAGCCACCTACGGCGTCGTGATGAGCTACCAGCAGGCAGACGCCGACTTCGAGGGCCACCTGGCGCCACTTCTCGATCGGCTTGTGACTGCGCTCGTGGACTCGTCGGCGACCGCTCCCACGAACCACTACCTAGCGCGCCTCTACGTGCGGGGCATTATCGCATTCGTCGAGAAATTTTACGCGTCTGCACTCCCCGAGCGTTTGCGCAATAGATGGTCGTTCGGCACGCCGGTGCCGGTGTCGCCCATCGCGGAAGGCGACCCATATGCTGAAGAAGTGGGGCGGACGCTCCACATGGACTTCGAGAACTACACGCTGGGACGACTCTTCGAGGATCGATCCAACTACGACATGAACCATCAGGGGCACAAGGCGGCCGTTGCCCACGTCCGCGGCGTAGTGTGGTCGCTCGGCTGGAGAGTCGCGACATTCGAAACGCTGGATCGTGACATCGCGAGTGATGCTTTTCGGTCCGAAGGTCGTGGGCAACGGCCTCGCGCAGAACGCTACGGGAAGAAGTACGGCTGGATCGGCTTCTTCATGTACGCAGGGCTGCTCGAAACACAAGGGCGCCTCCCGCGCGACAATCAACGTCTCTCTGACGTTGACATCGACCCCTCGTTCCCCGAACAACCGCCCGTCGACGGGGAGGAGACTGTCCCGGCGGTATGGCTTTCTCCGTCCATCGAGAACCATGATTGCTGGATTCGAGAGAGCCCGACGTCCGTGCCTCGCACACTCCTCGTTCGGCAGAGGATCGGCGAACACGATGGGCCTTGGGTTGCCGTTCACGGCTTCTTCAAGGCTGAAGACAGAGTCCTTGGACGTGAGGTATGGGCATTCGTTTCTGCATTGCTGACGCCTAAGCAGAGCGCGCAGGGACTGGTGGCCGCCCTGAAAGCCGGGGAGCGGCCATGGGTGGCTAGTGACCTTCCCAGCGATCACTACATATTCGCAGGCGAGATCCCCTGGCACCCGGGCTTCGCCGCCGAAACGCTTGCCGAATCCGGCTCCGAAGGTGCCTATCGAGAGAATGTTCGCGTCGGCACAGACAACGTAGAGGTTGAGGTCCTCGCACACCAGTACGCTTGGGAGAGCTACCACAGCGAGATGAACCGTGCCGGCAGCGCGCGAGTGCCATCGCGATGCTTCTCTACCTGGTTCAACCTCCGAAGCGCACCACAGAGCTTTGGCCTACGCCTTGCCGACGGAACCAGGGCCACGATCACGCTCAGAGGCGTCGACGGACTCGATGGAGACGTGTTGTACGTTCGCGAAGACCTGCTCCGGCAGTACGTGGGCGAGCGCGCCATTGTCTGGTTCGCGTTCGGCGAGCGAGAACTGCGGCCCTATCCGCCGTCACCTCCTCAATGGCTCGTAGATGCTCAGCGGCAACAGGCAAATGCGTGGCGCGAGGTGCTGATCGAGGCAGACCTCAAGCAGGGTGCGAAGCCGCCTGGGAAGAAGGCAGGCAAGCGGCGGCGACGCATGCGGTGAAGATGACACCGGCCCTGAGACGATACCTGTTCGCTGACAATAAAGTATCACCCTGAAAACCACGTAACCAATTGTTTTTTATGGATTGACAGGAAAATTAATGTGTCATCCTTGATCGTTATTTCAAAAATTACATAATAGCTTTCCCGGACAAAAAAGTATCATCCCGGCGTCTCGCGGATTTTCTGCCCCCTCGGCGTGCTCTACTTCCAGTGGCAGGTATGCAGCAGAAGCAACCATCTGATTTCGGCAGCCACATTGCGTCAGGTGCGTTACTAAAAGATAGAGGTTCTTCGACGTTTCATGTGGGTAACCTGAGATCCAGCTTGCCCAGTATGAGGTAGGCCATGTTGATGAAGTTCTTGTGGGTACGGTAGCCCCGCGCTTTGGCCTTGGCGGACTGCAGAAGGCTGTTGAAGCCTTCCAGGATGCCGTTGGTAATCTGGCTCTCGAACCAGCGCAGTACCCCGTCCCAATGGTTCATGAGGGTGTAGGTGACTTTGACCAGAGGGGGTAGTCCGCTGGCCTTGGCGTTTTCCATCCAGGCATTGAGGAGTACCGCGCCCTGGTGGCGATTCTGGATCGTGAAGATCTCCTGGAAGGTCAGGCGGAACTGGTAGGGCTGAGCCGTCTTGAGATTCTGGTTCTTGAGGAGCTCCTGGAGCTTGGCGGTCTGTTTGGCTGAGAGCTTTCCCGGGTTCTTGAGCCACAGCCAGCGGCTCTTTTTCAGATCGGGTTGGGAGATGGCCTCGCCCTTGCGCACGGCATCCACGGCCTCATTGATGAGCTTCAGCAGGTGAAAGCGATCAAAGGTGATCTGGGCGTTGGGCAGGTGTTCTGCGGCGCCTTTTTGGAAGGCCAGTGAGAGGTCCATGCTCACCTCCGTAATGGCCTCGGCGTTACCGCCATGGGCCTGCAGATCTTCGGCGAACTTCTCGAAGGTTTTGGCATCCTTGCCTGGGGTGGCGAAGAGCAAACGCTTGGCCTCCAGGTCCACGAACAGGGAGATATAGTCGTGGCCACGCCGGCTGCTGGTTTCATCGACACCGATGGCATGGACCTCTGACATGTCCACGGCCTCGCGGGCCTTGGCGACGTAATGATCGAGCACCCGCCAGAGTCGCTGGTCCGTCTCCCGCACTAGACGGGCGACCGTCAACACGGGCATCTCCCGGACCATGGCCATGACCAGGGCCTCGAAGAGCAACGTGAATCCGGAGCCTTCCCGAGCCCAAGGGACGGGTACCAAATGCACCCCATGCTCCGGACAATGGACCCGCGGCACACGGGCGTGGAGATACGCCGCATGCTGGAAGAAATCCAGGTGACGCCAGACCTTCTCCTGGCTGTCATGGACGGGACACTCCTGGCCACAGACAGGACATGGAAAACGACTGCCCTTGGGGAAGTTCACATGTAGGTCCAGGCGCTTTTCCTCCGCCGTGAACCGCACCTCGTCCACCATCCACGGCGGAACCAGACCTAATGCCAGAGTGAACAGTTGGTTCCCTTGGTCCATCGTTGCCCTCAGCTTGCTACCTCTACCATAGGGCAATCATACCGCCTTACCCACTCGATGTGTCGAGGAGCCAAGATAGAGATATTGATCGAAGCACTGGCCCACTCTCTTTAGGTTAAGCCGAGCAAGAAAGAAGTTCCATCAAGCATTGATTTGTTCCATCTTCTAAAGCTGCTTGAGAGCGTCGGTTTTATTTATCGAGTTGAGCAAAATAAATGAATTTACAGCCCTATTAAAAGATGCAAAATACAACAAGAAAAATGCAATCTGCAAAAAAATGATAAAGTAAAATTCTATCAATTGCTTAACGTCTAACGTTATCGCCGCTGGCGATGATGATTTTGACATGACAACTCCGAGCAAGAATGACAAAATGCCCAAAGCTAATATCGATAAAATCGTGACAAAACAGAGCACGTTGCGCGACCTTCTGCATGAATCTCCGAGCTTCTTGCCAGGTCTAGAAACTTTTGTCGCAAAACAGGCGAGATATTTTAAACCAGTATAACCAATAACAGCACGATAAATGTAAAAATTTACTTTGTCTACCTTGCACCCGGTTTGTATATGAAAAACAGATTCCTCTACAATGGTGCTACAAATTTCTTTTGATTCCTGCGTGATTATTTTCGTGGAGTTTTTCGTGTCAGACGCTATTAATTTCTCTATAATATTTAGATTTGTATCTGATTTTGATATTTTTATGCGATAAAAATCGCCAGAAGAAAAAAACTGAATTACTTTATAGATGGCAGGAAAAATAGCAAGAATGACAGTGACGCAGTATGATGCTATATGGCCGATGTCATATGCTGCACTGGTTGATTCAGTAACCATAATTTCTCCACGATTATATATCAAATAATTTAAAATATGGTGATTTCAGGATTGATGCGCAAAACCATTGCACACAATATCATCAATAATTGACCAACATATAACATCTTAAGCTAATCCGCGCCCGCCAATTTTTATATGAAATATTTTAGTGAATTATAGCTAGAGCCATCAAGTGGAGCGTTTTTATAGTATCGCCAATGACCGCTTACAGTCTGTTCCGGCCTTTCAACGGTCGACCTCGACAAACAGCTTTTGGCCGAGAGTTCGCATTTCTTAAAGCATAAAGCAGTCGCTCGGAAAATCCAAACTCTCTCTGCGATGCCGCTCTCCAACCGGTTTTGCGCAAAACGATATAGCGGCAGGGCGTGTCTTGCCAACCAGTCCTTGCACAGGCCGGAAAAGGAAACGCGTCGATAAATTTCGCCTCCGGGGGGAATAGGTCGTGGGCAAGTCGCCCATCTCTATTTCTCATGGGAGATCGGAATGAACGCGAAGTGGAAAGGTATTGTGACGGCCCTGGTTTCCTGCGGAATGCTGGCGGCCCCATTGACGGGATACGCGACGACTGGAGGTACGGCGACGGGAACATCTGTTACCGGCAGCGACGTCACCCAGCAGGATTCGAGCGGGAATATCGCCGGCGGCGGCGGAGCCACGGCGGCGGGGGGCCATTCCACGGCGCTGGGAACCAACGCCCAGGCGGACGCCACTGGGGCCACGTCCGGCATCGGTCACGACGGGACGGCGGATGGCGGCGGCACGTCCTTAGGGTACAACGCGAACAGCGGGAGCGGCGGCACCTCCCTGGGCTATTCCGCGCAAAGCGACGCGGGGAGCGTGGCCGTGGGCAGCGACGCGAACGCGGTCCCTTCCAGCGGTACCACCGCCACGGAAAGCCGCAACGTGGCAGTCGGACAAGCGTCCGTGGCGACCGGCACGGGTTCTGTCGCCATCGGCGGCGGTGCGACTTCTTCCGGGAACGGCAGCGTGGCCGTGGGCAACGGCGCGTCGGATGGCGGCCAGGCCGACGTGTTCTCGGTTGGCAGCGGCGCCGCAACCAGTTCTTCCACGGATCCATCGACGCGAACCATCATCAACGTGGCTCCGGGATCCGTCACGGCCAACAGCACGGACGCCGTGAACGGCTCCCAACTCTACGGTGTGCAACAGACGGCCAACACGGCGGCAAGTGCAGCCAGCACGGCGGAAACCGACGCCAGCAACGCCAGCGGCGCCGCGTCGAGCGCCCAGACGGAGGCCTCGGACGCCATCACGAGCCTGGGCGGAGGGGCGGGCTATTCAACATCCAATGGCTACACCGCTCCGACATACACCGTCGGGTCATCCACCTACGACAACGCGGGCGGGGCCATCTCGGCGCTGAACGGCGCGCAGTCCGCGACGGCGGGCACCGTGTCCACCCTGCAAGGCAATCAGACAACGGACCAGTCCGCCATCTCCAGCCTGAAAAGCCAGCAGCAAACGGACGTGAGCAACATTCAGACGGCGGAGACGGACGCCTCCAATGCCCAGAGCGCGGCCAGCACCGCGCAAACCGACGCCAGCGGTGCCCAATCCACGGCCACGGCGGCCCAGAGCGCGGTGAACGCCCTCGCCAGCCAGGCGGCGGCGGCCCTCGGCGGTGGATCCACGGCGAGCGGCGGGTCGATCACCGCCCCGGCCTACAGCGTCGGATC
>NZ_JAAZTY010000047.1 GCF_018854775.1 Acidithiobacillus ferriphilus | reverse complement strand
GGGCGGGGCCAACCAAATAGTCCCGAAAGTATTCCGGGGCCCAGGTGCACAGGACTGCCGAAAGCGATGCTAAACCCACAGAGCATCCACGTAATCAGAACGGCAGCAAAGGCGTAAAAGACCATCATCGCGGAATTGAGCGCCCATTTCTTCTTGACGATACCGCCATAAAGAATGGCCAACCCCGGAACGCTCTGTAACCCCACGAGTGTGGCTGCAGTTATCTGCCACGCAGTATCGCCAGGACTCAAATAAGATGGATGTTCTAGATACATGATGGTTCTCCGCTAAGTTTTATTGATCCTTGATAAAAATGAAGGTGTTATGACTGTGAAAATTTGTTATTAATGTTACCCACTATCCCACATATTTTTGGTACACCGCGGTCAACATGTTTATCTCTTCGGATGCTGGCTCACGCCAGCCACGAATGCCAAGCCCTCTGAGTATCTCCTGGCCCTTTATTTCATCTTGTAGAGAAATGAAGAGGTTGATGATCGCCGTAGCATCTGATCTCCGGTGCGAGGACAAGCATAATGCATGATAAGCAAAGTCCGTTTGGCTCTCATCCATGACTTTCAACTCATCTTGAGTTATGGACGAAAGTCCGTAAAAGGTTTGCCGTGGTAAAATGGCAATGTCACCCATGCTTCGTAATAACATCTGCACGGACTTGATATCATTACCGACAAACAAGTAGTTGGCACTGTCCGATGAAAAGCCTGATTCATCCATGAGCAGTCTACCTAGCAAGTAGGCGTAGCTGTCCATTCTGTCGGTAATGACTTTGGGGCGAGAGAACTGACTAAATGTGGTTCTCTCGTCATTTTTTCGGCAAATGACGACTGCCTCTTCGGGGTTTGCGCAAGGTACAAGTAATGGTGAAAAACCCATTTGAATGAGTTCGCATACAGCAAAAGGTGAGGCAAACACTATGTCCGCAGAGTCTGATGGAGCCGTGTCGCCCTGTTCCAGCGCGCCGAAATGGGGCTCTAGTCGTATAGAGCGTCCCCATTTTTTCTGAAGATGGGTATTGAGAAAGTACCACCCTTCTAACTGAGTACGCTCCTGCAGACTCACGGAAAATCGCCAATGATCGTTCCGTGATGGAGTTTTTGGTGACGGACTGTTTTGCATGGACGAAGCGGTAGTTGCGGTATTTAATGTTACATGAGCAACCTCGGGTGCGGCTGCATGATTTGTCAGGTATTGATTCAATCCGGTCATTTTAAACAGCATCGCCGTCATGCGATTCATCCCCTCGACCGCGATGGGTAGTCTGTTACCGTGAAGTTGTTTCAAGATGTTGAGGAGAATGGCTAAACCCATGGAGTTGATGCGTGAAACTTCAGTGAAATCCAGAATGGCCGACTTGTTTATGGCAAGCAGGGAGTCCATGTGTGATTTAGCGGCGGCGTCAATGACGCCGCGCAGACGGTAAATGGCTGGATCATCGGCCGAGCTTTGAGTGATGATTTCAAAGGTAGTCATGAATTTGCCTCGCAAATGTCACTGTGATAAAGAAATTGGAATGCGGAATAGTGATCTTCGTGCGGTGGATGATTCAGATCGAAGAATAATGTCGCGCGTGTTTCTCGCCCGGGGAAAACACGAATTTGCATATAGTCAGAAAAACGCCACAACAAATATAATCCACCGCCTCCCTGATTGGCGATGAGTCCATGACCTTGAATGTGTGCGCCCAGGCGTTGTAATAATATTGAGGGTGTCAATGTGCCCCAGTTGTCTCTCATTTGAATGGCGAGAATATTGTTTCGACGACCCATATGTAGACTGATATGTTCATCTTCGTTAAGTATACGATCTACGCCCTTTGAATGAATGG
This sequence comes from Acidithiobacillus ferriphilus, assembly GCF_018854775.1. Classification (GTDB taxonomy): domain Bacteria; phylum Pseudomonadota; class Gammaproteobacteria; order Acidithiobacillales; family Acidithiobacillaceae; genus Acidithiobacillus; species Acidithiobacillus ferriphilus. The sequence continues at coordinate 20,553 of NZ_JAAZTY010000047.1, read as the reverse complement.
CTTGTCCTCGTGCATCTCGTGGTGCGGCATAAAGTGCATTTTCGAGGAGCTCATCGGCGACGAGTGTGCAAACATCGATCCAGTCATCGCGCACGTCAGTCTCTGCCAGCCAGGACGCCAAGGACGAAATAACCCCCAGTTTATCTGTCGAAGTGGTGATAGGTAATTGGAGAGGAGTATCAATATGCAGATAGAGTGACAACTCGTTGTCGGTTTCCCTGTGGGCATTAAGGAGATTATCCCAGCCCATTTCTTGCAGGAATGGGTTTCCTGGAATTAGTATCCGACGTATTCCATCCTGACTCATCCGTGGAAGCAGATTTTGCCATTCATGTTCAGCAAACAGTACGATATGTTGGCGTGACAGGCGCGGGGAAATGGTCTTATTGGCGTAGTAATCCTGAGATATTCTGATGAGTTCCAGTGGTTGTTCTGAACGCCATTCAGACACTGCGGGATAACGCTCGTTATGGTGCACAACGATGATGCTTAAATCATCATCAAAAGTATCCCGTTCACAGAATCTAACCAGTCTGGCGATTAGTGCGTCACGCAATTGGTTGTCATCTAAAGTAGAAAATTCTTCGAGTGCTTGTTCCAATCGTTCATAGCCAAATGGCGTTCCATCCGGTGCGTTTTCTTCAACCCATCCATCACTGATGAGGATCAGTCGACTTCCTAGTGGCATGTCCCATTCGCTTGTGGAGATGTCGGGATTTAATTCCTGGCCTAGTGGAAGGCCACCAATTTCAAGCATTTCCCACTGCCCATCCGGTTTTTGGAGATAGGGAAATTGCTGCCCCGCATTGGCGAGGTACAGAATGCCGTGGCGAAAATCTACGGCCGCGCAGATCATGGTCATTAGACGCAATCCCTGTGCGGTATTAAGAATGGCATTATTGAGCTGCCTAAGCACTTGATCTGGACGCCCAATACCATCAGCCCGTAATTGGTTGATAACTGTTTTTGCGACAGCCACGATGCTCCCGGCCGCGAGACCATGTCCGCTCACATCCCCGAGTACCAGCACGGATGTTTCTTTGGTGGTATAGCAATCCAGATAGTCACCGCCTACTTCCGAGCTGGTGATACTGGCGGCGATACCGGACAGGCCTGGCAGTGCGATCTGCTCTGGGCCGAGAAAAGCCGTATGTAATTCGGCAGCTTGTTGTGCCTCGTCTTGTAGACGATCACTCAATGACTGCGCCTTGAGCAGGGCAACTTGTTGTGCATGTTCGGCGGCTGCCCGTTCGGTGACGTTCACGCCCATGGCAACCCGCAAGAGTTCCTCGCCGGTAACATCGCGTACCGGCGTCACAGTCCACGCCATGATCAGTTGGGCACCAGCGGAATTGAGTATAGGGAGTTCCAGAATCTGCTCTGGATTGCCCGCATTTAGTAGCGTTAGCATGGTTTCGTGATCTTGCGGAAGAAATAGACGATCCAGTAAATGGTGGCCGACTATTTGTGTGCGAGGCCATTGCAAAAGCGTTTGAAAATAATGATTAGCGAGAACGACGTTGCCCTCTGCATCGATCACCAGGATGATTACCCGTGAAGTATTAATGACATCCTCATTGAACTCACCGGCACGGGCTAGGGCAAGCGCACGCTCTCGGCCTTGCTTGCCGATGGGTTGTAAAATACCGAACCAAACATATATCAGTGATAAAAAAATGAGCGTTCCGCCTCCTGATAGGAACCATTGAGCATAGCTGAAGTACTGTTTTTCGATTTCTTGATAATGGTACGCGGCTGCTTTCAGTTGTTCACGTATTAGTGGAATATTTCCATTGTTGCCATGTAATAGATTGGATAAGGCAGTATTTAATGGCTGATTGTATGCTATTTTCTTTTCAAAACTTGATAGATACTGGCCGCTACTGTTGGTTCTTGAGTTCGCTGTCTGGTCGGCAAGCTCCTGAAGGGCCTGTGTTGCTGAACTTTGACCCTCTTCAATTTTGGTGAGCGCCCCCAAGTAGTGCTCATACTGGTGAAATGAGGTCGCGGATCGCGCGTGGAAGGCTAATGACTCCCACGTGCCGATCCCGGTCATGATGAGTAAAAATGCGGGAATCGATAGTGCGATGAAGTATCTGCTGCGTACATCTTCTACCGCTTCTATGTTGGTTCGGTAGAATGCACCAACAGGAACACGTTCGGAGAGCTTTACGTTTTCCATATGATCCTCAGTAAAACGAGACGCTTGTTGTTGGGCTGGGGACAGGTTTTCTCTGGGATATAAAAGTCATCAATACATGGTATTATGTGTTAACTTATGGCGTGCATTTCTCCAGATAAGGAGGCCATGTTAGTCCTGATGCCTAGCCTTATAATGTTATTTAGAGCAATTCGACAAGGTGTCAATATGTGAAAAAACATAATATCCGTATGGTTTCTGTAAACTGTTTCTTCTGTTTATTATGATTGCGTGGCTGATAGAAAACGCTACACGTTAAAATATTTATAGTTTATTAAGTGAATAATCAGGGAAAAAACACGGCGGGTAACCGCCGTGTGTAAGGAGGTTGAAGTGTGAGTGGAGTTCAGTCCCCAGCCACTGGTCGACGTTCACCATCGCCATAGAAGGCGTAGGCTTCCTCGCCGTGGATCGCATCATCGCCGATCAGCAGTTCTTCTTCGGACATACGTAGTGGCACGATCAGGCTGATGAGCTTGAGCAGAATGTACGTCACTACGATATTCAGCACGATGATGAACGCTGCACCGATGAGTTGTAGCCAGACCTGATGCCAGTTTCCCTCGATAGCGCCGCCCGGCGTGCTCAAGGCGAAAGCTGCACAACCCGCCTTGGTCGCCAGTAAACCGGTCATGACACCACCGAGTAAACCCGCCACCGCATGGGTATGAAAGACACCCAGAGTGTCATCCACCTTGCGGAAAAGTGCGGTTTTGCCGAGCAGGTTCATACTGAGCCAGGGGATAATGCCTGAGGCGATGCCGATGGCGATCGCACCGTAACCATCGACTACGCCGGCGGCCGGGGTGATAGCCACCAGCCCGGTGATCATGCCCTGTACGGCACCGATGACGGATGGCTTCTTGAAGTAGAAGATATCCATGATGGTCCACATAATGACGCTGACCGCTGTGGCGATGTTGGTGTTCAGAACCGCGACACCCGCATCACGACTCGCGGCGTAAGGATCACCACCGTTGAAGCCGTTCCAGCCGAGCCAGAGAATACCGGCACCTACCAGCATCAGCAATACGTTGTTGGGCTGAAAGTTTTCCCGGTCACGCGCCAGACGGGGGCCAATGACCGCTGCACCGATAAAGCCCGCGACACCGGCAGAGAGATGAATGACATAACCACCGGAATAGTCGATGACTCCGAGGCTCGAGAGGAAGCCACCACCCCAGAGACTGAAGGCGCCGACAGTGTAGGAGAAGGTCAGCCACAAGGGCACGAAAATCATCCATGCCTTGAAACTCATGCGCCCGAGGAATGCGCCGGCCATGATTATCAAGGTAATGGCGGCAAAAACGAACTGAAAATACACCATGGTAGACATGGGGAAAGCGGCGCTGGTGTTTGATGCCGGAATGAGCGCCTGTTTGAGTTCATCTTGCATGCTGATGATAGGATGTGGCGTGCCGACGAAAGGGAACCATTGATTACCGAAGCCCATGTTATAAGCCCAGAGAACCCAGGCAATCAAAACGGCAGCGAAGGCGTAAAAAGCCATAAAAGCGGAGTTGACAGCCCACTTCTTCTTAACGATGCCCGCGTACAGGACGACGAGACCGGGGACACTTTGCAAGCCAACGACAGTTGCTGCGGTAAGCTGCCACGCATTGTCACCGGTATTAAGCCAAGCTACTGACATGAAGAAATTCCTCCCTATAAGGATTTTGGAGCGGTTGTAAAACGGTTATAAGTGATTACAGCGCATCATTACCGGATTCGCCGGTGCGGATACGAATGGCCTCCAAGACTTCGGAGATAAAGATTTTACCGTCACCAATCTTGCCGGTGCGGGCACCTTTTTCGATGGCTTCAATGGCTTGGTCGACGGCATCATCGCTGATTACCGCCTCGATTTTGACCTTGGGGAGAAAATCCACCACGTATTCAGCGCCGCGGTAGAGTTCGGTATGACCTTTCTGGCGCCCGAAACCTTTGACCTCGGTAACCGTGAGGCCCTGGATCCCTACCGCCGATAGCGCCTCACGGACATCATCGAGTTTGAAGGGTTTAACAATGGCAGTAATCAATTTCATAGCGACACACCTCTCGTACAGGATTGGAACATCCCGGGGGCAGCAGCCCACGGGGGTTAGGACATGAAGCTGGTTTCGAGCATGCTGCGGAATCGGGTTTGGGCAAGGCCGTCGGTGCCTGAGAAACCCGTATCGCTTGGCATGGTGGCAGCGACATCAGGTAACTCAGCACGGGGAAAAGCCGCCGTTTTGGTACGTCGGTGTCACGGTCAGCGACCAGGCATGGGAGCGGGGACCGAAGCCGGTGAGGTTGGCCGCTTTCTCCTGGCTCCAGGGCAAGCCGCGCCCGATATTCCGGCTCTGATAGCTATTGGAGAAGTAGCTGGGGTTCAGAGTCATGACGTTATGCGCCCCTGTCTGTAGATAAAACTGCACGAGCCCGGTCCCAATCATTGTGGGCAGTGCCGCAAACATCGCCAGCGAGATGATCTTATAACGATAACCGTTTGTTAACGTGTTCACGTTTGTCGCTCCCTGTTGTATGACATCCCAGGGAGCTCAAAGCAAACTTGATGCCAATTTTTAACGATTTAAAAATCAATAGGGTTGGTAAAAAAGACGAGGTGCCAAACAGGACGGTGCACCATTATAGTGTGCTATGCACTATTATGGTGCGAGATGCTGGGATTGCGGAGTAACAACCTTCAGGATGTGAATGGTTCCCTCAGAGAAAGGTCTTCCATATCCAGGTGAACATCATATCCCCAAAGGCTATGAACAAAGCTGAGAGTTCTCTGGGCCTCATCCTGGGCGAGGGGTTGGTTATCCATCTGCCGCAAACGCAGATGGCGATCGCCCCAGCGATCCACGGACACGATCTGGATGTCCGGCGGGCGGGTGCTTTCGGCGATTTGTTGGGCTAAGGTCTGGCGTAGATACCGGTAGCCGTGATCATCATGGATGGCGCTCACCTGGTATGTCGTAGCGCTGGGGTCGTTGCTCAGAGCAAAGAGATGCAGGTCACGCATGACCTTGGGTGAGAGATATTGCAGGACAAAGCTCTCGTCGCGGAATTCGCGCATGGCGAAGTGGATATGCTTGCGCCAGTCGGGGTCCCCAGCAAAGGGGAACCAGCGATGGTCTTCGCCCGTGGGTGCGAGACATATCCGTTTGATGTCCTGGAACATGGCGAAACCGAGGGCATAGGGGTTGATGCCGCTGTAGCGCGGATCATCAAAGTCTGGCTGGAAGGTGACGGCGGTGTGGCTGGCGTAAAACTCCAGCAAAGTACCGTCGGTAATCAGTCCCCTGGCATGCAGGCTGTGCAGAATATGGTAATGCACGAAGCAGGCGAAGCCTTCGTTCATGATCTTGGTTTGCCCCTGCGGGTAGAGATATTGGGCGATTTTGCGCACGATGCGCAGGATTTCCCGCTTCCAGCCCTCCAGGTGCGGGGCGTTCTTTTCGATGAAGTAGAGTAGGTTTTCCTGGGGGGATGGCGGAAATACAGCGGGATCAGCGGGCCGGTCGACGCTACGCGGGGGCAGGGTGCGCCATATTTCGGAGAGCTGCTGCTGCAGGTAGTGTTCGCGCTCTTCGCGTCGTTGTTCTTCCGCACGCGCCGAAAGCTGGCGCGGGCGGCGGGCGCGATCCACGCCGTTGCGACTGATGGCGTGGGCGGCGTCCAGCACGTCGGTCACCGCGTCGATGCCGTAGCGTTCTTCGCAGTGGGCGATGTAGCGCTGGGCGAATTCCAGGTAGTCGAGAATACCTTCGGCATCGGTCCACTGCTGAAAGAAGACATTGTTTTTGAAGAAGGCGTTATGCCCGTAGGCGGCATGGGCGATGACCAGGGTCTGCATGGTCATGGTGTTTTCTTCCATGAGGTAGCTGATGCAGGGGTTGCTGTTGATCACCAGTTCATAGGCCAGGCCCATCTCGCCGCGCCGATATTGCCCGGATTCGATGGCACGCTGTTTGCCGAAGGACCAGTGGGCATAATAGACCGGCAGGCCGATGGAGGCGTAGGCATCGAGCATCTGCTCGGCGCTGATAATTTCCAACTGATTGGGGTAGGTGTCGAGTTGGAGTTCTTCGGCGGCGATGGCCGCGATGGCTTCGGTGACGGCATCAATCCGCGCGAAGGTCCAGTCGTTGTCGGTAAAGAGGAATTTAGACATGGCTCGGCGTCTCCTCTGTGGCAAAGAGGGTACGGAAGAGTGGGTAGATATCCTCGCGCTCGCTGGCGCGGGCGGTGATCAGTTCCGGGAAATCCTGAGCAATGGCTTCGTATAGTTGCAGCAGATCGCTCTCACTGTCACGGTTGACCTCCAGATAGAAGAGGTTGCGCAAGCGCGGCAATAGACGCATAAGATGCTCTTCCACCACCGCGTTGTCGGCAAAATAATTGTCGCCGTCAGATACCTGCGCCAGATAGACATTCCAGCGCTCTGGCGGGAACCGTTGCCGCATGATCTCCTCGGTCAGGGCGATGGCCGGTGAGACCAGCGTGCCGCCTCCCTCGCGGGCACCAAAAAAGGCCTGCTCGCTGCACTCCGAGGCGGTGCTGTGGTGCTTGATGAAGATGATCTGCACCGCCTGATAGTGGCGATGCACGAACAGATACAACAGCAGGAAGAAGCGCTTGGCCAGATCCTTTTCCTTCTCGCCCATGCTGCCGGACACATCCATCACGCAGAACATCACCGCATTGGTGATGGGGTGGGGTTGCTGGTCGATGTGGGCAAAGCGCAGGTCCGCCTCGTCAATGAAGGGAATGGCTTTGATTTTGCGTTCCAGGGCGGCAATCTGACGATTCAGTTCGCTGAGGCGCTCCCGCTCCACGGAGACATCCTGCTTCTGGGCCAGGCGGCCATGAATCTCTTCTTGCAGTATGTCGCGGGCGTCCAGCAGGTCCTGCAATTCACGGCGCTTGCCGGCACGCAGGGCGAGGCGACGGGCACGGGCGGCACGCATGGTACGCCCGACGTGCATGCGGGAGGGGCTGCCATCTTTGATGAAACCCGCCCGCCGCCATTGATCTGCCTGAATATCCCCCGGCACGGTCTTGAGCAGATTGGGTAAAGCCAGTCCGTCGAAGAGCAGATCGAGAAATTCGTCGGCGGAGAGGACGATGGCCACCTCGTCATTGCCGAGACCATCCGGTGAGCCCTCCCGGCCCTTCCCCGAGCCGCCGCCTTCGGGTTTGCTGATTTTGTCGCCGCGCTGATATTCCTTATTGCCGGGTAACACCCGTTCCCAGGAGGTGTCGTTGAGGTCGCGGCGAAAGCTGGGTTCATGAAGATCGCGGGTGGGGATGGAAATGGGCTGGTCGGCGTTGGCCAGATCTTCAATGGAGCCGGAGCGCGCCATCTTTTCGACGGCAACCTTGAGCCGGGCGCGAACACGCCTGTTCAGACGATTTTGATTGGCCGTGGATCGGGTTCCGGAACTGCGCCGGTCGATAATCATGCTCATGGCAGACTCCTGGTCAGCGACACTTCACCTTATATTATGACCTAAAATGGGGCGGATGGTTGCGGCGGACCTTTCCCATGGGCGGTCCGCCCGGATCACGGCCTACTCGTATACCTGCTCACCGTGCTGGGTAATATCCAGTCCCTCCCGTTCCTGCTCGTCTTTGAGGCGCAGACCCAGGGTCCAGTCGATGACCTTGAGAATGATGAAGCTGACGATATGGACTAAGCAATAAGTGTGCAAGCATGGCTAACAATGGGGAAGCGTATGGATTATGGATCGCGACGCGGCGTCTGGAACGAGGGGTGCACCAGAATGGTGCGGCAAGTATGCCGCACCACGGCAATGATCGGGGCTGCTGTTAAAAATGCCCGCAGATGCGGGCAGGATATTGTGGTTGGGGGGCGTGTGGGCCGTTACTATTTTCCGTGACGGCCTGGTGCCCCTTAATGATGCTTGCGATAACGCATATACCAGTCCACCAGCAGACGTACCTGCTTTTCGGTGTAGCCCTTCGAGGTCATCCGCGCGACGAAGTCCTGATGTTTGCGCTCATCGTCGGAGGAGCTCTTCTTGCCGAAAGAGATTACCGGCAATAGATCTTCCGTATTGGCAAACATCTTCTTCTCAATGACCGCGCGCAGCTTTTCATAGCTGGTCCAGGCCGGGCTGACGCCGTCGTTGGACGCCTTGACCCGCAGCACGAAGTTCACCACTTCGTTGCGGAAATCCTTGGGGTTGGCGATGCCCGCCGGTTTCTCGATCTTTTCCAGTTCTTCGTTGAGCAGGCTGCGGTCCATGAGCTGCCCGGTATCAGGGTCACGGAATTCCGTATCCTGCAGCCAGAAATCGGCATACTGGATGTAGCGGTCAAAGAGATTCTGGCCGTAATCGCCGTAACTCTCCAGATAGGCCTTCTGGATTTCCAGGCCGAGGAACTCGGCATAACGGGGGGCCAATTCGGTCTTCAGGAAGGCGAGATAGCGGGACTCCAGTTCCGCCGGGAACTGCTCGGCACGGACCTGTGTTTCCAGCACATGCAGGAGATGCACCGGGTTGGCTGCCACCTCGTCGCTGTCGAAGTTGAAGGTACGGGACAGGATCTTGTAGGCGAAACGGGTGGAAATGCCGTCCATGCCCTCGTCCACACCGGCCGTGTCATGGTATTCCTGCAGACTTTTGGCCTTGGGGTCCTTATCCTTGAGGGACTTGCCGTCATAGACCTCCATCTTCGACCACAAGCTGCTGTTGCCCGGCTCTTTGAGGCGGCTGAGGACGGAGAAGCGCGCCAGCATGTCCATGGTATCGGGGGCGCAGGGGGCGGCGTTGAGGGCACTGCTTTCGAGGAGCTTGTGGTAGATTTGCGTCTCTTCCGTGACGCGCAGGCAATAGGGCACCTTGACGATGTAGACTCGGTCGAGGAAAGCCTCGTTGCGCTTGTTGTTGCGGAAGGCGGACCACTCCGATTCATTGCTGTGGGCCAGGATGATGCCCTGGAAGGGCATGGCGCCAAAACCTTCGGTGCCATTGTAGGTGCCTTCCTGGGTTGCCGTCAGCAAGGGGTGGAGCATCTTGATGGGCGCCTTGAACATCTCGACAAACTCCAGCACACCCTGGGTGGCGACGTTGAGGCCGCCCGCATAGGAATAGGCGTCGGGATCGTCCTGGGAGAAGTCTTCCAGCTTGCGGATGTCCACCTTGCCGACGAGGCTGGAGATGTCCTGGTTGTTCTCGTCGCCCGGCTCCACCTTGGTGATGCCGATCTGGTGCAACTGGGACGGCATCAGACGATGGACGGTGAATTTGCGGATGTCACCGCCGAACTCGCGCAGCCGTTTGGCCGCCCAGGGAGACATTACGCCATTGAGGGCGCGGCGGGGGATACCGAAGCGATCCTCCAGTACCTGACTATCTTCATCTCGATCGAAGAGCCCCAGCGGCGACTCGAAGAGCGGCGACACTTTGCCATGGGCGGCGAGGCAGTAGATGGGGTATTGCTCCATCAAACTCTTCAGACGTTCCGCCAGAGAGGACTTGGCCGCCCCCACCGGGCCGAGCAGATAGAGAATCTGCTTGCGTTCTTCCAGGCCCTGCGCCGCGTGCCGGAAATAGGCGACCAGGTTTTCTACGACATCTTCAATACCATAGAAATCCTTGAAGGCGGGGTAGGTGAGCAGTTTACGGTTCATGAAAATACGTGACAGTCGGGGATCTGCCTGGGTATTCAGCACCTGCGGCTCGCCGATGGCTGCCAGCATCCGCTCGGCGGCAGTGGCATAAGCCATGGGCTCACGCGCGCAGAGATCGAGGTAGGCATCTATAGAGAGGACAACTTCCTGTTGCTGCAGGAAGCGTTCCTGGTAACGGTCGAATAACGCCATTTGCCACTCCTTGCGGCACTGCCGCGTTCACGTTGTTTAGACCCATTATAGGTCATAGGGTTCGCTGGCTGCGTAGCCCTCAAGTGCGCTATGAAATAAGCATTTCCCGTGCCAGTCCGGCATGCGCAGCACCGGCCGCCGGGTGTTTTACGGTGAATGGGGCGGGCTGAACTGGCCGCAAACGTCGTGCGCCAGGATGGCGCACCCGCCGCACAAGTATGGTGCAGAATCCTGGGCTGCGCCAGTGCAGTGAAGGTGCCTTACCTCTCCGGTTTGACGGGGGGCGTGGCGGCGACGCTGTTTGTAACAGACTGTTTTTGCAAGATGTGACAAAGAATAATCGAGTTGCGGACAAAAAGGGGCGGGAGGACCGCCCTGAAAGCCACTTGAGGAGGAGTGATCACATGACCATGATCAGTGTTGATAAAGCAGGAGGTGTGCCAGCTTGTCGATGTGTTGCTGCGCTGTGTGTGGATATTTTAAAAAGGTTCGCTTCGGCCTGACGTGGCACACCCTTTGCCTTGCTTAGTGGGCGCCATTCCCGGCCTTCGACCCGACAGGTGACCACCGATGAATCGCTTCGAGCATTTTCGTGAAGTGCGCAAAGACCTCTCGGTTTTACTTGGTGGAGTAGTCGATGCAGTAGCCAGCCCGCTGCTGCTGCAGCAGGACCGTGAGGCGCAACGCCAAAAACTAGCCTGTCTCATTGCCCGGCATCCTTTCCTGGACCTTTGCTATCTACTCGATGCGGAAGGGCTGCAGATTGGCGATAACGTTGCTGCCTCCCGCCGCCGTAATACGCAGGGTGGGGAAGGCATGGACCGTAGTCATCGGCCGTATTACCGGCTGACGTTGGAGGCGCATGGCCCGATACTCACCGAGCCTTATCTTTCTTCCGCCAATGGCCATATTTGTGTGACCGCCGCCGCTCCGATTCGTGATGAAAGTGGCAAACTGCTGGGTATGGTGGTAGTGGACAGTGAATTCGACCGTGCCCTTGCCCTGCTCGAAGAGGACGATATTCGCCGCGGTTTTGAACCCTATTTTAAGTTTTTTTACATTTTGTTTTCCTTGGGACTGCTGGCAGTGAGCATGGCTTTGGGGTTGCACGCGGTGCTATCGCTGGGGCCGGTATGGTCGTCAGCAGCTTCTCCGGGGGATTTTGCTGCCCCTTTTCAGGCAACCATTCTCTTTACGTTGGCGTTGGCGGTATTCGATCTGGCGAAGACCATTTTTGAAGAGGAGGTGCTGCTCCGCAAAGATATTCGTCGGCACAGCACTACCCGGCGCACCCTGACCCGTTTTATCGCCGCCATATTGATTGCGGTGTCTATTGAAGGATTGATGCTGGTTTTCAAATTCGCCCTGGATGCCCCGCAACATTTGTGGTTGGCGGTGGTGTTGCTGCTTGCCGCCGCCGCACTGATGGTCGCACTGGGTGCCTATGTGTATCTCGGCGCACGGGCAGAAGTTCTGCTCTTACAGCACAAGGATCAGCGCCAGGAAGACAGCTGAGGCGCTTTTCCGTGCGGAGGGTGCCGTCTCCTCAGGTTGGTGCGGCGGAGCGGGCCAGGCGCAGATCCAGGGTGTGGGGATAGTCTGGCTGGTCGTCCGCATAGGGCGGTAGCCAGGGGTGTTCACCGCTGCCGGTGGGCACGAAGAAGCCCTCACTGGGACTCTGCAGGCCCGCATCCGACCGTGGTCCCTGACGGTGCCCGGTGGTGGTGAAGCGGCTCTGCCGCCGTGCCTCCGCCTCCCAGGCGTTGACCGGAAAGGCTTCTGAATTGCGGCCACCGGGGTGCATGACATGGTAAGTGCAGCCGCCCACGCTACGCCCGTTCCAGGTGTCGATCAGATCAAAAGTCAGAGGTGTATGCACCGGAATGGTCGGGTGCAACGCGGACGGTGGCTGCCAGGCGCGATAGCGTACCCCGGCAACGTGTTCGTCATGGGCACGGGTAGCGCGTAGCGGCACCCGCCGTCCGTTGCAGGCGATCACATGGCGGCCCGGAGTCATGCCGGTCACGCGCACCTGCAGCCGTTCGACGGAGGAGTCCACATAACGCGCCATGCCCGTGCCGGTCACTTCTTCGCCGAGAACATGCCAGGGTTCGATGGCAGCGCGCAACTCGATGTCGATCTCGCCGACCCGGACATGGCCATGCTGCGGAAAGCGGAATTCTGAGAAGGGCGCCAGCCATTCGAGATCAAAAGGAATACCGTGCTCCTGCAGATCGGCGCACACCTCGCGGAGGTCTTCCCAGACGTAGTGGGGCAGCATGAAGCGGTCATGCAGGGTGGTGCCCCAGCGCACCAGTTCATGGCGATAAGGGGCTTCCCAGAACCGCAGCAGGAGGCTCCGTACCAGCAGTTGCTGCACCAGGCTCATGCGGGCGTGGGGCGGCATCTCGAAGGCCCGTAGCTCCACCAGCCCCTGCCGACCGGCCGCCCCGGCCGGCGAATAGAGCTTGTCGATGCAAATTTCGGCGCGGTGGGTGTTGCCGGTAACGTCCACCAGCAGATTGCGGAAGAGACGGTCCACGAGCCACGGCTGTGGTACGGTACCGGATGGTACCTGAGCAAAAGCGATCTCCAGCTCGTAAAGGGCCTCATGGCGTGCCTCATCCACCCGCGGTGATTGACTGGTGGGGCCGACAAACATGCCGCTGAAAAAATAAGACAGGGCCGGGTGATGCTGCCAGTAGGTGATCAGGCTCTGCAGCAGATCGGGGCGGCGCAAAAAGGGGCTGTCGCCGGGGGTGGCGCCGCCGAGCGTCATGTGATTGCCGCCGCCGGTGCCGGTATGGCGCCCATCCAGCATGAATTTTTCGGCGGTCAGCCGGCAGGCGTGGGCATCGTCATAGATGGCCGTGGTCTTTTCCACCATCTCCGGCCAGTGCGTGGAGGGATGGATATTGACTTCGATGACCCCAGGGTCGGGGGTGACGAGCAGCTTCTCCAGCCGTGGATCGCTGGGCGGCGCATAACCTTCGATGACCACCGGCATATTGAGTTCGGTGGCGCTGTGTTCGACCGCGCTGAGCAGGCACAGATAGTGTTCCGTCACCTGCAAGGGCGGGAAGAAGCAGTACAGGCAGCCTTTGCGGATCTCCAGGGTGACTGCGGTATGGGGGATCTCCTCCCAGAGTTGCTGGTTCGCCGTGGACGATGGCTGCGCTTCGGGGACATGGTTGTAGCGCGCGGCGATCTCGCCGTGGATATCCGGCAATGGCTGCATCGGTGCGAAGGGGTCACTCTCCGGCTGCCATTTGTTATGGGCCTCGACGACCCAGGGCAGGCTGTCGAGGGGCAGGCGCATGCCCAGCGGGGAGTCGCCGGGCAGCAGAACCAGCCGCCCGCCCCGGAAACTCCAGGGCGCCGAGTACCAGCGCTGCTGGCGCCATTCCCAGGCGAGGGGGAGCACCCAGCCCACCGGGTGGTCGAGTCCGGCCTGCAATTTGCCGACCAGTGCCTGGCGTTCCAGCGGGTCATCCAAGCGATGGGTACTGAGATCAATATTCACCGGGGTGCGGCCTTCCTGATGCAGGATATGCCAGGCATCTTCGTAGGCGGGCAGCAGGCGGTCGCTGTCGATCTGCAGATGGCGGGTCAGGGCGCAGGCGAAGTTGTGGACATCATCCGCCTGCCAGCCGTAGTCGTGCAGTGGATCGGCGAGCAGCCGAGGGTCGTGCCACAAGGGAATGCCATCCTTGCGCCAGTAGAGGCCGAGTGCCCAGCGCGGCAGGGGTTCGCCGGGGTACCATTTGCCTTCACCGGTATGGCGCAGCGCGCCCGGCGCGAAGCGCGCCCCGAGGCGCTGCGCCAGCTTCTCGGCGCGTTCCCGTTTGCGCTCGCCGAGGGCTTCCTGATTCCACTCGGGGGCATCCACCCCTTCAATGGCTACGAAGGTGGGCTCGCCACCCATGGTGAGACGCATATCAGTGGTCTGTAGGCGGATATCTATCGCATTGCCCAAGACCATTACCTGTTCCCATTGCGTGTCGGTGTAGGGCTTGGTGACGCGCGGTGCCTCCGGCAGGCGGGTGACGGAGTTGGCGAAGTGAAACTCCACCTCGCAGGCGTCGGTGGCGCCGGTGATGGGGGCGGCGCTTTCATAATGCGGAGTGCAGGCCAGCGGGATGTGGCCTTCGCTGGCGAATAGTCCGGAGGTGGGATCGAGACCAATCCAGCCGGCACCGGGGATGTAGACCTCCACCCAGGCGTGGAGATCGGTAAAGTCACTGGTGGGGCCGGCCGCTCCATCCAGTGGGGCTTGGTCGGCCACCAGTTGCACCAGATAGCCGGACACGAAGCGGGCGGCGAGGCCCATGTGACGGAGTATCTGCACCAGCAGCCAGGCGGTGTCGCGACAGGAGCCACTGGCTTTTTGCAGGGTCTCTTCCGGGCTTTGCACTCCGATCTCCATGCGCAGGGTATAGCCGATATGTCCCTGTAGTCGCTGGTTAACGGCGACGAGGAAATCCACGGTGCGCTGACGACGGCGCTTGATGTCGAGCAGAAAACGCTGCATTAGCGGGCCTGCCTTCTCCCGCTCCAGGTAAGGTGCCAGTTCTTTGCGGAGCGCGGGATCGTAATGAAAGGGCCAGTGCTCTGCTGCGGGCTCTATAAAGAAATCAAAGGGATCTATCACTGTCAGGTCGGCGATGACTTCCACATCCACCTTAAGCGATTTTGCGCGTTCCGGAAAAACGAGGCGCCCCTGATAATTGCCGAAAGGATCCTGTTGCCAGTTGAGGAAGTGCCTGGCCGGTTCGACGTTGAGCGAGTAGGCACGGATCGGCGTCCGGCAATGGGGGGCCGGGCGCAGGCGCAGCACATGAGGGTGGATCTGCACCAGGCGATCAAAGTCGTACTCGGTCTGGTGGCGCAGGACGACATGGATGCCCATGATGATTCCCTCTGGAGGTGATGTGGATGTCGTGTTTTCCGTCAGGCCTGCACGGCGCTCAAGTGCAATCCCTTAGGCATGTCATCAAAGCCCGAAGCATCACGGGCGAAGTAGGTGCCTTGAATGGTGCGGTGGACCATGGCCAGATCTTTCTGCGCCTGATCGAGGTATTCGTGCAGCAGGTCCGGACGCAGGTTGACGAGCTTCAGGGCATCCAGGCGCCGCCGTGCCCGGCGCACAGCCTCGGAAGGAACGCCCGTGTTGGGCAGATGGGCCAGCGCCACCTCCATCTCACCCATGCAATATTTCATGCTGCGTGGAAACTTGCCGTCCTTGAGCAAATAGTTTACCACCTGATTGCTGTGCACCTGCACGGAAACGTGACGGCGGTACATCTCAAAGGCACTCATGGCCCGCAATACGCCCAGCCAGAGGCTGGCCCCGGTCGTTTTCTGCAGGCCGTGATCCTGAGGCAGGATCACGGCGCTGGTCACGTCAACAATGCGCGAGGTCATGTCGGCGCGCTCCATGTTGCGGCCCAGCTTGATGAACTGGTACACGTTGTCCTGGCTCATGCTGCTGATGAGCAGACCCACCAGGGCATGGCGTCGGGAAATGACTTCGTTGAGAAAGGCATAACGTGCATGACGGCTGTCCGAGCTGATGCCAGCATGTTCGCGAACGAAGAGGAAGAGGGTGTTCAGGCGTTCCCAGAACTCGGCGGGGAGCAGGTCGCGGAAGGTGCGGCAGTTCTCCCGGGCCTGATGGATGGCGGCCATCACCGAGTTGGGGTTGCGTTCGTCGGCAATGAGAAATCGCATGATGCGGTCTTCCTCCGGCGTACCGTAACGTTCTGTATAGAGTTCGGCATCGCCCGTCACCTGCAAGAGGATATCCCAGCCGAATTTGGCGCCCTGGGGCAGATCGAGCAGCAGCAGTGTGGTGGCATTGATCAGCCGGGCCATGTCTTCGGTCCGCTCCAGGTAGCGGGCCATCCAGTACAGGTTTTCAGCTACTCGCGAAAGCATGGGGCCTCCTTATCGACAATCCAGGTGTCTTTGCTGCCTCCGCCCTGGGAGCTGTTCACCACCAGCGAGCCGGATTGCATGGCCACCCGGGTCAGACCGCCGGTGGTCACGTACATTTTGTCGGCCTGCAGAATAAACGGGCGCAGGTCCAGGTGACGGGGTTCCAGGTGATCGTCCACCAAAGTCGGCGCAGTGGAAAGATTCAGCGTGGGTTGGGCGATGTAATTGCGCGGGTTGGCGATGATCAGTTCGGCGAAGCGTGCCCGCTCTTCCGGCATGGCGCGCGGTCCGATGAGCATGCCGTAACCACCCGACTCGTTGGCCGGTTTGACCACCAATTCGTCCAGGTGATTCAGTACGTAATCGCGGTCGGCGTCGCGCATGCACAGGTAGGTTGGCACGTTGGGCAGGATGGGTTCGGCATCCAGATAATAGCGGATGATCTCGGGCACGAAGGCATAAACCACCTTGTCATCGGCGACGCCGACACCGGGGGCATTGGCGATGGCGACCATACCGCGTCGCCAGGCGCGCAGCAGCCCGGGAATGCCGAGGGTGGAGTCGGGGAGAAAGACTTCGGGATCGAGATAATCGTCGTCGATGCGCCGGTAGATCACGTCCACCCGCTGTGGTCCGGAAATTGTCTTGAGATAAACGACATCGTCGTGGCCGACAAAAAAATCCGCACCTTCCGCCAGATAGGCCCCCATCTGCTGTGCCAGATAACTATGCTCGAAGTAGGCCGAGTTATAGATGCCGGGGGTGAGCACCGCAACGACGGGTCGCCCATCCTCGCGCGGGGACAGGGCCGCGAGCGTTTCGTAAAGTCGGTTGGGGTAGTCGTCCACCGGCAGGATGGTGGCGGACTTGAAAAGCTCTGGAAAGAGCCGCTTCATGATCTGCCTGTTCTCCAGCATGTAAGAGACGCCAGAGGGAACCCGTAGATTGTCTTCCAACACATAGATCGTGCCGTCGGCATCGCGCACCAGATCGCTGCCGCAGATCTGCGCCCAGACCCCCAAAGGCGGGTGTATGCCCCGGCAGGCGTCCCGGAAATTGCGGGAACTGGCCAGTATCTCGGCGGGGAAAATACCGTCGGCGACAATACGCTGCGCGTTGTATAGGTCGTCGATAAAGAGGTTGATGGCTTGTAAGCGTTGTTTGAGCCCCTCTTCAATGCGTATCCATTCCCGGTGTGACATGATGCGGGGAATAATGTCGAAGGGCCAGGCGCGGTCGATATTGCCAGCCTCGCTGTACACGGTGAAGGTAATGCCCATCGCGAGGATGGCGGCATCTGCGGCCTGTCGGCAGGCGAGCAGTTCGTTGCTGTCCAGGGTGCTGAGGTAGTCAAACAGCGGAGCTGCGGCCGGACGTGGAATACCGCCTTCATCCACCAATTCATCATAGGCATTCTGCCGCTGATAATGCTTGCTCAGCCAATCCATAAGCCTTTTCTCCTCTTCGCGTGCAGCACGCTCCCGATATGGCAGTGAGGCGACGTCTTCGTCCGTATGCTGGATCGGACCGCGCTATAGTCATTGGAAGGGTTAGGCAATACTTGCGCCAACTACTGGCCGGGTGGTCTCCGCTTTTTCCCGATCCCGGCGACAACGCTATTCTGAGCAGTGTCCTGAAGTTGCGGCCAACGTATCAAACCGGACTTGAGCAGGGAAGCACGGTTGCACCACGATGGTGCGCGTGATTCACGTTTGGTGCATAGGACATTTCTCCATGTTCGCCCGCATTTCAGGCGCTTAGGCCGGTGGAGTGCCGGAAGTCTCCCAAGCAAAGCGCGGCAGATCATCCAGTGCTTTTAGTAATCCCTGACCCCAACGCTCGCCGATGCTCCGGTAGAAAGGGTCATCCTCGGACAATGTCAGGTAACGTCCTGGCTGCAGGCTGTTGGTACGATAAATGAGTAATTCCACCGGCGGACCCACAGTGACGTTACTGCGCATGGTAGAGTTCATGGACACCAGCGCACAACGTGCCGCTGCCTCCAGCGAGAGGTCGGGACTGATGACGCGGTCCAGAATCGGTTTGCCATATTTGATTTCGCCGATTTGCAGGAATGGATGATCTGACGACTCATGGATGTAGTTGCCCTGCGGGTAAATCATATAGGTCGCCGGAGTATCTCCGTTGATCTGGCCGCCCAGGATGAAGGTCGCCTCAAAATTGGTGTTGGCGGTGTCGCGGTTGGTCTGGTTACGCTGCACCCCGGCATTGATGAGACCGACATAGTCCGCGGCCGCCGCCATGCTGGTTAGATTGAGCAGATGGGTTTCGGCGTCCTGGTCGATATCTTGCTGCATCCGCTTGACCACCCCCTGAGCGGTCGCCAGATTGCCCGCTGAAAGCAGGCAAAGAAAGCGGTCTCCGGGCCAGCAGAAGCTGTGCATTTTAGAGTAGATGCTGACGTTGTCGGCGCCCGCGTTGGTTCGCGAGTCGGAGCAGAAAATCAGCCCCTCTGCGACATGAGCGGTGAGGCAATAGGTCATGGAGCGTTCCTGTGGACCGACGACATGGATTTTATGATATTCGCTGAAAATGAGGCCGTTGGGAAGCGTGGACCGCCTCTGTCTCCCTGTGGCGCTAGGTAATCCATCAAAAGTGCACTATTATGGTGCAACAGGTGGGTTGCATGATTGACCTCTGCACGGGATCGCGGGTTTGGTTTTTAGGTGAGGAGTTAAGCAGTGCCGGGTGGTATGCCGGTGTGAAGGGTGTCGCATTCCTGATGCGTTGGTGCGCTTTTTGCTTGACTGAGCAGGGAGCCTGTTTGGTGAGTTGCAAAATCGGAGCTTGCATGGTGCGCCGCAAAAAAATAACCGCTCTGCCCACAGAGAATATGGTGCTGGACGCTCTGGAATCAGCGGTACTGGTTCTGGGGAGTGACTACCATATCCATTATATGAATCCTGCCGCTGAAAATCTGCTGTGCATCAGCCAGCATCAGGCGCTGGGGCAGGCCTTGTCGGCATTTTGCAGCATTGTCGGTGATGAACACTTCGCCACATTTTTTGCGGATGTTGCCACGGCGAACATGGCTATACTGCGCAGGGCCTTGTCTTTGGCGCTGAGTGAGGGCGGTCGTGCAGTGGTGGATTTGGTGGTGACCCCCGGGCCGACAGGTGGCCTCATTCTGGAGATGCGACCGATGGAGTTGCTGGCACGTCATGCCGAGGAGGAAATGCAGGATCGTATCTATGGCGTCGCCCAGGAAATGTTGCGTGGCCTCGCCCACGAAATCAAAAATCCCCTCGGCGGCTTGCGCGGAGCCACGCAGCTTCTGGAGCGTGAACTGCAGCGCCCGGAACTGAAGGATTACACTCGGGTCATCCTCCATGAGGTGGACCGCCTACATCATCTGGTGGATCGTCTGCAGGGGGCCCGCAGCCGCCCGGTTTTTGCCGAAGTGAATATCCATCAGGTGCTCGAACATGTGCGTCGGCTGCTGAACGCAGAATTGCCCACGGGCATTTCCCTGCGCTTTGATTACGATCCCTCTATCCCCGACATTTTGGCTGATCAGGAGCAACTGGTGCAGGTTTTCCTGAACTTGATGCGCAACGCCCAGCAGGCACTGGATCGCCACGGCACGATCCTGATTCGCACCCGGGTCGAGCGCTACGTCACTCTCTTGCACCACAAATTCCGCCTGGCACTACGCGTGGATGTGGTCGATAACGGCCCGGGAATCCCCCCAGATCTGCTGCCGCGGATTTTTTTGCCGCTGGTCACCAGTCGTGCCGAGGGCATGGGGATGGGGCTGGCTATCGCGCAGGGATTGGTGCGCGGGCACGGCGGAGTGGTTCATTGCCACTCGCAACCGGGGGAAACGGTATTTTCCGTTTCCCTGCCCTTGTTACCGCACCGGGAGGCATCCGCATGACAGAGGTCTGGGTTATTGATGATGATCCTTCCATTCGCTGGGTATTAGAGAAAGCGCTGACTCAGGCCGATATCCCGGTGCGCAGTTTTGCCGAGGCCGACAGCGCTCTGCGGGCACTGGGGCGCGAGCAACCAGAGGCCATCGTTACCGATCTGCGCATGCCCGGCCTGGACGGGCTGGCTTTCCTGCGTGAAGTGCAATCGCACTGGCCGAAGCTGCCGATAATTGTGATGACAGCGCATTCCGATCTCGATAATGCCGTCGCCGCTTTTCAGAGCGGGGCCTTTGAATATCTGCCCAAACCCTTTGACATGGACGAGGCGGTGGCCCTGGTGCGGCGCGCTCTTGGCCGTCAGGCAGAACCGCGCGCTGCGGGTGTTGAGGAGAGCGATCCGGCAGAAATGATTGGCGAGGCCCCCGCCATGCAGGAGGTGTTTCGTGCCATTGGTCGTTTGTCGCGGTCACAGATCAACGTGCTTATTACCGGCGAGTCGGGGGCAGGCAAGGAACTGGTGGCCAGTGCTCTGCACCGGCACAGTCCCCGCGCGCGCGGGCCGTTCATCGCCATCAACACGGCGGCCATTCCCGCCGAGTTGCTGGAATCGGAACTTTTCGGCCATGAAAAGGGCGCTTTTACCGGGGCGGTGCAGACCCGGCAGGGTCGCTTTGAACAGG
>NZ_JAAZTY010000046.1 GCF_018854775.1 Acidithiobacillus ferriphilus | reverse complement strand
GGGGTCAGGCAGCGATCCAGTGCCGCGGTGACCAGGCGGGCAATCTGGTCGAGCAGGTCGGCCCCGGCGTCCTCGGCATAGCGGCCGGGGTGTTGACTGCCGAGCAAAATACCCCCTTGCAGATGCTGACCGGCAAGCGGGATCAGGGCGAAGGATTCCAGTCCCGCCCCCGCCGCGCCGAAGAGGGTGCTGCGCAGGGCCGGGCTGAGGGTCAATCCGGTCGCTGCGCGCAACAGCGGGAATCCATTCAGAACCTCCTGAAAATCCGCCTGGTCCAGTGGCAGAAATTGTGGCAGATCGGCCATGGGCGCGCGGGTGATCAAGGCCATTTCCTCGACCTGAAAGCCCTCCCGCAAGCGGCTGATAACGGTATTCAGGGTCGTGGTACAATCGGGCGTCTGCAGCAGTTCGGTAGCCAGATCGGAGAGGTGCAGACCGAGTGCGGCATTCTGTTGGGCGGCACTCAGCAGCGCGGTGATGCGTTGGCGCAGACGGGTATTTTCCTCGCGCAGTACCTGTGCCTGCCGCTCCAGGAGGGATGAGGCCGAACCGCGTCCGACATGGGGCAGGGTCAGGGTGTGAAGCAGGTCTTCCTGATCCCACAAAAATCGTGGGTGTTGGCGGAGATAGGCCCGGACCTGATCCGCCTGGTCATCCGTTTCGGGGGCGATGGTCACTCAGTCATCCTCCCAATGGGTTTCATGGTAGCGTTCAGCGGCGCTATGCACTTCCAGTGCGGCGATCAGGCGTGCCAGCGTTTCACCCTCCTGGTCATTGAGTCTGTGCAGAAA
Source organism: Acidithiobacillus ferriphilus (assembly GCF_018854775.1). Classification (GTDB taxonomy): domain Bacteria; phylum Pseudomonadota; class Gammaproteobacteria; order Acidithiobacillales; family Acidithiobacillaceae; genus Acidithiobacillus; species Acidithiobacillus ferriphilus. Next base: position 6,890 of record NZ_JAAZTY010000046.1, on the reverse strand, counting down.
ATCTAACTGGGTTGCATCGCTGTTCAAGCCCTTGGCAATAGCCTTTAAGGTCGTATCCTGCATGTCATGATCCCCCCTCACTGTTCCCGAGAACTGCAGATATGGGCCAAACCCCATCAAAAACCACTTGCGCGGGGCCTGTCATCATAACGGGTTGCCCAGGACCCGCCCACTCAATGTACAGGGAGCCGCCCGGCAGGGTCACGGCTACCGCGTGATCCAATTCATCCCAACGGATACCGGCGACTATCGCCGCGCAGGCATTGCTGCCGCAGGCCAGGGTTTCCCCGACGCCCCGCTCCCAGACCCGGAGTTGAACATGGCTACGGTCGCAGACCTCCATAAAACCCACATTGCAGTGCCGGGGAAAGTCCGGGTGTGTTTCAATGCGGGGACCCAGGGTGGCTACCGGTGCATCGGTCACGCTGGATACGCGCAACACCGCGTGGGGATTGCCCATGCCGACGGCGGCGATGCGCAGAGTGTCGTCGCCCACGGACAGAAGGTATTCGGGCGCTTCTTCCTTGCTGCAGAAAGGAACCTCAGCCGGGGTGAGTTGCGGAATGCCCATGTTGACGGTGACTTCACCATTATCCTGGTGATGCAGGATCAGCCGTCCGGCCATCGTCTCGACGGTGATTGGCTCTTTGTCCGTGAGTCCGGCGCGGCGCACGAAGACGGCAAAGCAGCGGGCGCCGTTGCCGCACTGCGCCACCTCAGTGCCGTCCGCATTAAAGATGCGATACCGGAAATCGCAATCGGGGGACGTCGCGGTCTCTACGAGCAGAATTTGATCGCAACCGACGCCGAAGTGGCGGTCGGCTATGGCACGGACCGCCTCGGGGCGCAGCTCGATCCGTTGACGAACGCCATCGAAAACGACGAAATCGTTACCCAGGCCCTGCATCTTGGTGAAGCGCAGGGAGGGGGACGCAGAATCAGTAAGGGCGTGGCTCATGTGCCGAGTTTAGCAATGTCTGTCCGGGGAGGACAACGCGCGTCAGCATTATTATTTGGCTGGGGGACGTGGATTCGAACCACGGTTAGCGGAGTCAGAGTCCGCTGTCCTACCGCTAGACGATCCCCCAAGAGAGGGGCGAATGATAGCCGTGGCGGCCCGTTCGTGTCAAACAGAAAGGACTTTATGGTTGGATTTTGTGGCGCGTTGTAAAAAAGGTGTTGTGAAAATGTTGCAAAGTGTCTGCTCCGGTGCTATAGTTCCTCTCGTGGTACTTGAAACATTGCTCTCGAGGAGGAGCTTAGTCATGAAAAAGAATCTCGTAGCTTTGGCCGTTGCGGCGGCTTTTGTGGTACCTGGTGTGGCCTTTGCGTCCACGAGCAACAATGAGGATACTGGTCCTGTCGTGTACGGATATGCCCAGATCACTGGGGCCAGCCAGTTTGGAACCTCCACCAATGGTTCTCCTGCAGGCAGTAGTGGTCTTGTATTCGGTGCGAACCGAATCCGTCTGGGCTTCAAGGGCGAGGCGGTTCCCGGCGTGACCTACAACGTCATGGCCGGCTGGGATAATGCAACAATCACCGGCAACACCGGTGTTCCCGGTGGCAACCTGCTGAATGACGGTCTCGGCAATGGCGGCAATGCTTCTATCCTTGACGCGTGGTTGAACTATGCGCCCGTGCCTTTTGCTCAGCTTGAGGTCGGCAAGTTCAAGCTTCCCGTTGGTAACGAGTATGTGAACACGGAAGGCAACGAGTTACCCTTCGTGTTCCGCAGCATGGCCCAGTCTCTGGTTCCAGGCCGCTCGGCGGGTGCCATGATTCACGGAAAGGATGTGCTGGATGACGTGACGGGTACCGGTGTGGGTTACGCCGTAGGTATTGCCGATGACAGCTCTCTGGATGCCTACAACGCGTATAACTGGAGCGAGAATGGTGCCATGCCTTTTGGTTCCGGTCAGAGTGGTTACCTCAACGGCAGCGGCAATTATATTGCCTTTGCCCGCTTGAACTACGACTTCATGGGTCCTTTGCTGAAGGCTGAAGTGAGCGGGTCGCGCATGAGTCTTGGGTCCACACCTAATGGTAATCCGGTTGCTCCAAATGGCTTGTCACGATCATCCATCTACACATGGAACGTAGGCATGCACGGTGGCATGATGGGCATTCACTACGCGGCCTCCTACACCAACATGACCACAGGGCGTAGCTTCGCTGCCGGACCTGTCGGAGCAATGAATTCCAACGGCATGCTGGCCACTGACTGGAATGTGGGCCTGGGCGTGAATCTGCATCAGATGATGCTGACCCCGTCCTGGCTGGATGTCGAGCCTGCGGTGCGTTTCGACTCTTTCAGCATCAACAACCACAACGGTTATGATGCGAAACTCGATAATACGACGGTCGGTCTGAATTACTACGTCAACTCCAACAATCCCCATGCAGCAGAGGTGCAGTTGAATTACATCATCCCCTCTGCGCGTCAGGGAAAATTTGGTACAGGGACGCCGGGTGGTGTATTCGGCGCGAATGATGCCCCCATCAACGGTATGGCGTATAACACGCTGATGCTGCAGTTCCAGGCTGGCTTCTAAGTTCAAATAAGTCTTCGGGCCGCTTCGGCGGTTCCATTGCCGCCCCTTCGGGGGCGGTTTTTATTTGCTTTTTTGGATGGATACCTTTATAAGAAAGCCCGCTGCGGGGCTTGTGTCTCTGCGTTTTTTCTTATGACCGCTTTTGGGGAATATAGTGTCTCGTCAAATCCGTAATATTGCCATCATCGCCCACGTTGACCACGGTAAGACCACGCTGGTGGACCAGCTCCTGCGCCAGTCGGGTACCTTTGCCGCGCACCAGCAACTGGAAGAACGGGTGATGGACAGCAACGATCTGGAAAAAGAGCGCGGCATCACCATTATGGCCAAGAACACGGCGGTGCAGTGGGGCGATACCCACATCAACATCGTCGACACCCCCGGCCATGCCGACTTTGGCGCCGAGGTGGAGCGGGTGCTGGGCATGGTGGATGGCGTGCTGCTGTTGGTGGACGCCGTTGAAGGTCCGATGCCGCAGACTCGTTTCGTCACCCGCAAGGCGCTGGAACTGGGTCTCAAGCCCATCGTGGTCATCAACAAGGTGGATCGCCCCGGCGCCCGCGCCGATTACGTCATCAGCGCCACCTTTGACCTCTTCGACAAACTGGGCGCGACGGAAGAACAACTGGATTTTCCGGTAATCTACGCTTCCGGTTTGCAGGGCTATGCGGGGGAAGACCCCGAAGTTCGCTCCGGTGACATGAAGCCCCTCTTTGAGATGATCCTCAGTCATGTGGCGGCGCCCGAAGGCGATCCCGAAGGCCCCCTGCAGATGCAGATTGCCGACCTCGATTACTCCAGCTATGTGGGACGTATTGCTGTCGGACGCATTCGCCGTGGCAGCATGCGTCCGGGGCAGGATATCGTGCTGATTCACGGCGTCGACAAGACCCAGACCAAGGCGCGCATCTTGCAACTCCTCGGCTTTGATGGCCTCAAGCGGGTGCCGTGGGAAAGTGCTACGGTGGGTGACATTGTCGCCGTAACCGGCATTGAAGAACCCTCCATCGGTGCCACCATCGCGGCGCCCGAAGCGCCTGAGGCGCTGCCGTGGAAACCCATCGATGAACCCACCCTGAACATGACGTTTCAGGTCAATACCAGCCCCTTCGCGGGTCGGGAAGGGAAGTTTGTCACCAGTCGCCAGTTGCGCGAACGTCTGTATCGCGAGTTGCTGATCAACGTCGCGCTGCGGGTGGAGGATACCGACAACGCCGATGTGTTCATGGTTTCCGGGCGTGGCGAGTTGCACCTGACCATCCTCATCGAGAACATGCGCCGCGAGGGCTATGAGTTGGCAGTGTCACGCCCCAGGGTGATTCAGCGCCAGGTGGACGGCGTCTGGGAAGAGCCCTATGAGGCGCTGACGGTGGACGTGGAAGAACAGCATCAGGGCACCATCATGGAGCGTCTGGGCATCCGCCGCGGCGAGTTGCAGGACATGATCCCCGATGGCCGGGGCCGGGTGCGCCTGGAATACAAGATCCCGGCACGTGGTCTCATCGGCTTCCATACCGAATTTCTGACGGCGACTTCCGGTACCGGGGTGATCAGCCATATTTTCGACAACTACGGCCCGGTCAAGGGGACTATTCCAGCGCGCAACAACGGCGTGCTGATCTCGGCGGAAGAGGGCGAGGCGGTGGGTTTCGCGCTCTTCAATCTGCAGGAGCGTGGCCGGATGTTTGTCAGCCCCGGCGACAAGGTCTACGAGGGTATGGTGATCGGCATTCATACCCGCGACAACGACCTGGTGGTCAACCCGCTCAAGGAAAAGAAGCTGACCAATATGCGCGCCTCCGGCTCTGATGAAAACATCATGCTGACGCCGCCGATTAAACTGACGCTGGAGGCGGCAGTCGAGTTTATTGCCGATGACGAGTTGGTGGAGGCGACGCCACAGTCCATCCGTATCCGTAAGCGTTATCTGACGGAGAATGAACGTAAAAGGGCATCGCGCGGCGGCAGTTAAGCTTCGCGCTTTGGATGGATGACGGGAGATGGCCCGGAGTGCAGGTAAGGCTCCGGGCCATTTTTTGTCTCGTGTCGCAAGCGATGCCTACGGCGTGGGCACTGCGCGCGTTTTTTCCAGAGTGATCAGGCGGAACCAGCCGCCGACCGCAGCGGGGAGATCGCTGACGATCTGCAGTTCGGGCCGTTGTGCCAGAAGATCCTCAAACACCAGGTCGGTATGGGTGGCAATGGGGCCGGACAGGGGGGCCAGCAGGCGCCGCCAGAAGGCGCGTTCACCGGGGCGCAAAAACTTGTCGAGGAGCAGTATCCGGCCGTCGGGTTTGAGGACGCGGCTGGCTTCCGCGAAGGCCAGCCCGGCATGGGGTACGACGGCGAGTATGAGATGCATGACAACCATGTCGAAACAATTGTCCGGGAAGGGCAATGCCTCGGCGTCGGCCTGAATCAGCGGGAAATGGGGAGACAGGCTTTGTGCGTGACGGAGCATGGCGTGCGTGAAGTCGATGCCGACGGCCGCGCAGGTGTCAGGCAGATAAGGAATATCCAACCCGGTGCCGATGCCATCGATCAGGACGCGGCAGGGGGCCGACGGAATACCGCTGAGGCTGCGTTGCCGCAAGGGTGCGGAGAAGCCGCGCACCGCCGAATTATAAATGGGCGCCCAGAGCGCATAGGCGCGCTGCAGGCTCTGGCGGCTCAATGAAAGACGGTGGCCACCGCCAGACGAAAGGCGGGGATGGGGACGAGGAAACTTTCTCCCGTATCGCTGACCCACTCGAAACTGCCGTGCATGCTGCCTACGGGCGTGGACAGGACGGATCCGCTGGTGTAGCGGAAGCGTTGACCGGGCTGCAGCGTCGGCTGTTCACCGACGACACCCGGTCCCTTGACTTCCTGGATATGACCTTCGGCGTCCGTAATGATCCAGTGGCGATTGAGGAGTTGTGCCGTCTGTGGGCCGTTATTCTGCATGGTGACTTGATAAGCGAAGGCGAAATGTTCCTGCTCCGGGCTGGACTGTTCCGGCAGATAGCGCGTCTCGACGCTGATCTGGATTTCTGTGGGGGGGTGATCTTCCATGGGTGTGCTCCGGGCCGTTGGTCGACGTTACGATTCAGAAACAGTCTAACGGTCCGGGGGCAGGCTGCCAAGCTATACCGGCTACCCGGTCAGCGTTTGAGCGCCGCGACCGGGCGGGGGCGGTAGAGGATGAGTATGCGTCCGATGCGACCGACAACGTCGGCATGACTGGCGCGGGACAGGGTCTGTATCATGTCATCCCGCTCGTCGTGGGATACCTGGGGCAAACGTATTTTTATGAGTTCGTGGGCATGGATGGCGACTTCCAGTTCGGCGAGGACGCCGTCGTTGACACCGTGGGCGCCGATCATGACGACAGGCTTGAGGGCGTGCGCCTGTCCACGCAGGTTTTGTCTTTGTTTTGCGTCCAGCATGGTATCCTCGTCAGTCTGATTGGGCCGCTATGGTGTAGCGGCAGAGTGTACGTTTGTGGAGGGCGGGGGTCAAAGTCCGGAGGTATGTTGTGGCCAGAAGTAAATCCAGCCAGAAATGGCTGAAGGAACATTTTAAAGATCCATTCGTGCAGCGCGCGATGAAGGAGGGGTATCGCTCGCGCGCGAGTTACAAATTGCTGGAGATTCAGCAGAAGGATCATCTGATCCGTCCGGGTATGCGCGTATTGGATGTGGGCGCGGCGCCGGGTGGCTGGACGCAGGTGGCGGCGCCACTCATCGGCAAGAAGGGGCGATTGGTGGCGGTGGATCGTTTGGCGATGGACCCGGTGGCGGACGCCATAGTGATTTGCGGTGACGTTTATGAGGACGCAGTGTTGGCAGCCTGCCGGGACGCGTTGCCGGGTGGCGCTGATTTGATTATGAGCGACATGGCCCCCAATATGTCCGGTATTGCCAGCGTCGATCAGGCGCGTGCTATTGATCTTGCGGAGCTGGCGCTGGATATGGCCCAGCGCTGGCTGGTGCCGGGTGGCTCGCTGCTGATCAAGGTGTTTATGGGATCCGGCGCGGAGGATTTGCGCCGGGCGCTGCGCCGGGACTTCAAGAAAATCGTGGTACGCAAGCCGGAAGCCTCGCGCGCGCGCTCCACCGAGCAGTATTGGTTGGCGCTGGACTTTCAGAGGGTTGCGCAGGAAAGGTTGGACAACGGCGGTGCGAGTTCCCTATAATTCGGCCACGCGCAGTTAGCTCAGATGGATAGAGCGTCGGCCTCCGAAGCCGAAGGTCACTGGTTCGACTCCAGTACTGCGCACCAAATTAAGTTAAAGGTCTGAGTATCGTACCTGGGTTTTCTTTGTCGTCATCCTGCTTAAACGCTCTACTTAGT
>NZ_JAAZTY010000045.1 GCF_018854775.1 Acidithiobacillus ferriphilus | reverse complement strand
GCGGCTCCCCGCACGGCGCCCCATGCCGCCTCCAAAGCGACCGGCGGGGCCAGCTCAGGAATGGTCGTGGCGCCACTTTGCTCACAGGCGGCAATGATGATGTCCCGCCAGCGCGCCAGACGCTTGCCTTCGCGCGCTTCACTCAGTTGCACTACCCCATGGCGGCAGGCCACCGGTTGAATCCGCCGCACCCCGAGTTCTACCGCCTTCTGCAAACTCCAATCCCAGCGCTCCCCCCGGGTCAGGGGCAAAAAGACCTGAATAGCCAAGGGCGAGAGCGTCACCTGCAAGTGGCGCCCGGCAATCTCCAGCAACGCCATCCCTGAAGACACCCCGACCAGAGTGGCGTGATAAACAGCGCCATCCCCATTAAACAAGGTAAGCGGCTGCTCATTTCGGGCGCGCAACACCTTGAGCAAATGGTGGCTGGGCCCGGCGGGAAGCAAAAAAGGTCCGCTTTCAGGGAGATTGGAATCGGCGTATAAGTGAATGCGTGGCATGAGGTCTGGCATTGAGCAGGAGAACACGGGTGGGATTATATCATCGTGACGCTGGCGTGGGTGACACATGATCAAAGACACCGATTGCCGTCGCCCCCCCGTCTGGCAGACACGGTCCGGACTGGTTCCGGCCTGGATTTACAATCAGGCCCTCATTCTGCAACATGCCGCCCCAGGTCCCGTTTTCATCCCCTTGCGCTATGTCTCGGTCATGGCCATCCTGATGGAGCGGGAGTGGGTGTTCTGCGACTACATCGGCGGGCGCATTGCGGTCAGCGTTTGGCACCACTTCGCCACCCGGTCCCGGGACGACCTGCACGAGGGCGTGACCTGCCAGATGGATCTTTTCAGCCCGGAAGGGGAAGAGATACTGCGCCGCCTGCCCATGGAATTTCATCAGGCCTTGAACAACGCCGTCAAAAAGTCCGCAGAAAAAAGGCGCCACCCTGCTCAAGTGATCGCTCTGGATACCCAGCTGCGTCGGGGCCAAAACCCAGAGACTGAGCACTAAGACGCGTACCGGAGACAACGCCCATGACACCAGAAATCGATCAACAATGGGTGGGCAAACTGCTGCGCACCAGTGCCGAACGCTTCATTCTACCCCGTTTTCACACCGTCGGCGCCAGCCGTAAACCCGATGGCAGCATTGTCACCAGCGCCGATATTGATAGCCAGAATTTTTTGCGGGACATGCTCGCCGCCCGTTACCCCGATATTCCCCTGCTTGGCGAAGAAATGAGCCATGCCGAACAAGCCCGCCTGTTGCAGGAGGCGGATATGCTCTGGTGTCTGGACCCCCTCGACGGCACGAGCAACTTTGCCGCCGGTGTCCCGGTATTCGGCATTTCCCTGGCCTTGCTGCAAGGCGGGCGGTCCATGCTTGGCTGGGTGTACGACCCAGTGCGTGCCGAGCTTTTCTCCGCGGCACAGGGTGCGGGTGCATACATGGATGGCGTGCCCCTGGCGGCTCGTCAAGCACCGAAGCTTCGACACTGTGTCGGGGTCGTCGACTACAAAAGACTCAGCCGCCCCCTCGCCCTGCGCCTGATTAACGAGCGCCCCTTCCACAGTCAGCGCAACTTCGGTGCCTCCGTCCTGGAGTGGTGCTGGCTGGCCGCCGGCCGCTATCATTTCTATCTGCATGGCGCCCAGCAACTCTGGGATCGCGCTGCGGGTGCCCTGATTCTCTATGAAGCGGGCGGGCGGGCCACGCAACTTAATGGCGACGATCTGAGGGAAGATGATCTGCCGCCACGCTCTATCCTCGCCACCCTCGACCCCCAACTCCACAAAAGCTGGAGACGATGGCTGGAAACCACCGCCGAGTTCCCAAATGCGGCCCTTTGATTTATGCTAAAACGATTATTGTCTTCTACTAATCCATCTCTGAAGGAAAAACCCCATGGCCTCCATTGGTAATCTCGCATTGTCCCTGCTTCCCGTTACTGAATCTGCGGCCCGCGCCGCCAGCAGTTGGATCGGTCGGGGAGAAAAGGAACTCGGCGACGGTGCTGCAGTGGATGCCATGCGCGCCGCCATTGCCCAGGTCCCCATGCGTGGCCTGGTCATCATCGGTGAAGGTGAAAAAGACGAAGCCCCCATGCTCTATAACGGTGAGGTGGTAGGCTCGGGCACCGGCCCGGAGGTAGAGATTGCGGTTGACCCCGTCGAAGGCACCACCTTCCTGGCTCAGGGCATGCCCGGCTCTATCTGCGTACTGGCGGCGGCCCCTAAAGGCAGCATGTTCCAGCCCGGTCCGGCCTATTATATGGACAAACTGATTGTCCCGGCCCCGGCCCGCGGTAAAATTGATCCTGCCGCACCGATGAAGGACAAGCTCCACGAGCTGGCCCGCGCCCTCGGCAAAGAGGTCCGCGAGCTGCGCATTTTCCTGCTCAAGAAGCCCCGCCACGAAGCCATGATCCGCGAGATCCAGGCGGCCGGTGCTACCGTGCGCTTACAGACGGACGGTGATGTCAGTGGTGGCATCATGGCCGCCCTCGGCACCAAGGTGGATGCCATGATGGGCATAGGCGGCACCCCGGAAGGCGTCATTTCCGCCTGCGCCGCCCGTGCCATGGGTGCCGACATGTTTGGTTGCCTGTCGCCGCAGAAACCTGGCGAAGCCGAAGCCGTCGCCGCCGCCGGCCTCAAAGCCGGGCAGTGGTTGAGCCGCGATGAACTGGTGTCCAGCGATGATGTGCTGTTCGTGGCTACAGGCCTGACTTCCGGCGACATCCTCGATGGTGTAACCCGTTCCCATTATTTCGTAGAAAGCGAGAGCCTGGTCATTTCCGGTCACGACGGCATCCTGCGCCGGGTCCGTACCCACCAGCGTATCGACTGATTTTTATTGATAAGGAGTGTTGTTTATGACCATCACCCGCACTGATCTGGCGAACGCTATCCGCGTTCTCACCATCGACGCCGTAGAAAAGGCCAAATGCGGCCACCCCGGCATGCCCATGGGCATGGCGGATATTGCCGAAGTGCTGTGGAACGACTTCCTCGTCCACAACCCGGCTAACACCCACTGGGCCAATCGCGACCGTTTCATTTTATCCAACGGGCACGGATCCATGTTGCAGTACGCACTCCTCCATCTCACCGGTTACGATGTCTCCATGGAAGACCTTGAGAACTTCCGCCAGTGGCACAGCAAGACCCCCGGTCACCCGGAATATCGCGACGCCCCTGGCATCGAGACGACCACCGGCCCGCTGGGTCAGGGGCTCGCCAACGGCGTCGGCATGGCATTGGCCGAGCGGATGCTGGCGTCGCAATTCAACCGCCCCGATCATGAGCTCATCAATCACTACACCTACGTCTTTCTCGGTGACGGCTGTCTCATGGAAGGCATCTCCCACGAAGTCTGCTCGTTAGCTGGCGTCTGGGGCCTCAACAAGCTGATTTGCTTTTACGACGACAACAACATCTCCATCGACGGCCATGTGGATGACTGGTTCAGCGATGACACCCCGGCGCGCTTCGAGGCCTATGGCTGGCATGTCATCCGCCATGTGGACGGTCACGATCCTGAAGCCATCAAAAAAGCCATCGTCGAGGCGCGCAAGCAAACTACCAAGCCAACCCTGATTTGCTGTAAGACCGTCATTGGTCATGGCTCACCCAACAAAGCGGGCACCCACGACGTCCATGGTGCGGCGCTGGGTGCGGAGGAAGTCGCCCTGACCCGCCAGAATCTGGGTTGGAGCGACAAGGCCTTCGAGATTCCCGAGGCGATCTACCATGCCTACGATGCACGCGCCAAAGGGGAATCAGCCGAGAGCGCCTGGCAAGAAAAATTTGCCAAATATAAATCCCTTTTCCCGAAAGAAGCCGCCGAATTCGTGCGTCGCCTGTCGGGCAAAGCCAGTGCGGACTTCGACAAGGCCATCGCCCGGCTCATCAGCGATTTCCGCAAGGAAGCGCCGAAGATCGCTACCCGCGTCGCCTCCGGCAAAACCATTCAGGGTATTGCTGCGACGCTGCCCGAGTTTCTCGGCGGCTCTGCCGACCTGACGCCGTCCAACAATACCCGCTGGAAAGAAGCCATCGACATCGGCAAGCATCGTCTGATGGGTAACTACATCCACTACGGTGTGCGCGAATTCGGCATGTCCGCCATCATGAACGGCGTTGCCCTCTACAATGGCTTCCTGCCCTTCGGCGGTACTTTCCTGATCTTCTCCGACTACAGCCGCAACGCCATTCGTATGGCGGCGCTGATGGGTATTCGGGTGGTCTACGTAATGACCCACGACTCCATCGGTCTGGGCGAAGATGGCCCCACCCACCAGCCCATTGAGCAGGTCAACAGCCTGCGCCTCATTCCCAACCTTCATGTTTGGCGCCCGGCAGATGCCGTGGAAACCGCCATCGCCTGGGAGTCCTCCGTCAAGCAGGAGCGGACACCATCCCTGCTGGCCCTCAGCCGACAGAATCTCCCGGCCCTGCCCCATACCGACGAAACCGTGGCCAACGCCCGCCGCGGCGGCTATGTGATCAAGGATGCCGAAGGCGGCAAAGCCGAGGGTATCCTCATCGCCACCGGCTCCGAAGTGGAGCTGGCGCTGGCGGCACAGGCCAAGCTGGCGGAGCAGGGCCATCCGGTGCGCGTGGTTTCCATGCCCTGCATGGACATCTTCGCGGCCCAGGATGCGGCATATCAGGAGAGTGTCCTGCCCAGCAACATCACCAGGCGGATCGCTATCGAAGCGGGCACCACGGGGCTCTGGTACAAATATGTGGGCCTGCACGGCGCGGTCATCGGCATAGATCACTTTGGCGCCTCGGCCCCGGCGCCGATTCTGTTCGAGAAATTCGGCTTCACGGTGGATAACGTCGTCGCACGTTTCCAGGCACTGTAAATATTTTTATTCCAAACATTTAAGGAGTTAACATTATGACGTTGCGTATTGGTATCAATGGCTACGGACGTATCGGACGGAATATCCTGCGGGCGGTATACGAAGCGAAGCGGACCGGCAAGGTCCAGATCGTCGCGGTTAACGATCTCGGAAGCCCCGAGACGAATGCCCATCTAACACAGTACGATTCCGTCCATGGCCGTTTCTTCTTACCGGTAAGCGTGGATGGCGGGGACATGCTGGTAGGTGACGACCGTGTCAAGGTACTCGCAGAACGTGATCCCTCCAAACTGCCTTGGGGCGATCTGGGTGTCGATGTCGTGTTGGAGTGCACAGGCTTCTTCGCCTCCCGCGAGAAGGCAGCCCTGCACCTCAAGGGCGGCGCCAAGAAAGTCTTGATCTCTGCTCCCGCCAAGGACGCTGTGGATCTGACGGTGGTGTACGGCGTCAACCACCAGTTGCTCGACCCGGCCAAGCACCACATCGTCTCCAACGGCTCCTGCACCACCAACTGTCTGGCGCCGCTGGCCAAGACCCTCAATGATCTCGCCGGCATCGAGGCGGGGACCATGAACACCATCCACTCCATGACCAATGACCAGCGCATTATCGACGTCTATCACGAAGACCTGCGCCGTGCCCGCGCTGCTGGCATGAGCATGATCCCCACCAGCACCGGTGCCGCCAAGGCCATCGGCCTGGTACTGCCGGAGCTGGCGGGCAAGCTGGACGGCTTCGCCATCCGCGTGCCCACGCAGAACGTCTCCCTCGTTGACCTCACCTGTATCGTCAACAAGGAAGTCTCCGTCGACGAAATCCATGCGGCCATGAAAGCGGCCAGCCAGGGCGCGCTCAAGGGTGTCTACGGCTACAACGACAAGCCCCTGGTCTCCATCGACTTCAACCACAACCCGCACTCCTCCACCTACGAGTCCTCCCTGACCAAGGTCAAGGGCAAACTGGTCAAGGTCTGCTCCTGGTATGACAACGAGTGGGGCTTCTCCAACCGCATGGTGGATACCGCCCTCGCCATGATGGGTCAGGCCCGCTGAGAGGAGGAGCCGCCATGAATATTTTGCGCATGACCGACTTGCCTTTGAAGGGCAAGCGCGTGTTGATTCGTGAGGATCTCAATGTCCCCATGAATGATGCGGGGGCTATTACCGATGACACCCGCATCCGCGCCAGCCTGCCCACCATTCGCGCCGCGCTGGACGGCGGTGCGCGGGTAATGCTGATGTCCCATCTGGGGCGTCCCAAGGAAGGTGTTTTTGACGAAAAGGCCAGCCTGGCCCCCATTGCCGCCCATCTCGGCCAGTTGCTGGGCCGCAAGGTACCTTTGGTGCGGGATTGGCTGGATGGCGGTAGGGATAGCCTCACCCGGCTGCAGGACGGTGATGTGGTCGTGCTGGAAAACGTCCGCTTCAATGCGGGCGAAGGCCAGGATGACGAAGCGCTTTCCAGGAAAATGGCCGCGCTCTGCGATATCTATGTGATGGATGCTTTTGGTACGGCCCATCGTGCCCAGGCCAGCACCCACGGCGTCGGCAGGTTTGCTCCCATCGCCTGCGCCGGCCCGCTGCTGGTCAACGAACTGGAGGCGCTCGCTAAGGCCCTGCAAAATCCCAAGCGTCCTTTGGTCGCCATTGTCGCCGGCTCCAAGGTCTCCACCAAGCTGACCATCCTCAAGTCCCTGGCGGACAAGGTGGATCAACTGGTGGTAGGAGGCGGCATCGCTAACACCTTCATCCTCGCCGCCGGTCATTCCGTGGGCAAGTCACTGTGCGAAGTGGATCTGGTGCCCGATGCCCAAGCCATCATTGCCGCCGCCAAAGCCAAGGGTGGCGACGTCCCGTTGCCCTCCGACGTGGTCGTCGCCAAAACGTTTTCGGCAACGGCCCCGGCACGGACTTGCGGCGTGGCCGAAATCGCCGCCGATGACATGGTGCTCGACATTGGTCCCGATACCGCCAAGGTCCTGGGCGATATTCTGCGTAAAGCAGGCACCATCGTCTGGAATGGCCCGGTCGGCGTGTTTGAGTTCGACGCCTTTGCCGGTGGCACGGAAGCCATTGCCCACGCCGTAGCCGAAAGCAGTGCCTTCTCCATTGCCGGAGGCGGTGACACCGTCGCTGCCATCAACAAGTTCAATATTGAAGACAAAATCTCCTATATCAGTACGGGTGGCGGTGCCTTTCTGGAATTCCTCGAAGGCAAGACCCTGCCCGCCGTAGCCATGCTGGAAGAACGTGCGAGAGGTAAATTCAATTGATACGCCGGACGAAAATCGTCGCAACCCTGGGTCCTGCCAGTTCCGATGTGCAGGTCATCGATCGCCTGATCGAAGCAGGTGTCGATGTCGTCCGCCTCAATTTCTCCCACGGCACGGCAGAAGAGCATATCCAGCGTGCCGACATGGTACGGGAAAGGGCGCGCGCCCATGGCCGTGCCATCGGTGTGTTAGCCGATTTGCAGGGACCCAAAATTCGTATCGGTAAGTTTGCCGAAGGCAAAATCCACCTCAAGGAAGGCGAGCCTTTTATCCTCGACACCACTTGCGCCCTCGGCGATCAGACGCGGGTGGGGGTGACCTATCCGCAACTGGTCGGGGATGTAGACCGGGGCGCGACCCTGCTGCTCAATGACGGGATGATCGTCCTCTGGGTAGAAAAGGTGCAGGGTCACGAGATTCACACCCGGGTGGTGCAGGGGGGTGAACTGTCCAACAACAAGGGCATCAACCGGGCTGGTGGCGGACTGACCGCGCCGGCGCTGACCGACAAGGACAGGGCTGACATTATTACCGCCGCGCGCCTGGAAGCCGACTATCTGGCGGTTTCTTTTCCACGCAGTGCAACAGACATGGATGAAGCCCGCCGTCTCTTCCGGGAGGCGGGCGGACATGGGGCAATGGTCGCCAAAATCGAGCGGGCCGAGGCGGTAGAGGCCATTGAAGAAATTCTCGCGGTCTCCGAAGTCATCATGGTGGCGCGCGGTGATCTGGGCGTTGAAATCGGCGACGCTGCGGTGCCCCCCGTGCAGAAGCGGATTATCGCCCTGGCGCAAAAATACAACCGCCTGACAATTACGGCGACACAGATGATGGAATCCATGATTCATCAGCCCATTCCTACCCGCGCTGAGGTATCCGACGTCGCCAATGCCGTGCTCGACGGTACCGATGCCGTGATGTTGTCTGCGGAAACGGCAAGCGGTGCATTCCCCGTGGAGGCCGTTGCGGCCATGGATCGAACTTGCCGCGAGGTCGAGCGGCAGGCACCCATCAACAATACCTTACAGATTCTCGACCGGCCACTGGACCGGATGGACGAAACCATCGCGGCTGCCGCGATTTTAGCCACCATGCGCTCCCCCATCGTCGCCATCGCGGCCTTTACCGAAAGCGGCTCCACCGCCTTATGGTTGTCCCGTGCCAATCCCCGTGTGCCGATCTACGCGTTAACGCCGCAGGTCTATACCCGGCGCAAGGTGACTTTGTATCGCGGGGTGCATCCGGTGAATTTTCCCCAGAGTCGCCATGATGATCCGGTGCAGGTCATGCGGGCGGCAGAAGACGAACTGCGACGACGCGGTGTCGTTCGCAATGGTGACCTGATCCTCATTACGATTGGCGAACCCATGGGTGCCTCCGGTGGTACCAACACCCTCAAGCTGGTGCGTGTCGGAGATGTGACGCACCGTGCTTAAATCTGTTTCTTTTTAGACCGTTACCGGGGCCCGCTTGCAGTTTACGGGGTCCCTCTATACGATTACCCGATACCAACCAATTTTCATTCACGTTTAGGAGAAGCATTATGGCCCTAGTTTCCTTGCGCCAGTTATTGGACCACGCCGCCGAGCACAGCTACGGAATTCCTGCTTTCAACGTCAACAACCTGGAACAGGTGCGCGCGATCATGGAGGCCGCTGCCGCCGTTGACGCACCGGTTATCCTCCAGGCTTCTGCCGGTGCCCGTAAATATGCTGGCGAACCTTTCCTCCGCCACCTGATTCTCGCCGCCATCGAAGAATATCCGGACATCCCCGTCGTCCTTCACCAGGATCACGGCGCCAGCCCGGCGGTCTGTATCCAGGCCATTCGCTCCGGCTTCTCCAGCGTGATGATGGACGGCTCCTTGCTGGAAGATGCCAAAACCCCCGCCAGCTATGACTACAACGCCACCGTTACCGCCAGAGTTGTGGAGATGGCCCATGCCGTCGGCGTCACCGTCGAAGGCGAACTGGGCTGCCTCGGCTCCCTGGAAACCGGCCTCGCGGGTGAAGAAGACGGTGTCGGTGCCGAAGGCTGCCTGACCCATGATCAGATGCTGACCGACCCGGAAGAAGCCGCTCTCTTCGTCAAGGCCACCAAGGTCGATGCCCTGGCCATCGCCATCGGCACCAGCCATGGTGCCTACAAGTTCACCCGGCCGCCGACCGGCAAGGTGCTGCGCATCGACCGCGTCAAGGAAATTCACGCCCGCATTCCAGATACCCATCTGGTCATGCACGGCTCCAGTTCGGTGCCCCAGGACTGGCTGAAGATTATTCACGAGTTCGGCGGCGATATCGGTGAAACCTATGGTGTACCGGTAGAAGAAATCCAGGAAGGCATCAAGTACGGCGTGCGCAAGGTCAACATTGATACCGACCTGCGCTTGGCGGCAACGGGCGCGGTGCGCCAGAGCCTGTACAAAAACCCCAAGAACTTCGACCCCCGCAAGTTCCTGACGGCCTCCATCGATGCCATGCGCGACATCTGCCGCCAGCGCTTCGAAGCCTTCGGCTGTGCCGGGCAGGCCAGCAAGATCAAGGTCATCCCGCTGGATACCATGTTCAAGCGCTACAGCAAGGGCGAGCTCGAACCCCGCGTTACCGGCGTTTAAAACACGCTATTGATCTGTTGGCTGGCGAGAGCGCATGGCGCTCTCGCCCTGTTTTGGAGGCAAAATGACCCAGTTCAAGATTTCTCCCTCCATCCTTTCGGCGGATTTCGCCCGACTGGGTGAGGAAGTGCGCGCCGTTGACGAGGCGGGTGCCGACTACATCCATATAGACGTCATGGACAACCATTTCGTCCCCAATCTGACCATCGGACCATTGGTGGCGGCAGCCATCAAGCCGCACACCCAAAAACCCTTGGACGTGCATCTCATGATCTCGCCGGTGGACAGCATCATTCCCGACTTCGCCAAAGCCGGCGCTGACATCATTACGGTGCATCCTGAGGCGACGCTGCATCTGGACCGGACCATTCAGTTGATCCACAGCCTGGGCTGTAAGGCGGGTGTCTCCCTCAATCCGGCCACACCGCTCAACGTGCTGGACTATGTGCTGGAAAACCTCGACCTGGTGCTGGTGATGAGCGTCAATCCCGGTTTCGGTGGGCAGAGCTTCATCGAGTACACCCTGCGCAAGATCGAGGCGATCCGCAAACGCATCGAGGCCACGGGCAAGGCCATCGAGCTGGAGGTGGATGGTGGTGTCAAGGTGGATAACGTGCGGCGGGTCGCCGACGCCGGCGCCGACGTCTTCGTGGCGGGCAGCGCCATCTACAACACGCCCGACTACGCCGCGACCATAGCCGCTTTCCGCAAAGCGCTGGCGGGCTGAACGATGGTGAAGCTGAACACCCGGCCATTTACAGCGCGCGTCGTCCTGCTCGATCTGGACGGCACGCTGATTGATACCGCACCGGACCTGGCCGGTGCGGCCAACCATGTGCTGCAAAAACTCGGGCGTGCGCCTGCCGAAATGCCGGTCATTCGTGGCTTCATCGGTAACGGCGTCCGTGAACTGATGCGTCGCGCGCTGGCGATCCACAGCGATCCCAGCGAAGCGGAACTGGATGCGGCGATGGTCGATTTCAGCCAGTACTACGGGGAGCATCTGCTGGACCACAGCGTGCTCTACCCGGGTGTCCGCAGCACGCTGGAAGCCTTACAAATACAGGGCCGCGAACTGGTGTGCATCACCAACAAGGCGGCGGCCTTCACCCTGCCGCTGCTCCAGCAACTGGACCTGTACGATTTCTTCGGGCTGGTCTTGTCCGGCGACAGTCTGCCGCGCAAGAAACCCGATCCATTACCCCTGACCCATACGGCTGAACACTTTCATCAGCCGGTGGAAAACTGCCTGTTGGTCGGCGATTCGCGTAACGACGCGCAGGCGGCGCGGGCGGCGGGCATGCCCATTGCCTGCGTGACCTACGGTTATAACGGCGACGAGCCAGTCCATTGCCTGGAACCCGACGCGGTACTGGACAACATGAGCGAATTATTGGATATTCTGGCGTAGCTTTGCGAGGAATCAGAGGTAGCATGCGGAAAACTCTGGGTTGTGAGAGGCGATGGCGTTGCTGCTGAAAGGCAGTGACTTCTTTTCCATCGCTCTAACGAGGTGATCCGTGATTCCAAAAGCAACCTTTGAGGCTTTGGCGCGCCAGGGCTACAACCGTATACCCCTTTCCCGTGAGGTCATCGCCGACCTCGACACCCCCTTATCAGCCTATCTCAAACTGGTCGATGGTCCCTATGCCTACCTGCTGGAATCTGTGCAGGGCGGCGAAAAATGGGGCCGTTATTCCATCATTGGCCTTCCGGCCCAGCAGATATTGCGGGTCACCAAGGGTGTCATCACCGTGCATGTGAACGGCGTCGAGACCGAGCGGGCGACGCCGACCGATCCCCTCGATTGGATCAGCAGCTTCCGCAAACGCTTTCGGGTGGCACCGGTGGAAGATGTCGGTGACCGCTTCAGCGGTGGCTTGGTCGGCTATTTCGGCTACGACATCGTTCGCACTATCGAGCCCCGCCTCGCCCGCAGCGCGCCCTTGCCCGACCCGCTGGAGCTGCCGGAGATACAGTTGCTGGTGGCCGACGAACTGCTGATCTTCGACAACCTGCGCGGCACCCTCCGTTTGCTGGTGCATGTCGACCCCGCCCAGCCTGATGCCTGGGAGCGCGGCGCCGCCCGCCTGCAGCAACTCCAGCAGCGACTGCGCGAGTCGGCGTTGCCGCCCCCGCCGCCGGTGCGCACCCGACACGTCCGCGAAGAAGATTTCAGCGCCAGCTTCAGCCGCGAGGGTTATATGGCGGCGGTGCGCACCATCAAGGCCTATATCGGCGCCGGGGATGTCATGCAGGTGGTGCCCTCACAGCGTTTGTCCACACCGCTGACGGCGCACCCCCTGGATCTCTATCGCGCCCTGCGCGGCGTCAACCCTTCCCCCTACATGTTTTATGTGGACCTGGGTGATACCCATCTGGTGGGCTCATCACCGGAGATACTGGTGCGCGTCGAAGATGATCAGGTCACGGTGCGCCCCATCGCCGGCACCCGCCCGCGCGGCAAGACCCGCGCCGAAGACGAGGCGCTGGAGCAGGAACTCCTCGCCGACCCCAAGGAGCGCGCCGAACACCTCATGCTCATCGACCTGGCGCGCAACGATGTGGGGCGCATTGCCGATACCGGCTCGGTGCAGTTGACCGATTCGTTCGGTATTGAGCGCTACTCCCATGTCATGCACATTGTCTCGCAGGTCACGGGACGATTGCGCCCGGAGCTGGACGCCATGGATGCTTTGCGAGCGACCTTCCCGGCCGGGACGGTCTCCGGTGCGCCCAAGATTCGCGCCATGGAAATCATCCGCGAGCTGGAGCCGGTAGCGCGCGGCGTCTATGCCGGAGCGGTGGGCTACTGGGGCTGGAATGGCAACATGGACACCTGCATCGCCATTCGCACCGCCGTCATCAAGGATGGCATGCTGCATATCCAGGCGGGCGGCGGCATTGTCGCCGACTCGGAGCCCGCGGCGGAGTGGGAAGAAACCATGAACAAACGCCGCGCCATGTTCCGCGCCGTAGCACTGGCCGAAAACGGCCTCGACCCCGAAGGGAGGGCAGATCATGTTGCTCATGATTGATAACTACAGACCATGAACGTCTTTCAAACCCACGCGGATATCGTCTCGGACTATGCCACCTACATCCGAAGCTTTCTGAAGATCGAAGATCCGGTGATTCGTCACACGGTCGAGGAAGCGCTCAACCAAGGCAAGCTCTGGCCGGAGCCTTTGCTCCAGTTCAACCCATCATTCGAGATGTATGGCAGCCTTGAAAAATTGGCACAGTCCGGGGATATACACCCCGATATTCGTGACATCTTCAAGGGCTACTCACTCTATAAACATCAGGTCGAGGCAATCCGGTTTGGCACGTCTGGCCAGGACTTCATTGTCACCTCCGGAACTGGCTCAGGGAAGTCCTTGACCTACATCGGGTCAATTTTTCATCACCTGCTGTCCAACCCGCAGGCCAAGGGTGTCACTGCGATCGTTGTTTATCCCATGAATGCTCTGATTAACTCGCAATTTGAGGAGTTTACCCGCTACAAAGACAACTACGAAAAGACCACGGGCAAGGCTTTCCCGATCAGCTTCGGGCAATACACCGGACAAGAAAAGGAAAACAAGCGCGCCGAAATGCGCGAGAACCCGCCGCAGATTTTGCTCACCAACTACATGATGCTGGAGTTGTTGCTGACACGCCTTCGCGAGCGGTCAGTCCGCGATGGGATATACGAGAACCTCCATTTTCTGGTCTTCGACGAGCTTCATACCTACCGCGGCAGACAGGGGGCTGATGTGGCGATGCTGATCCGGCGCATCCGAGCCCGTTGCGCGAAACCGGTGGTTTGCATTGGCACATCGGCGACCATGGTTTCCGTGGGCTCGCTTGCAGAACAACGCGCGGAGGTCGCCAAAGTCGCGACCAAACTGTTTGGCAAGCCGTTCGCTTCAGAGCAAGTCATCAATGAAACACTCGCCCGCTCACTCGACTACAACGGATTCTTGCCGTCGCCCGACGCGCTGGCTCAGGCAGTTGACGCCGGAATTGACCAGAACGCAGATGCCGACATTCTGAAATCTCATCCAGTTGCCGTGTGGCTTGAAAATGCCGTAGCACTCGAAGAACGAGAAGATCGCCTAGTACGAGGAAAGCCGCAGCGCCTGTCGGCCATGGGTGCGTCGCTTTCCCTCGCGTCGGGGAAGCCCGCCGATGCTTGCCTGGTTTTCCTACAGCAACTCTTGCAGTGGATTAGCGCCGTCAATCAGCGAATGCAAGCGGCCGGGCAGCGCTACACGCGGTTGCCATTCAAGCTTCATCAATTCATCTCGCAAACCGGCTCCGTCTATACAACGCTCGATCAGGGCGAAAACCGTTTCATCACGCTTGAACCCGGTGTGTACAAAGCCGATGAGGAAGACAAAAAGCCGATTTTTCCGAACGTCTTCAGCAGGGCCAGCGGACATGCATTTATTTGTGTGTCCAGGATGGGGAGTCACCTTGAGCCCCGCGAATTCCGGGAGAGCTCGGATGAGGATTCTCAAGCAACAGATGGTTACCTGATCGTGGGTGACGATATTTGGGACCCGCTGGAAGACACCGAACTGCTTCCAGACGCATGGGTACGCCAGACCAAAACTGGACCCGTGCCGGACTCAAAGAAAAAGCCATTTTTCCCGATCAAGCTCTTTTTCAATGAACTGGGCGAGTGCTCGGAATCGAAGCCCCTGAAATGGTGGGGCTGGTTCATGAAGGCGCCGCTTCTATTCGATCCAACGGCAGGCATCTTTTACGACACCAAAACCAATGAAGGAACCAAGCTGACGAAGCTGGGCAGCGAAGGCCGCAGTACATCAACCACCATCACCGCCTTCTCCATGCTCAATAGGCTCAGCGATGCCGCATACCGGCAGGAGGACCAGAAACTCCTCAGTTTCACCGACAACCGCCAGGATGCCGCATTACAGGCCGGGCACTTCAATGATTTTGTTCAGGTGGTCCGCCTGCGCGCCGGCATCCGCAAGGCGCTTGAACTGGCACCGGACCAAACCCTGACCTATGCAACGCTCGGCGAGGCCATTTTCAGGGCGCTTGCCGTGCCATTCACGGAATTCGGCAACCGCAACGAAGAGCCCCAGTTCGCCTCTGTCCGGGATGACTACGAACGCTGCCTTCAGGATTACCTGCTGTACCGCGCCATCGCGGACTTGCGCAGAAGCTGGCGGATTGTTCTCCCCAATCTTGAACAGTGCGGTCTGCTCACCGTCACCTATGCTGACCTTGATCGCCGTGCGGCCGATGCCGCCTGGAACGGCTTTCCTCTGATCGGGGACATGAACCTTGAAGACCGCAAAGCGTTCATCAGCACAATCCTCGATTTTTTCCGCCTCGAATACGCCATTCACAGCGAAAACTACCTGACGCAGTCCAAGATCAAGGAGTACGAGAAGCACTTTCGGGAAATGCTGCGGGCGCCCTGGACGCTGGACCGGAACGAGGAGCTTCGTGAGCCGTTCTTCGTCCGTTACGATCCGCTCCACAAATCGGTACGGTTTTCCTCGAAGAGCATGGGGCCGGCCAGTGCCCTGGGCAAATTCATCAAGCTCTACGCCCGTCAGAACGACATCGACATTGACCTGAAAGGCCAGAATTATCGAATTTTCATCGAGCGGCTGATGGCCATACTCGAACAGGCCGACTTTCTCAAATCGCAGATCGCCCGTAACGCGAAAAATGAAGAGGTGCCTGTCTATCGCCTGCGTCTTGAAAAAATAGTGTGGCAATTCGGCGATGGCGAGACGGTGAAGGCGGACGTCATCAGGCAGCGCTCCTACAAGAATCAAGCACCTCGTCCCAATCTTTTTTTCCGTAGTCTTTATTCACGGGATTTTTCCAAAGTGAAGCGCTTGCGTGGTGAAGACCACACCGGGCAATTGAGCACGGATGTCCGCATCGCGCGGGAAGACCTGTTCCGCGAAGGAAAAATCAGTGCTCTGTTCTGTTCGCCGACGATGGAACTGGGCATCGATATTCGCAACCTCAGCGTTGTGCATATGCGCAATGCGCCGCCCAACCCGGCCAACTATGCGCAGCGATCCGGACGCGCCGGGCGAAGCGGGCAGGCCGCGCTCGTCTTCACCTATTGTTCCAGCTACTCTCCGCATGACCGCCACTACTTCAAGGAGCAAACCGATCTTGTCGCCGGTGCGGTCATGGCTCCCAGGCTGGATCTTTGCAATCGTGAATTGTTGGCCTCGCACCTGAATGCGTTGGTGGCCTCGGAAATCGGTATGCCCGGCCTCGACGATGTGGGAACCGGCAAGCCATCCATCATGCATCTGATTGTCGACGACAACGACAGGATGCCCTTGTCGAAAGAGGTTCGCTCCGGCCTTGAGATGACGGCAACTACATTTAACGACATCAAATCGACCTTCAAGCGCACCATTCGCGACTTTGAAGGCGATCTCGTAGCCAATGGCTCGACCTGGTATTCCGATCAATGGATCGAGCAGAATCTCTCGAAGGTTGCCGATAACCTTGACGATGCGTTGGTACGCTGGCGCAGGCTCTATCGTTCGGCCCGAACGATCCTCAGCCGTGCCACACAGACGATCGACAGCGGAACACTCAGCCTCGGCAGTGACGAATATCGCAAGCACAAGCGCAATCAGGATCAGGCGACGCGCCAGCTCGATCTGCTGCGTAACGATCTCGCCGGGCGTTCCAGCGAATTGTCCGAGTTCTACCCGTATCGCTATCTGGCATCGGAAGGTTTTTTGCCTGGTTACAACTTTACCCGGTTGCCACTCCGAGTATTTCTGCCCAGCGGCGACTCCACCGGGGAGTTCATTTCCCGCCCGCGCTCAATTGCGCTGCGGGAGTTCGGGCCGATGAACATCATTTATCACAATGGCCGGAAATACCAAATCCGCCAACTGGTCATCCAGGACGCCGAATCGGCGTTGACCGAAGCCAAGGTCAGCAGTAAGACGGGCTATTTCATGGTCGGCGATGCTGCCAAGGACAGCACCTGCCCATTCTCCGGGATTGACCTTTCCGACAATGCCTTCAAGGAACACCTCCATGATCTGATGGAGATGGCTGAATCGCGTGCAGAAGAAATCGACCGTATATCCTGCGAAGAAGAAGAGCGCGTTTCCCGTGGCTATGAAATTCGTACCTATTTCTCGGTCGACGGCGGGCACATTGATCGCGTTCGCAAAGCCATTGCCACGTCGACCGAAAACGCCCTGTTGAATCTGCGCTATGTTCCGGCGGCACGGCTGATTCACGTCAATACCAAATGGCGCTCACAGAAAACTGAAGGTTTCCCCATCGGCCTTATTTCTGGCGACTGGCGCAGTTCCATGCCGGATACCAGCGCAGAAGCGAATGCCAACCTCAAGGAAGATTTCCGTCTCGTCAAACTCTGGACATCCAATCTTGCCGATGCCCTTTATATGGAACCGATCTACCCGCTCGGCTTGAAACCCGACGGCGTCATCACCTTGCAGCATGCGCTCAAGCGTGCCATCGAACGGGTCTTTCAGGTCGAGCCGAACGAAATAGGTGTGGTTACCATCGGTGACCCGGAGGCTCCCAACATCCTGCTGTTTGAAGCGGCAGAAGGCAGTCTCGGCATCCTGTCGCAATTCGTCGAAGACGTAAATGTCTTTCACAATGTCATCAATCAAGCCATCGCCCTATGTCGTTTCGACGACGTTACTTACAAAGGCCCGGCGAGTTACGACGACCTGCTCAGCTACTACAACCAGCGCGACCACAAGATCATCGATCGTCATCTCATCAAGGATGCGCTGGAGAAGCTGCGCATCTGTTCGATCGAGATTCAAACCAACACGGGTTTCAGCAGTTACGAAGAGCAATACCAGGCGCTACTGCGCGGTCTTGATCCAAACTCATCGACCGAACTCAAGTTCATAAACCATCTCTACCAGAACGGCCTGCGACTGCCCGATGCCGCACAGAAGAGAGTTGATGGCCTATACGTCCAGCCGGATTTCTACTACGAGCCCCGACTCTGGGTCTTCTGCGACGGCACTCCCCATGACGAACCTGCCGTGAAGGAAGGTGACGAAGCCAAACGTCAGGCCATCTTGGCGCGCGGTGACGAGGTTTGGGTTTACTACTACCAGGACGACCTCGCTGGTATTGTTGCGGCCCGGCCGGATATCTTCAGGAAAGTGCGATGACGGCTTTTTCGCAATCATCTCTGCAACCCGGCAAGCTCGTCACCTTACGCGGGCGCGACTGGATCGTGCTGCCCTCGGAAGATCGCGATCTCCTGGTCGTCAAGCCGCTCGGCGGGTCGGACGACGAGATCGCCGGCATCTATCTGCCACTCGCCATTGAAAGCGATCGGCG
>NZ_JAAZTY010000044.1 GCF_018854775.1 Acidithiobacillus ferriphilus | reverse complement strand
ACTTCGCCGCCTATGGCGCGCGCAGCGCTGACAATGCGACCCAGACTACGGTCTACCGCCTCGACCGCAGCAATGGCGGCGGCCAAGTTGCCACTGTGGCCGACCATATCAGGATTGGCAAGATTACAGATGATGGTATCGTAATGACGGCTTTCGATACGGGTGACCAGAGTATCAGTCAGCTCATCCACACTCATTTCCGGTTGCAAATCGTAGGTGGCGACTTTGGGGGACGGAATCAATACGCGATCCTCACCCGGGAACACCCTTTCGTCACCGCCATTTAAAAAGAAAGTGACATGGGCGTATTTTTCGGTTTCGGCGATGCGCAGCTGATGCAAGCCGTGTTGAGACACCCATTCGCCAAAGGTGTTTTTCAGGCGGGTAGGGGGATAAGCCACATGCACGTCAAAGCGTTCACTGTATTCTGTGAGGGTAACGAAGTCGGCGAGGTGGGGTGTTGCTTGCCGGGTGAAACCATCGAAATCCGCTTCGACAAAGGGGCGGGTGATCTGTCGGGCGCGATCGGAACGAAAGTTCATGAATAACACCGCATCATGATCGCCGATACACGCCGGGCTGGCACCAATCTGGGAGGCGGCGACAAATTCGTCACTTTCGCCACGCGCATAGGCGGCGGCGAGCGCTTCTACACCCGTGGCATAGTGTTCACCTTTACCGAGGGTAAGCAGATCATAAGCCTGCTGTACCCTATCCCAGCGGTGGTCGCGGTCCATGGCATAGAAACGGCCAATCACTGAAGCCAGGGCACCACCATGAGTGCTGATCTCGGCATCCAGCTTTTCCAGTGATGGCGCCGCGCAGCGTGGCAGGGTGTCACGACCATCCAGAAAGGCATGCACATAGACCCGTTCAGTCCCCCGGCCTCGTGCTAGGCGCAGCGCCGCGAGAATGTGTTCTTCGTGGGAGTGCACCCCGCCTGCTGAAAGCAGGCCAAGAATATGTACAGCACCGCCCCGTGCCTTGGCGGCATCCACCGCCGCACAGAGGGTGCTGTTAGCATAAAAGCTGCCATCGGCGATGGCACGATTAATACGTTCATACTCCTGATATACCACGCGACCGGCACCGATATTGATGTGCCCGACTTCGCTGTTGCCCATCTGCCCGCCCGGAAGCCCTACAGAGGCACCAGACGCATTGATGAGGCCATGGGGATGACTTTGCCACCAGCCATCCCAGTTCGGCGTACGTGCCTGGGCAATGGCGTTATCCTCGGGATCTTCGCGATATCCCCAGCCATCGAGGATCAGGAGTAACACCGGACGTGGTTTATGGGTCATCAGTTTCCTCTGCATGGCGAACATACCCCGTGAGTGAAAAGCATTAGAACAGATCGGGAGAATCCTGTCATGGGGTCATGATCAGAGGTTTCAGATGCCAGATATCCGCATTGTACTGGGCAATGGTCCGGTCACTGGAGAAAACGCCGCTGGCCGCCGTATTGAGGATACTGAGACGTTGCCATTCGGTCTGATCATGCCAGAGTTCCGCTGCTTCCCGTTGCTTCAGCTTGTAGCTGGTAAAGTCGGCGAGCACCATCCACGGATCCTGGGGATGGGTGACGGCGTGGATGATGGGGTCGAAAATGCCCGGTTCGAAAGCGTTGAAATAGCCGCTCTGTATGAGATCCATGACCCGTTGCAGGTCATGGTCCGCCTGTAGGTAGATTTGCGGGTTATAGTGCCCGCGCTGTTGACCCACCTCCTGAGCATTCAATCCGAAGAGGAAAAAATGTTCGGGACCTACCGCGTCGCGGATTTCGATATTGGCGCCATCCAGAGTGCCAATGGTCAGTGCCCCGTTCATCATGAACTTCATGTTGCCGGTACCGGAAGCCTCCTTGCCGGCCGTGGAGATCTGCTCGGAGAGATCCGTCGCCGCGCAAATTTGTTCCATGAGAGAGACCCGGTAATCGGGTAGAAAACTCACGCGCAACAAACCCTCGGTATCGGGATCGTGATTGATGACATTGGCAATGTTGTTGATGAACTTGATGATGCGCTTGGCCATAAAATAGCCGGGTGCGGCCTTACCAGCG
This sequence comes from Acidithiobacillus ferriphilus, assembly GCF_018854775.1. Lineage (GTDB taxonomy): Bacteria > Pseudomonadota > Gammaproteobacteria > Acidithiobacillales > Acidithiobacillaceae > Acidithiobacillus > Acidithiobacillus ferriphilus. The sequence continues at coordinate 14,454 of NZ_JAAZTY010000044.1, read as the reverse complement.
AAAAGGACATTGCGGGGAGTCACCTCGGCCGCTTCGCCGCGCTTGATGCGGTCATACAGGTGGATGACATGCAGAGCGTTGAGTAGTTGCCGCTTGTACTCGTGGATGCGCTTTACCTGTACATCCACTAGGGCCTCGGAGATGAAAGTGACGCCGGTATGCTGATGCACGAGCGCCGCCAGCCTTTTCTTGTTAACGCGACGTACCTCTGCCCAGCGTTTGCGGAACCCCGCATCATCCGCTGCCGCCGCCAGATCCCGTAAACGCTCCAGATCGTACTTCCAATCGGGGCCGATGCGTTCGGTGATGAGATCACGCAGCCCTGGATTGGCCCATTGCAGCCAGCGTCTCGGAGTCACCCCGTTGGTTTTATTGTTGAACTTTTTTGGCCAGAGACGGTGAAAATCAGCGAAAAGTTCATCGCGGAGGAGCTGGGTGTGCAGTGTTGCGACCCCGTTGACCGAAAAACTGCCGACCACGGCGAGGTGCGCCATCCGCACCATCTGCTCACCGCCTTCTTCGATAATAGACAGCCGCCGCAGCAAATCGGTGTCGCCCGGTGCGTGCCGAGCCACTTCTTGCAGGAAACGTCCATTGATTTCCAGGATGATTTCCAGCAGGCGTGGCAGGAGTTGTCGGAATAAACGCACCGACCATCGCTCTAGTGCTTCGGGCAATAAGGTGTGGTTGGTATAGGCCATGGTGTGGCTGGTAATGTCCCACGCGTCTTGCCAGCTTAGGCTATGCTCATCCATCAGCAGGCGCATCAGTTCCGGCACGGCGCAGCTGGGATGGGTGTCGTTGAGTTGGAAGCAGTGATGTTCGGCAAAGTCGCGGAAATTTTCGCCGTGGACAGCGACCCAGTCCGCGACTACATCCTGAAGACTGGCGGAGGCCAGAAAGTACTGCTGGCGCAGGCGCAATTCTTTGCCGTTTTCGCTGCTATCGTTGGGATAGAGCACCATACTGATGTGTTCTGCGCTATTTTTTGCCGCAACCGCCTCCGGATAAGCGCCAGCGTTGAACTCGCCAAGATCAAAAATGTCGGTGGCTGCTGCACGCCACAGGCGTAGAGTGTTGACCACGTCGTTACGATAGCCGGGGATGGGGATATCGTAAGGCACGGCGAGGACATCGTGGGTGTCGACCCAGCGCTGACGCATTTTCCCGTGGGCATCGTGATAGGTATCGCTACGCCCAAAGAAATGGATCCGGCGCACGCGCTCTGGCCGTTTCAGTTCCCAGGGATAGCCGTTCTTCAACCAGTGATCGGGTTCCTCTAGTTGCTCGCCACCGCGAATTTCCTGACGGAACATGCCGTAATCGTAGCGAATACCATAACCTGTGACCGGCAGGCCCAGAGAGGCGCAGCTGTCGAGAAAGCAGGCGGCGAGACGGCCCAGGCCGCCGTTACCTAAGCCGGCGTCAGGTTCGACCTCGAGGAGATCCGTCAGCTTACGGTGTTCCTGGGTAAGCATGTCGCGCGCAGCGTCTTCCAGCCCCAGGTTGAGCAGGGTATTACCCATGGTCCGCCCCAGTAGGAACTCCAGAGACAGATAAAAGGTGCGCTTGCCATTTTCGGCAGCCACCTTTTTCTGGGTGGTCTTCCAGCGTTCGATGAGCCGGTCACGCAGGCTCATTGCCAGCGCGGTGTAAACACTATTCCCCGAGCTGGCTGACTCTTCGGCACCCAGGGTGCGAAGCAGATAATGGCGCGTGTCCATGCACAGGCTGGAGGCATCCATACCCAAAGAGGGTAGTGAGCACGCGGTTTTTCTGGGGCGTTGGGAGGGCATAGGGGACTCCTCAAAAGACGGATGGCAGGCAGTCTCATCATAGAATGATGTTCTGGCCCGGGGAAAGAGGGGTTTGTTGCTTGTTTTTTGTGATTGCCGCATCTATCTATGTAAGGTAACCATTGAAAAACGGAGAACTCGTGATGGCTATCGTAACCTGGGTGTTGGTGAGTAATGCCGCGGAAGCGCGCCTCTTTAAAAATGAAGGTTGCGATACAGGGCTGCATCTCTTGCAGGATTGGACCCACCCCGACAGCCGCAAACATCAGGACGATCTGGTGACGGATGCAGGAGGGCGGGCTCAGCAAAGCTTCGCCGCCGGGGCACGACCTGGCATCGAATGGCAAACCAGTCCTAAAGAGACGGAAATGTTGCACTTCGCCAGCGAACTGGCAACTTATTTAGGCGAGGCGCGCAAACAGAATGCGTTCCAACACTTGGTGCTTGTCGCTTCTCCGCATGTTCTGGGCTTGTTGCGTGAAAAACTGGATGCACCTACCATAGCGATGGTCTCGGGCACCTTAAACAAGGATTACACCAGTGCCGGGGTTGACGAACTCGCTAAACATCTTGCCCAAGTGATGTGTCCCTGATGGCCAAATCGTTGGCAGATTTTATACGGAATGCGCGCAGTCAAATTCGCGAAATAGACTGCGACACGCTTGAGGATTGGTTGCGCAGCCGCGATGATGTGCTGGTGGTGGATGTCCGGGAGTCCTGCGCCTTTGTGGAGGGGCATCTGCCCGATGCTATCCACGTGCCCCGCGGCTATCTGGAGGCTTTGGCCGATCCGGAGTATGGCCATTGTCATCCGGAGTTGGCCTTGGCGCGTGGTCGGGTCGTTGTCCTTTACTGTGACAGCGGAACGCGCTCCGCGCTGGCAGCGGTGACCTTGCAGGAGATGGGCTTTACCGAAGTTTATAATCTCGGCGGCGGCATCAATGTCTGGGATGCCGAGGATAAGCCCATCGTTTCCTAAGTGACTCGAAATCTAGCCGATATTCTCGCCAAAGTTTTCATGATAGCGCGCCTGGAATTCCGGCCAGGTAAAGCGGTGGTTTTGGGTGCCCGGACTTTCAATCTTATAGGCGCCCATCAACGAGGCGATCTTGCCGATCGTTTCCCAGCCGAGGTTGCGCTCCAGTCCATATAGCAGCCCTGCGCGATAGGCATCACCGCATCCGGTAGGATCCAAAACGGCTTTGGGCTTGGCGGCCGGAATGATCGTTTCCTCGCCATCATGATAAATCACCGAGCCATGTTCGCCGCGGGTGACAATCAGGGCCTTCAGACGCTGGCAGAGCTCCTCGACACCGAGACCCGTGCGTGCCTGTACCATCTGGCACTCATAATCATTGACGGTGAGGTAGTCGGCGCGATCAATCAGCCGCGTCAGGGTTGCGGTATCAAAAAGGGGCAAGCCCTGGCCCGGATCAAACAGCGTGGGGATGCCAGCATTCGTAAGGTCTTCCAAATGCTGCACCATGGCGCCGAGGCCATCGGGTGAAACAATGGCCCAACGCACGTCCTCGGGAATGCAGCCGGCCAGGTGATTTTCCTGGGCCTGAAACATGGCGCCGGGATGAAAGGCAGTGATCTGATTGTCGTCCAGATCAGTGGTAATGAAGGCCTGCGCAGTGTAATGGTCCGGGAGAATTCGCAGTAGACTGGTGTCTAATTCTTGTGCCCTCAGGTGATCGAGGTAGGGTGTGAAGTCCTGGCCAGCAGTGCCGACAATCAGCGGGTTGCCACCTAACAATTTTAGATTGTACGCGATGTTGCCAGCACATCCGCCAAAGTCGCGCCGCATTTCCGGGACGGTAAAGGACACGTTCAGCATGTGTACCTGATCGGGCAGAATGTGCGCCTTGAAGCGATCCTGAAAAACCATGATGGTATCAAAGGCCAGAGAACCGCAGACGAGAGTGGACATGGAAACTCCTTGTTGGTTTTTTGTCAAAACTGGCTAAAAGGTGTGGTATATTCATCTAAATCAGGCTACGATTGTAACAGGTTTCGATTCACAGTGCTGCTATATACGAGGTGCATTAGGTCATGAAGGGGAGGTTGCGCGCTTTACTGGTGTTCTCCGGGCTTGTCCTCGCCATTCCGGCTTGGGCGGCGGGCCAGTCTGCGCATGATGAGACCTACATCAATCTCTTTGGCGGGAGCACCTTTTTTGATGCATCCAGCGGACTGGGTGGCGGAGGTGATGCTGGTGTGGTTGGCTTGCGCCTGGGGCGGCGTGTAGATGCCCATGTGGGGGTTGAAGCGCAGGTGGCAGCGGCCTTCGCTCAGTTACAGAGCCCCGCGCATACTGGCGCCGCCAATCAATACAGTGCGGCGGTCCTGGGTAATCTTTACGCTTTCGACAGTCCTAATACTCCTTACCTCTCGCTGGGTTTGGGGGCATCCAGCAACCTGTTTGATAACCGGGTTGGACGAGGTAGCTCGTTGATGGGTGTCTTCGGGGTGGGATATCAGTATCTGTTGAATGATCAGATTGGTTTGCGTCTGGGGGTGCAGGATCAGTTGCTCTTTAATACCCCTACGCCCAGCAGTGCGAACTTCAATGATGTACAGGTGACGGGTGGTATTTCCTATTTTTGGGGTGGTGGCAATAAATCTTCTTTTCCGGTAGTCGGCCCGGCGCATCCCTAAGCCGTATACCCATCACGCTTGAGCAGTTTTTGCCTTTGCGGTGAGTGTGTTTCACTTCGCTTGTGCTGCTTCCCTTTGATATAGTGCGCACTGTCCCTGTCGACAGTGACAGTCGGCCTAGCCAGCGAGGAACTTAGCGCATGTCCAAAAGTCATCTTTTCACCTCTGAATCTGTTTCCGAAGGTCACCCCGATAAAGTCGCGGATCAGATTTCCGATGCCATTCTTGATGCGATCCTGGCCCAGGACCCCCGTGGTCGGGTGGCGGCCGAGACACTGATTACTACGGGTCTGATCGTGCTCGCGGGTGAAATTACCACCACAGCGGTGGTGGACTATGCGGATGTGGCGCGCCAGACCGTGCGCCGGATCGGTTATAACTCCTCGGATATGGGTTTCGACTGGGCTTCATGCGCGGTGGTGCAGACCTTGGACAAGCAATCCCCTGATATCGCTCAAGGCGTGGACGAAGGTGCCGGCCTTGACCTCGATCAGGGCGCTGGTGACCAGGGCCTGATGTTCGGCTTTGCCTGTGACGAGACGGATGTGCTGATGCCGACGCCCATCTACTTTGCCCACCGTCTGACCGAGCGGCAGGCGATGGTGCGCAAGGATGGTCGCCTGTCCTGGCTGCGTCCCGATGCCAAGAGTCAGGTGACGGTACGCTATGAGGATGGTCGCCCAGTCGCCATCGATACCGTGGTGCTTTCCACCCAGCATAGCCCGGATATCAGCCATGCAGATCTCGTCGACGCCGTGCGCGAGGAAATCATCAAGCCCGTCCTGCCTCCTGAGATGATCCATAAGGATACTAAATACCTCATCAACCCTACCGGCCGTTTTGTGATCGGCGGGCCCGTGGGGGACTGCGGTTTGACCGGGCGCAAAATCATTGTGGACACCTACGGCGGTCAGGGTAGCCATGGCGGCGGTGCGTTCTCCGGCAAGGACCCTTCCAAGGTAGATCGTTCCTCTTCCTACGCCGGACGCTATGTGGCCAAGAACATCGTGGCCGCCGGTCTGGCCAGGCGTTGCGAAGTACAGGTGGCCTATGCCATCGGCGTTTCGCAGCCGGTGAGCCTGATGGTGGATACTTTCGGTACCGGAGTGATTGACGACGACCGGATCGCCGTTCTGGTGCGTGAGCACTTTGACCTGCGTCCCAAAGGCATCATCCAGATGCTCGACCTGTTGCGGCCCATCTATGCCAAAACGGCTGCCTATGGTCACTTTGGTCGCGAAGAGCCTGAGTTTACCTGGGAGCGCACGGACAAGGCAGCCGCCTTGCGCGACGCTGCCGGACTGCGGTAAAAATGCCTTGGCGGGGGTTCTCCCCGCTGGAAGATCGGGTCGAGGGGCGCTGCAGTCGTCATGCCTCGCTTTGCCGTCCCGGCTGGATGCTTTCCCGGCCGGAAAGGCGGTGGGGGCGACGATCAGGCTCGGCCTATGCTTCCCATCTGTAAAACTGCGCTCGCTTTCATGCTCAAGGAATGACTTACATGAATGCTGTGCTCAAAAGTTCTGCTGATTACAAAGTCGCCGATATTTCCCTTGCTGATTGGGGACGTAAAGAAACCCGCATCGCTGAAACAGAAATGCCGGCATTGATGACCATTCGCCGCAAATATCAGGCGCAGCAGCCCCTCAAGGGCGCGCGTATTGCCGGCTGCATCCACATGACCATCCAGACCGCGGTGCTTATCGAAACGCTGGTGGCGCTCGGTGCGGAAGTGCGTTGGTCTTCCTGTAACATTTTCTCCACCCAGGATCAGGCGGCGGCGGCCATCGCGGCGGCGGGTATTCCGGTTTTTGCCTGGAAAGGTGAGACGGAAGACGAGTATTGGTGGTGTGTCGAGCAGACCATCACCGGTCCGGATGGCTGGCGCCCGAACATGCTGCTGGATGATGGCGGAGACCTCACCGGCCTGTTGCATCAGAAATATCCGGAGCTGCTGGCCGGTATCCATGGTGTCTCCGAGGAGACCACTACCGGTGTGCATCGCCTTTGGGAAATGGCCCAGAAAGGCAGCCTGAAAATTCCTGCCATCAACGTCAACGATTCCGTGACCAAGAGCAAGAACGACAACAAGTATGGATGCCGTCACTCGCTCAGTGACGCCATCAAGCGGGCCACCGACCATCTGCTCTCCGGTAAGCGCGCGCTGGTGCTGGGCTATGGCGATGTGGGCAAGGGCTCGGCGGCTTCCCTGCGTCAGGAAGGGATGATCGTCCGCGTCTCAGAGGTGGATCCCATTTGCGCCATGCAGGCCTGCATGGACGGTTATGAAGTCGTGTCGCCCTATAAAAACGGCATCAACGATGGTACGGATGCCAGCGTTGATCGTGATCTTCTGGGCCAGATGGATTTGCTGGTGACCGCTACCGGCAACTTCAACGTTTGTGACGCCGGTATGCTCAAGGCCATCAAGAAGGGCGCCGTGGTCTGTAACATTGGTCATTTTGATAACGAGATCGATACCGCTTTCATGCGCAAAACCTGGGCTTGGGACGAAGTGAAGGCGCAGGTCCACAAGGTCTACCGTGATGCGGCTGCCGGTAAGGCCTTTGATCCCGATAGTGATGACTACCTGATTCTCCTCTCCGAAGGGCGTCTGGTGAACCTGGGCAATGCGACGGGTCACCCCAGCCGAATCATGGATGGTTCTTTCGCCAACCAGGTGCTGGCGCAGATTCACCTGTACGACGAGCGTTTCGCCGATCTGCCTGCCGCGGAGAAGGCCGGTCACATCTCCGTTACCGTTCTGCCGAAGGCTCTGGATGAAGAAGTGGCGCGCTATATGGTGGAAGGCTTTGCGGGGGTATTGACCCGTCTGACCGATGTACAGTCCAAGTACCTTGGCGTGTCCGTTGATGGGCCCTTCAAGGCTGACGCGTACCGCTACTGATGGCACATTCCGTCGAGTTCTTTCCCCCCAAAAATGCCGCGGGTGAGGAACGTCTGCGGGAGGCGATAACCGCGCTTCTCCCCTTGGGTCCCGAGTATGCCTCGGTGACCTTCGGGGCGGGCGGGTCCACCCGCGAGCGGACCTTTGCTACCGTGACCATGATCCGTCAGGATTATGATCTGGAGGCGGTGCCGCATCTCTCGTGCATCGGGTCTACGGAAGCGGGGATCCGGGAGATTCTCGAAGATTACCAGAAGCAGGGCGTACGGCGTATCGTTGCTCTGCGCGGTGATTTACCAGAAGGTATGGAGAATCCCGGCCACTTTCAGCATGCTGCAGATCTGGTTGCATTTATCCGCCATTTTGGTGGTTTTGACGTGTATGTGGCGGGCTATCCGGAGATCCATCCCCGGGCGACTTCGGCTCGTGATGATGTGGCACATCTGGTGACCAAGGTGCGGGCGGGGGCGGATGCGATTATCACCCAGTATTTTTTCAATCCCGATGCCTATCTGCAGTTGCGCGATGATTTGCAACGGCAAGGGGTTGATGTGCCGGTGGTGGTTGGCGTCATGCCTATCACTAATTTTGAGCAGATATCCCGTTTTTCTGCCATGTGCGGAGCGGACATCCCTCAGTATGTGCGACGCCGAATGGAAGCCTACAGCGATGATCCGCAATCCCAGTATCAGCTTGGAATTGAGTTGTTGAGCCGGCAGTGCCGGCTACTGTTGCGGGAGGGGGCACCGAGCCTGCATTTTTATACCCTGAATCAGGCTGAAGCGACGGCAGCGATTTGGCGTAACCTCAGTCTCTAGTCATCATTGACGCTATCTATCGTCGGGCCATTGCACAGGCCTTCTGTGGCGGCGTTTTATGTTGACCGGCGAGTGTCCTTTGCTAAACTGCCCGAAAACGGGGCTTTGTCCGTAGAGCGGACTGCCGCAGATTTTATTCACTAAAGAGGTTACATTCTCATGTCTAAGAAACATCCCGTCGTTGCCGTGACTGGTTCATCAGGGGCGGGTACCACCACCGTCAAGCATGCCTTCCATGACATTTTCAGGCGTTTGAAAATTAACCCGGTCATTATCGAAGGTGATAGCTTCCATCGTTACAACCGTACCGAGATGCGCGAAGCCATCGCCAAGGCGGCGGCTGATGGTAAAACCATTAGCCATTTTGGCCCGGAAGGCAATGATTTCGAAGCGCTGGAGCGGCTATTCCGCGAGTATGGTGAGACCGGTCATGGGCAGATGCGTTACTACGTTCACGACGAGTCTGAGGCCGAACTGCGCGGTAGCGCACCGGGTACGTTCACCCCTTGGCAGGATATGCCATCTGGTACGGACCTGCTGTTTTATGAAGGATTGCATGGTGGTGTGAAGACCGATGATGTTGACGTGGCTAATTACGTCGACCTATTAGTTGGTGTGGTGCCGGTGGTCAATCTGGAGTGGATTCAGAAGATTCACCGTGACAATGCCCAGCGTGGCTATTCCGCTGAGGCGATTGTGGATACCATTCTGCGTCGTATGCCGGACTACATTCACCACATTACCCCGCAATTCTCACGCGCCCACATCAATTTCCAGCGTGTACCGCTGGTGGATACGTCCAATCCCTTCATTGCCCGCGATATTCCGACACCGGACGAAAGCATGGTGGTCATCCGCTTTCGTGACCATAGGGAAGCGAACTTCCCCGCTCTATTGCAAATGTTGCCGGGTAGTTTTATGTCTCGTTCTAATACCTTGGTAATCCCAGGAACCAAGATGGGTTTCGCGATGGAAGTCATCCTTGGGCCGCGTATTGAACAGATGCTGGAAGACATGCGCGACTCTATCTGAGGCCATGCAGGCTTAACTTCAGATTAATCCCGTGGTGGCGGTACTACTGCGGGATTTGTTTTCTGGCAGGGGCTATTGGTGCACCAAGTGCCAATGCCAAGTAGTCGTTGTGACTGGGTCGATCAAGATGTTGGCATCACTCGAAAGGTGGGCGGTCTCGGTGATTGCGCCACACTGTTTGGCGCGCTGCAGCCATCCGGCCATTGACAGACCGGAATCGTGTTTGAGCACATACAGCTCTTGCCATTCCAGCGCATGACGCTGTGTCCCAACGGATACTCCCGGCCATCTTCGGTCCTCCGTGCCTTGGCCGTCAAGCCAGAGAAGCCCGGGTTCTCTTCAGCCGCGCGTGGCGGGAAATCGATGGGTGCGCCCGGAGCGCGCATAATGGCCGAACCGGAGAGTGAGAATAAACAGCTACGGAAGGAATCGGCGCAAATGCGTATGGAGCAGGATATCGTAAAAAAGCGGCCCAAAGGTGAGCAAACCGTATCGCGCTCTTGCGGAATGCGGGCAGATCGGCGCATCCTTCGTGAAAACCCGCCAACGCGATATAATCACGACAAACGATCTGGAAAGGATGACCCATGAGTTTATCCAAAGAACATTTGATTATTTTCGACACTACCTTGCGCGATGGAGAACAGTCGCCGGGCGCGGCCATGACGCGCGATGAAAAACTGCGTATCGCCAAGGCCCTGGAGCGTTTGCACGTGGATGTCATCGAGGCAGGCTTTCCCGCCGCCAGCAACGGCGATTTTTTTGCGGTGCAGGCCATCGCCGCGGCGGTAAAGGACAGCCGTATCTGTGCGTTGGCCCGTGCCCGGGACGCTGATATCCGCCGCGCCGGGGAGGCCATCGCTGGTGCAGCGGCGGGGCGCATCCACACTTTCATTGCCACCAGTCCGGTACACATGCAGGCCAAATTGCGCATGTCTCCCGACGAGGTCTTGGATCGGGCGGTGGCTGCGGTGAAGCTTGCCCGGCGGTATTGCGATGATGTGGAGTTTTCGCCGGAGGATGCCGGGCGTTCCGAAGAGAACTTCCTCTGCCGGGTGATCGAGGCGGTGATCGACGCCGGAGCACGTACCATCAATATCCCGGATACGGTGGGTTACAACCTCCCGGACCGCTTCGGGCAACTCATCGCCAACCTGCGCGCGCGGGTGCCCAATGCCGACCAGGCGATCTTCTCCATCCATTGCCACAACGATCTGGGTCTGGCGGTGGCAAACTCGCTGTCGGCGGTGCAGCATGGTGCGCGTCAGGTGGAGTGCACCATCAACGGATTGGGCGAACGGGCGGGCAATGCAGCTCTGGAAGAAATTGTCATGGCTGTGCGGACCCGGACTGATGTCTTCGCCTGTGATACCCGTATCGACATCAGCCAGATCGTACCTACCAGCAAATTGGTGTCCACCATTACCGGTTTTCCGGTGCAACCCAACAAAGCCATTGTCGGTGCTAATGCCTTTGCCCATGAGTCAGGTATTCATCAGGATGGCGTCCTCAAACATCGCGAAACTTATGAGATCATGCGTGCCGAGGATGTGGGTTGGGCCGCCAACCGGATGACCCTGGGTAAGCTCTCGGGTCGGGCGGCCATGCGAGCACGCCTCGGTGCCCTCGGTATTCATCTGGAGGGGGAGGCGTTGAACGTGGCTTTTGCCCGCTTCAAAGACCTGGCCGATCGCAAAGCCGAAATCTTCGACGAGGATTTGCAGGCGTTGGTCAATGAGGATATGCAAGAGGAACAGGCAGAACGCTATCGCTTGGGTTATCTACGCGTTTGCTCGGAGATGGGTACTCATCCCGAAGCCCAGGTGGAGGTTTTGGTGGAAGGCGTGGCCAAGACCGCCGGTGCCACGGGTGGAGGGCCAGTGGACGCCGCCTTCAAGGCCATCGAAGCGGTGGTGGCAAGCGGTGCGCAATTGTTACTGTATTCAGTCAATGCCATCACGACGGGTACTGACGCCCAAGGGGAGGTCACGGTGCGTTTGCAGCAGAACGGACGCATCGTGAATGGTCTGGGAGCGGATACGGACATCGTCCTCGCCAGCGCCAAAGCCTATCTTTCGGCCCTGAACCGCCTGCAACAACCCCAAGAGCGGCGGCATCCGCAGATCTAGGGCGACATGGCCTTTCCCCTCAATCCCATTGCCCGCCAATGACGCCGGGCGTGACTTCCACTTCTGAGGAGAAGTTCATGGAAACGGTATCGGAGTTGGGTTTTTGGCAGCGCATGGCGACGACCCAAGGACTAATCATCCTTTTTTTTACCTCCGCAGGTTGCCATTCCTGCCGGATCTGGCGCAAGTTGCTAGCGGATTACGAGGCTGCCCGCAGTGGTTTGCAAGTCTGGGAGGTCGACGCAGGGATCGATATGGGGATCACCCAGGAGTTGAATGTCTATCATCTGCCCGCGCTTTTTCTTTTCCGGGATGGCCATTATCAGCGCCCCATTCAGGTGGAAGCGCGGGCGCATGCGTTAGACCGGTGGCTGGCAGCGATGACTGACCAGCCACCGGAAGAAATGCCATGACGGCCTGGGACGATACGGGTTGGCACCGTCAGGCGCAGCGCGCGCCGTCGCCCTACCACGACGAACGTCCGGTGAGCACGGTGGTGGACCTGCTGGTGGTGCATGCCATCAGCCTCCCGCCTGAGAGCTTTGGTAGCGGTGACGTGCAGCGTTTTTTCATGGGGACTTTGGACTTCGGTAGCTATCCGTACTATGGCGCTTTGCGCGACTTGCATGTCTCCGCACACTTTTTTATCGAACGGGATGGTACCTTGTGGCAGCACGTCGGTGTATTTCAGCGCGCCTGGCATGCCGGGGCGTCTGCGTGGCAGGGCCGCCCAGCCTGTAACGATTATAGTGTCGGCGTCGAGTTGGAGGGCAGTGAAAGTACTACATTCATGCCGATCCAGTATCAGCGTCTGGCGACATTGGCGAAAGACTTGCAGGGCCTATTCCCGGGTATGAATCCTGAACGTATGGTGGGACACTCGGACATTGCCCCCGGTCGTAAATGGGATCCAGGCCCAGGTTTTTCCTGGTCCTATCTGGCGGCGGTGAGTAAAAATGGCGGCCATGCGGCAAGCACCTAACGCAATTGGCGGCGTGGCTGGCAAGCGGAGCAATGGTTGGCGCAGCGCGTTGTAGAGACTGCGCGACTGCTATGAGCTTTTGAAGCCAGCAGTCCCCACGACCTCTGCATCTGGCTCATGAATCCGTTCGTCGCGGCCGTAGAACTTCACCCCGCGGATGATTTTGTCGCGGCCCTGACTGATCCGGTACTGATTGTTGTCGCGCAGGGAGTACACACAGCCGCAGTATTCCTGCTGATAAAACTGTTCACGTTTGGCAATGTCGATCATCCGCGCGCTGCCGCCGTCCTTGCGCCAATTATGGTCCCAGTATTTCAAGCCCGCATGGCGCGCGGCGGCCCGGTGTCCACAACCGTTAATCTGTTGCATATCCTTCCAACGGGAAATCCCGAGGGTGCTGGAGAAAATACTGAAGCCATGTTCAACAGCGTACAGGGCGGAGCGCTCAAAGCGCATATCGAAGCAGGCGGTGCAGCGTTTACCACGCTCCGGCTCCCACTCCAGCCCGCTCACCCGGGAAAACCAGTTGTCCTTATCGTAGTCGAGGTCAATAAAGGGCACCCCAAGTTGCTCAGCGTAGCGGATATTTTCTGCCTTACGCAGTTCATACTCGGCCTGGGGATGGATGTTGGGATTGTAGAAGAGTACGGTAAACCCGATGTCTGCCGCGCGGATATCATCCATGATAGGTCCGGCACAGGGCGCACAGCAGGAATGCAGCAGGATATGCTGGCTGCCATCGGGCGTTTGTAGCGGGGCGGCGGGCTTTTTGGACATGGGGGCGGTTCCCTGATGAATGACTTATCGGATGGAAGAATAGCGCTTTGCACCGATTTTGCCAAAAAGAGGAGGAAAAAATGGAGAGCGATTTGCGTAGAGGGGGTTGCCAGCCCTGTGAAGGCGGGATGGCAGGGTTGTCGGCGGAGGCCGTTCAAGCGGGATTACAGGATTTACCCGGCTGGCGGCTTGATGGCCATACGCTACGCCGAGATTGCCATTTCAAAAACTTTTACGAAACCATGGCCTTTGTAAATGCTGTGGCCTGGATTGCCAACCGGGAAGATCATCATCCTGATATGGAAATCGGTTATGGACGTTGTGTGGTGCGCTATAGCACCCATGCCATAGATGGGCTGACAGCTAATGATTTTATCTGTGCCCGGCAGATTAACGCACTTTTGGCTTGATGCCGCGCTTTGGGAGCAGCATATTCAGGTTCTGCTCCTCATTAGCTGCGAAGTGGGGCGCCGCCTTAAGCCTGATGGGCCGAGCGCAGGAGGGGGCGCATACCTTCCCGAATCTGGCGCTGGATGAAGGCGGCGCGGCCAGGCTCGCGCTTGTCCAGTTCAGCGGCGCACTGGGAATCCGTCAACGCGGCGGCGCTGAGCATGACTTCCAGTTCACAGGTGTCTACCTTGGGATCGGTGAGCGCGGTCGGGGCGACATTCATCTGGTTGCCAACCTGCCAGAACATCCGAGCATTCCACAGGCGCAGGCGCACATTGGGATTCTGAAAGAGTTCTACACAACGGGTATTGAGGGCCTTGGGGTCCACGGTCATCCTCCTGTTTAAACGGATAAAGACATCGCCTGTATTGGCGAGTGTGCCTAAGCATACTCGCGCATCAATCTGAATCAGGCGGAAGCCTTCTGCATATTAATATTTTGATTGGTGGCGAGTTCGGGGTTGTAGAGGTATTCCACATTACCCTGTTCCACCTGTTTGAGATATTCCTGGAAATCGGCCTTGGCTTTATCCCAGCTGATGCCCATTTTTTCGACCAGGTCTTCACAGGGTGAAGCGTGCCACTGCAACTGGACGATCTTGAAGGGATCGGCGCCACAGGCGAGCGCCGCGAGTTGCACGTCGGCGATGATCGGCATGGAGTAATTCATGTCGTGCGCCTTGCCGATCCACTGGTTCTTGTCCAGAGTGGTGATGCAGCCGGTGTCGATGCCGATCATGACGTCGGCCTTGGCTTCTTCCCGGGCCACCTTGATCTTGCGATTCATGGAGAAGCTGCGGGTGAACTCACGCTCGGAAATGATGTGGCGAAAACCAAAGCCACAGCAGTCGTACCAGGTGGAGTAGTCGATAACCTGCGCACCCAGGGCCTGCGCGACGGAGGTG
>NZ_JAAZTY010000043.1 GCF_018854775.1 Acidithiobacillus ferriphilus | reverse complement strand
GCTCGGCCCGTAAACCCGCCACCACCTCCAGTGCCGCCTCCATTTCCGGCAACTCTGCTTGCAGGCGGGCAAGCTCCTCGTCTCCCTGAGCCGCCGCCATGGCAAAGTGATCCCTTTGCTGTTGCAGATCTACGGCACGGGCAACGGCGGCCTCAGACTCAGCCTGCAAGCGCTGTCGCTGGACTTCCAACGACTGGCGTTTGTCCCGCGAGCGACCATAGGCCGCACGCAATTCACCTGTCCGGCGCCGCAACTCATCGGTCATCCGCTGCGCGTTTTGTACCGACTGCTCCAAATCCTGCCAGCCGCGTTCATCGACAGCCAAATCCTGACGCAATCCCTGCATCCGTGCTTCTAATGTGGCCCGTTCGTTACTGAGTCGCCCGAACTCAGCAACGCGTTCTGCCCGTTGTCGATCTTCGGCCTCCACCCGACTGCGCAGACGGACGAGGGATTCCCGCTCCTGAGCGCTTTGCCGACTCAAGGTTTGCCAGCGGCCATCTGCCGTTCGGAGTTGCTCCTGTGCGGCCCGTGCCCGTTGTTCGGCGTCCGCCAATGCAGCATGTGCGGTCGCGGCCTCGACCTGCGCCTGACGAAAACGCTCGCTATTTTCCGCCAGCTCGCGGCGACATTGCAGCAGACTGGCGCCATCTTCATGTTCTGGATATTCCATCCCCGAGCGATGCACCAATATACCCTGTGGCGTAATCCAGGCTTCCCCCGCCTGCAATTGTTGACGCTGACCGAGGGCGCAGGTCAAATCCGGAGCCATGCGCAGTCCCCACAGCCAGTCACTTAGCCCCAGGCCCAAAGTTTCTGGTCTTTCCAAGGCCCGTACCAGTGCATCTTGCGGCAAGTCGGGTGGTAACGCCGCGCTCTTCCACAATATGCTGCCCTCAGCGACCGTACTGTCGCCTTCCATCACGGCGGCGTGCAGGCGACCACGCAACACCACCTCCACCGCATGTTCCCAGCCAGGCCGCACCTGTATCTGGTCCACCAGTCGGGTGCTCGCCGTGTCATTGTTCACAGCCGGTTTTTGCAGCCGTCGCAGCAGACTCTCCAGCGCCTTTTGCCGGGCCCCGTACTCCTGCACCCTGGCCTGCGCAGTATCGCGGGGTTCGCGCAAAGCAGCGGCTTGGGCCTGAGCCGTTTCCAGGGCATCACGTTGCCCCTGAAGCACGGTCGCGGCCTCTTTTAACGACATTTCCCGGGATTCACAACGCGCTTCCAAGGCTGTCAAAGCGGGGCGTTCTGAAGATGTTTCCGCAGACTGCTGTTGCAAGCGGCGTTCAATATCCTGCAGGCGCGGCTCCAGTTCACGGATTTGCGCCGTCGTTACGTCCCTTTTGCGACGCAGTTCCGCCAAAGCCTGCTGCTGTTGCTGACGTTCCTGATCCTGTTTTTCAAGCTCGCGCTCCGCTTCCTGCCGTTCGCGTCGGGCACGCTCTTCTTCTTCGATCAGCGCGTGCTGATCTGCGGCCAACGTCTGCAACCGCTGCTGCCGCTGACTTTCGCTCTCCGTCTGACGTGCTTGTTCAGATTGGATTTTCTGTTGCTGTGCCCGCTGCTGATCCACTCCACTCCGACAACGTTGGATCGCCGCCTGCTGTTCCCGAAGCCGATGCATCACATCGCTTTGCCGGGCCTGCACCTCATACAGTTCGCCTTGGGCGACGGCGATGGCGTCCTGGCCATGACGTTCTTCCACGCGCAATTGGTCCAGCAATTGCGTCGCAGCGATAAGATGCCGTTCTTCCTGCTGATGGCTTGCTTGCAGCGCTGCGCGCCGCACCGCGGTCTGTTGCTGCTCCGTTTCGAGAAGCTCCACGCGAAGGGCCACGCTCCACCACTGCCATTGACGCTCCTCTACCCGTAGAGCGCGCAACTTTTGCGCCGCCTGGGTTTGCCGCTGCAAGCGTTGCCATTGACCATCCATCTCGCCGTGAATATCGTGCAAACGCTGGAGGTGCTCCCGTGTTTCAGCAATGCGTTGTGTGCTTTCCCGGCGACGCTCCTTGTAACGGCTGATGCCGCCTGCTTCTTCGAGAATGGCGCGCAAATCGTCCGGACGCGCTTCAATAATGCGCCCGATGGTCCCCTGCTCAACGATGGCATAAGCATTACCGCCGAGTCCCGTGCCGAGAAACAAGTCGCCCACATCGCGCCGTCGACAGCGGGCACCGTTAATCCGGTAATGGCCGTCGCCCTTGCGATCCAGACTGCGCTTGACGCTGATTTCGGCCGTCTCAGCAAAAGCGCCGGGGGCCGCGCCATCACTGTTATCAAAACGCAACTCGACCATCGCCATTGGGGCGGCCGGGCGACTGTCGCCCCCATTGGAAATCACATCGCTCAGAACGCCGCTACGCAGCTGGCGCGCCGAGGATTCACCGAGCACCCAGCGCAAGGCGTCGACCGCGTTGGATTTGCCGCAACCGTTAGGCCCGACGATCACCACCGGATTGGCGTCGAACTGAATGCGCGTGTTTTCGCGGAAGGATTTAAAGCCTTGGAGAATAATGGCCGAGAGGCGCATGAAGGGATATTCTTGCTATAGTATGCCGAATCGGTGAAGCACAGATAATGAGGAGTTCCAGATGCCCAGTCAACCCAGCAAAACTTTAGAGCGTTTTTCTAATCCTCACCCCGAGCGTGACTATGTCGTGCACATGGATCTGCCCGAATTTACCTGCCTCTGCCCCCTGACTGGACAACCAGATTTCGCGCACTTTATGCTGGATTTCATCCCGGATCAGCACAATGTCGAGCTGAAATCC
Organism: Acidithiobacillus ferriphilus; assembly: GCF_018854775.1. Taxonomy (GTDB): domain Bacteria; phylum Pseudomonadota; class Gammaproteobacteria; order Acidithiobacillales; family Acidithiobacillaceae; genus Acidithiobacillus; species Acidithiobacillus ferriphilus. The sequence goes on along the minus strand of NZ_JAAZTY010000043.1, from coordinate 7,627 downwards.
CTCAAACTTTATCTCTGGAGCTTTCGCGACGAAGGCGCCTTTCACGAGGCCATGACCAACCGCATCGCTGACAATCTGATCCATCTGATCAACCCGCGTTATTTGCGCCTATTGGGACGCTGGTATGTGCGCGGCGGCATCACCACCGATATACTCATTGAGCACCGCCAAGCAGGGTGGGAAAATCCGCATCTACTCAGTCAATTGCCGCCCGTGCATTGGGCGCAACACCAGCCAGGCTATTAACGGGCACATCTACGAGTTACTAAAAGTGGTACATCAAATCCGCCGTAGTAATGGTATTGAATTTTTTATAATAGCTGATCACGGGAAACTCATTATATGAGGCGGTATAAGATAATTGTAAATTAAAATTTCCATACAGTTGGGATTCAAGGCTGGTAATCGATTCATAAGTATTATTGTTGGCTGTTGATAGTAGCGTAGTTACAGCTTCCTTGAAAGTTGCGTGATGGGTCAGGTGCCATCGATAATTAATCGCCAGCCGGACGGCTGGACTTATTTGATGTTTCTGACCTATGGGTTGATCTTCCTGAGCACCGATACCTCCTTGGTAATCTAAGGACATGGTCTTATTTAAATGTATGACATTACCTTCGCCTATAATTTCTGTCAGGTGGTAAAAGTATCCATTAAATTGATTGCGATCATAGCGGATATTGGCGAAAACGTAGCGAATCTTTGGTTTAAAGTAATATCGAGTTTGGTTTCCCAACACGAGGCGGTTGGCATAAATAGCCGACGATGCGGCAGTGTAATTGTAACTCACGTGTGCTCGATCTTGCCAATGATGCTTTTGCCAACGCACCCAATCATGACTATTGAGATTTAAAGAAGGGAATGTTCCAGTGGCACTGGAAAGCCCAAACGCGGCGCTACCAGACCAGGGCTTCAAAGTTTTGGCCATGGCGCCGGTGATGGATGCCATCCATACGGGAAATACGAAAACAAAAACAAGTATTGTGCGTTTTCCATATTTATTATGGAATGGTATTTGGGGTGTTTTCGGCAATCGCATATACTCTCCTGTTCATTATAGATGGGATGTTTTCATTCACAAAGATCGTCGTGATATGGACTACGCTTATCCGATTATCTTAAAAAATTACCTTGTGCACAATCTGCTGTATTAATTAACATTACCGTATCAGAATACCGATAATGATTCATTTTATCAAGGCAGAAATCGTCGACCACTACAACCAACACCCCAACAATATAAGGAAAATACGTAATCTATTCTGGTCGCCGACCAACAGCCCCTTCCAAACTTCAGAGGCTGGTCAATCTGTCCAACGCGCCCAGATCCACGAAATCCGGCGTACGGCAGGACACCTGCTGTTCGTGGAATCCCTGAAAGAGATCGCACCACAGCGCAGATTCTCTGGCTATCGCTTGTTGCTCAAGGCGTATGTGAGCGGGGAGCTACGGCAGGATGAAGCGCGGTACACCTCTTCGGGGCCACCGCTTGATTGATGGTTAATTCTTGAACTTCACCAGGCGGCTGACCTGAATATCGGTCACGAAAACCACTCCAGTGTGCTTCTCGAAGAAAGGGGCGAAGCCTTCCAGGATGGGAGGCACCAACTCCTCTGGAACAGCCACAATGATCATGATCAACACATCATCTTCGTTAAACATGACATGCCCATCATAAATACCGTGACTGCCCTTTCCGGAAAGATTGCCGACAATGGTGTATCCCTTTACACCAGCACGATCTAACAGATCCGTAGCGAAGTCTTTGTGGGCACCTTCCATGATGATCTCCAACTTCTTCAGTGGGCTCAGATTCAGGGTTTTCACGCAATATCCTCCGTAAGGGGCTGACTCATTGACAACTCGGATCGTTCCTGCAAGCGGAACGCGCCATCATCCAGCACATAGGCACGATACGCGTCTTCCGGGTCCATAATAATGACTCGCACCCAGGCACCGCCCACCAGCGCCTTAATTTTCACCAAATTACCGACCGCTTTCTGAACAAAGGGCAGCGGCGCTTCCACGAGCACGATCAGACGTACCGGTTCATGATAAGGTTTACCGTCCTTGAGGACGGTCTGGGTAGGCAAGCCGGTACGCAAGTCACTCTGATTACCGGTCATCACCGCAAATCTGCCGGCCACATTATGATACGCTTTGCTACCACTACCATAGTGTTCGGTATCTACCACCGAAAAATAGTGTTCCAGGTTGATCCATTCGCCGATCACCATAGGACTGGACAAAATCGTCTCCAGAAGACGTCCCTTGGGATCAAGGCGATAGTCGTACGAATGCAGAAAAGCCCGGCTTTCCAGATTCAACCCTTCTGTCAGTTCGCGTTTGCCCACAATCGCATAGACATTCCGGGTCAGCCCCCACTCCGGACGCACCTGAGACCAGTCATGCGCCTGCCGTCGAGCCATCATTGCCGCCGCGTAAGGTTCCTCAGCCAAGCGTCCAGAACCACCCAAGGTGGGCATACGTTCTGCTGCCGAGCGTCGGGAGGCAGCAGAAAGACCATTACGCAAACGCTCCAGATAGAGCAGATGCCGGGCCGGTAACAAATCGATATCCATGAGATCGACCGCGTCCGTCGTGGTGTTGTGAACGGCGGGGATGAACCAGGAATCCTCTGGAATGACTATACCTAAGTCACGTAGACGTCGCCTGACTTCCGGCTTGTTGGCCATGGCGGCAAAAACACGCGCATTGGGGAGGCCCTTACCGCCACCACAGGCTCCACAATCCAAAGCTGATTCATAAGGATTGTTTTGGGTCTGACTTTCATGCGCCACCATCAGTACAAAACGGGAGAAATTACGATTCAGCCCAACCAAAAGAAGCGATTGAGAAATATAACGAACCTGTTCATCCACACTAAAGCCGATGCGTCCGAGGCGCTCCATCTGCAAACTCATTTCATGACGCTCTACCCGATAGATATCACGAAGCTTCTGGATAAATGCCGTTTCCTCCTGATCGCCAATATGTCGCCTCTGCGCCAAGTCGCTGGGGCCCTGTGCATTTTCGAGGGCAATTTCCCGCAATTGCCGGACATCATCATCGGTCACCTGATCACGGGGTATGTTCCACTCCTTGATCAAGGCACGAACAATCATGGCACGTTGTACCGCACGCAAAATAGAATCCGCCTGGTCATGACTCAGCTTATCCAGTAGCAGGCGCGTAACGGGTTTATCCGCATGCAGACGATCGTGCAGCTGGTGATAAATAAGCGGTGCCACAGTCTTGCCGATCAATCCGAGACTAAATATCAAACCGACGGCTTCAACGGCCACAAACGGTGAAAGCACAGATTCCTTGAGGTCGTGCAGGACATGTTCCAGAGCGCCATAAAGAGGCTCCTCTTCGAGCTCCAGCGCTGCAGGGATCTCGAGAACCAGGTTTTTGGGGGTTTGAATCGCAGGACAAAGGTGTACCTCAGTGCCTTTGCCGTATCCCAAAAAACTGATCGGAACGCCAAAAAAGCCACCGATGCCAAATGTCTCATAATCACCAACAGCCTCCAGATGCCGACGCATAGGCTCGGAGCGCACATCAATACATAACATGGCCTGAGCAAAGGGACGTCTGTCTACTGGCGGAGCCGAGGCTTTGGGAATATTGACCTGATTGATCAGCGCCTTGATGTAATGCGTTTCCATGGAGCGCAGCCAGACAAAACCCTCTCCCTTCTCCCAAGTACGCACAACCTCCATAAATTTGTCCAATTGCGCAGGAGTCATCGCCATCAGCTCTTCCTCCGCATCTCCACCCATGGTCGCGGCCAGTCGACGCAGATGGGACGCCTGACGCTCGCCCTCCCAACGGGATTTGTTATCCATATAGGCATGGGCGAGTTTTTCAAAACTGGGGCGACGGCGGCGAGCCAGAACATCCTCGACACGATGGGCCCACGCCGGGAGGATGGATCCGGTATGTAGTTCAAGACGCAAATAAGCCCCCAGGGGATCGGCATGAACAAATGCCTGCACCGCCTCGGCGTTCGCCGGACAATCATGATGCCGGACCGCCTCCTGCAGAAGCGCCATCCCCAGAACCATCCGCACCGCCAGAAAATCCGTTAGATCCGCCGGAAACCGCTCCGCCCAATAGTAACGTCTTGCCGAGCTCCGATAGCGAATGAACCCGGCCCACCCATGCAGGCGAGTCAATTGTCGAGTGATATATCTCTGCCAGGACTCCTCAGGCACTTTGAGCCGTTTCAGGATGTGCGCGACCATTCCCTCGGGAGTCTCTCCAGATTCCAGCAGCTGCCGCAATTGCAATCCACGCAAGAAGAAACGCACATTGTGCTGCGCCACTTCCTTCCAGGCAGCAAAAAATCCACGGTCACGTCCCGGTGCCTGCCAGGCGGATTGCCCCTCATCAAAAAAATCCAGACAACTCTTGATGAGAAGTTCGTCCAAGGTTTGACCGATACCCGTTCCAAATAGACGATCAATGTTGGCGTAAACCGGACCATCCGGAGCAATTTTATCAGCGAGTATCACACCAAGCCGAAGCTGCTGCGTGTCCCTATTCACGGTCGTTGATCGACCATGCAGAACATCATGAAGCAGTTGTCCGTTGAGCCAGTCCGCTTTCGGTACCACCTGCTCACTCTGACAAACCGTCAGTAAAGACCAGAGCCACTTCCGGAGCGCCACGCCGGGCAACACCCCGGGAAGCGCGCCCAAGAAATCATCAAGATACTTTTCAAGCTTGGCATCATCCACTTTTCCGGCAAGGCGATATTCTTGGTACTGACTTCTTGAAAGATATCCACGACCGTGGAAAAGCGTGTTGGCTTCTTCTATCGCTGCTTCAAAAGACAGATGCTCAAGACCAAAAAGCGGGTTGTGATGAATGAAGGTGCGCATCGGCCAGAACCGCGGAATTGGTTCACTGGCCACATAAATCATCGAACGAACTTTGAGCCGGTCGCCCAAGGTTAATTCATTATCCATGCGCCCCCCCAAAAAATGCCTCCAACCGCAAATAGTCCCAGAACGAGGCCGCCCAACCAGGTGCCGCCCACTGTCAGATCCTCAAGTAACTCACCTCGGTAGATACCGAAGAGTAAATCCTGCAAAAACCGTCCTACGGCCCAGCCCCAAAGCAACAAAACCAGAAGTCCCCCTGGAATCCATGCCAACGGCAGAGCCTTTACCACGTGGAGTAGGATGAAAAAAGTGGGGAAAATCGGCGTCGCCGAAGCCGCGAGGGCGGTGAGCGTGATCAGCGCGGAAAGACGGGGTAAGACCGTCGTCAGTCCACCCCTCAGCCCCAGATAGGCACCCCCCATCCGCTGCTCGAGAAGCCCTGCCCACACCAGCATCAGCGCGCCGGGGATCGACCAAGCCAACGCAAATGACTGTAGAGTCAGGGGATCCAGGTTCTGCCCATGCAGCAACCAGGTCAGTGCGAGCCCAGACGTCGTCATCAGTCGAGCCCAGACCTGCACTTCACGGGTACTAGCCGCACGAAAGGCGTAGAACACTGCCGTAAAAAGCGCCACGCCGCGCAAGTTGGAGTCCAGCCCAACCGGTAATGCCTGCCACGCTCCGGAATATATCAAAAGCAGCAAACCCAATTGTGGAAACACCAGAATAGCCAGAGCCTGAGCCCAGAATCCCGGAGCGCTGGCAAGCAGCTTGTTAAAAATCCAGCTTAACGGAAACCACGGAAGCAATGTCCCGGCCATGATCCAGACCAAGATATCCATATCAGCACCACCGTAACAAAATATTCAAGCGATGCGAAAAAACCAAGAGAAGCTGCGTCAGTCTTGCATAAAGATCGTTCACATATAATTCCCTGGAGAGCAGGGCATACATCGAAAGATAAGCTCCGCGCCAACCTCCCTTGTCGACACGGTCCCACCAGCCGGAAGAATCGGCAAAGAAAGTCAGTGCCCAGCCGCCAACGAATAAAAAGGCAAGAAAAATGACCAGCGTATCGAAAGCGAATGCATTAATACTGGCGGCGGCATAAAGCTTTTGACTGACGTCATGCGGGTAGAGAAAACTACTAAAATAATGACTGATCAGAGTGTAACCAATCACAATGAGCACGAACGATCCTAATATCCCACCCATCAGCCGCCACGGATTAGTGTGGGTCATCTTATGGGTTGCAAATAGTGCCTGCGCTCCAGTTACCCAGCCGAAAAACAGAAGAATGACGACGCCCTGCTCGTAAAGCAATCCCGAAGACACAAAGAAATGGGACAGGCTCAAAACCGCCGCCGGCACTAGAATGGTTAGAGCCGCCGCCGCGAGCCAAGGCAGGCGGGAAGGCTTCGCCGGTCGCCGCTCGACAATGGCGGTGTAGATGGAATCGGGGGGTACGCCATCGTGGGCACGTGCTTCACCGATGACATTTCCCGCACCCAGAAACATCGAGCCCTTGAAAAAACCATGGGCTATCAGATGAAAAATGGCGAGGGGAAAAGCGCCCACGCCGCACTCCATGACCATGAAACCCATCTGCCCCATGGTGGAATAGCCCAGAGAGCGTTTCACATCATTTTGAATCAACATCATGGCCGAACCGATAATCGCCGTGACCAATCCCACTATGAAAGCCATGTGCAGAGCGCCGCCCGCATACTCGAAAACCGGCGCGAAACGATTAAAAAGAAATCCACCGGCATTGACGATACCTGCGTGCATCAACGCGGAAACCGGGGTCGGTCCGTCCATGGTATAAGGCAACCATCCATGGAGTAAAAACTGTGCAGAGCGGGCGAAAGCCGCAAAAGCCAGAAGAAAAGCCACCAGCTCCGGAATAGATAGTCCCCAAAAAGTATGAAGGTGGGGATTTATCCGTATCTGCGCAAAAATAACCGGCAAGGATATGGAATGATAGGTTTTGATCAACACAAATGCAGCGAACCAAAGCGGCAAGTCGCCTGCCCGGTAAGTGATTTGTGTCCAGAAGGCATAGCGCCCCGCTGCGGGTCGGTTGGTATCATGGCCGAGGAGAAAATAAAGAACCACACCGACGAAGAACCAGGCCACCAGCAAGGTAACCAAATCTGCCGCAGAAACCATGAACAGAATGATCGCAGTCATTAAATCCAATAAGGCAAAGAACCGTGTATAGTTCGGCTCTTCAACCATGTACCGTACCGAGTACATGTGTACCAGAACACTAATTCCACTGACAAATACCCACATGATCAAACTGAGGGGATCCAACCAGATGCTGCCCCAATGGATACCGATATATACCACTTGCGAATGGCCAGCGACCACATAGTAGCCGAGCATGCCCAGCGACAGAAAGAAAGTGAACAAGGTGGCGATCACGCTGACCCGTGCAGACATTCTGCGTTTTGAAGGCAGGAAAAATAATATAATGATTGCCGATAATACCAGCAGAAATGGTGTGATTATTGTTATTTGTTGAATGATTTTCATAGGCTTTCCATGGCGTAGTCGATACTGATTTCTCGGTCGGCCACAGGTCGGAAACGCCGGTTGGTGAAGGCCACATAGTCGGGGTGCTCGTGGTAGGAATTGATTACTTCCGGTGCTGCAAAACGCACCTGCCAACAGTAGCGGTATTGAGCGCGTTCTCTCATCGCCTTACCCGTAATCACTGACCGCACTCC
>NZ_JAAZTY010000042.1 GCF_018854775.1 Acidithiobacillus ferriphilus | reverse complement strand
GGGATCGCTTCCCTGCTCCGCTGAACCCGCGGCCACCCCCCGCCACCGAGATCATACAGCCGCTGCTTCCGCGTGAACGTATTTTTTTCAACGGATTGGGTGGATTCACGACCGATGGACGTGAATACGTCATCAGTCTGGAGCCGGGCCAAAGTACGCCCGCCCCTTGGGTCAATGTGATTGCCAGTCCGCATATCGGCACCGTCATCAGCGAGAGCGGCGGCGCCTATACCTGGGTCGAAAACGCCCATGAATTCCGTCTGACCACATGGCACAACGATCCCCTGAGTGATAGTAGCGGCGAAGCCCTGTATATCCGCGACGAAGACACGGGGGCGTTTTGGTCCCCCTCTCCACTACCCGCCTGCGGTCAGTCCGGATATGTATGCCGCCACGGATTTGGATACACCGTTTTTGAACATTACGAGTCGGGGATCTCTTCAGAAATGACCACCTACGTCGCGATGGAGGCGCCGGTGAAATTCGTGGTGGTCAAACTGCGTAACCATTCCAAGCGCCCGCGGCGGCTTTCGCTGACGGCATACTGGGAACTGGTGCTCGGCGAGTGGCGCCATGCCAATATGATGCATATCGTCACCGAAAGCGATCTGCGCAACGGTGCGCTGTATGCCCACAATGACTATGGCCGCGAATGCGGGCATCGGGTCGTTTTCGTTCAGACCAGTGAACAGGAGCGTACAATCACCGGCAACCGCAGCGAGTTTATCGGCCGTAATGGTACGCTTGCCAAGCCTGCGGCACTGTATCGCAACCGTTTATCAGGTAAAACAGGGGCGGGCCTTGATCCCTGCGCCGCCATACAGACGCCGATTCATCTGGCTGAAGGCACGGAGTGCGAGATCGTGTTTGTTTTTGGTACGGCAGCCAGTACCGACGAAGCGCAGCAATATATAGACCGCTTCGCCGGTAGGGAGCGTGCGCGGCAAGCTTTGGCAGGGGTACGGGAATACTGGAACCGGACCTTAGGTACGATATATGTGGAAACCCCGGATCCTGCACTGAACGTATTAGCGAACGGCTGGCTGATTTACCAGACCATCTCCAGCAGACTCTGGGGCCGCAGCGGCTATTACCAGTCGGGCGGGGCTTATGGTTTCCGCGATCAATTACAAGACAGCATGGCGCTGATTCACACCACACCATGGCTGGCCCGGGAGCAACTAATTCGTTGTGCAGAGCGCCAATTCCATCAGGGGGATGTCCAGCACTGGTGGCATCCGCCCCACGGCCAAGGGGTGCGCACCCATATTTCGGATGACTATCTCTGGTTACCCTATGCCACCTGTCGTTTTGTGACGGCCACCGGCGATAGTGGCGTGCTCGACGAAACCATTCATTTTCTCGAAGGCCGCGAGCTGAATCCCGAGGAAGAGTCTTACTACGATCAGCCCCAGCAATCTGCCGAATCCGCCAGCCTCTATGATCATTGTGTGCGGGCGCTCAAAAACGGCTTGCGATTTGGTGCCCATGGCTTACCGCTGATGGGCTGTGGCGACTGGAATGACGGGATGAATCTGGTCGGTCACGAGGGTCGGGGTGAGAGTGTCTGGCTGGCCTGGTTCCTGATTCAGAATCTGCGGCAGTTTGCCGGGCTCGCGCGCAGCCGGGGGGACAGCGCTATCGTTGATCTTTGTCTGCAACAGGCCGCCGTATTACAGGAGAACGTAGAAAAGAATGCCTGGGACGGTGCCTGGTATCGGCGGGCTTATTTTGATGACGGTACGCCCCTTGGTTCTGCTGCGAATGACGAATGCCAAATAGATTCCATCAGCCAGAGTTGGGCCGTCCTTTCCGGTGCGGGTGATCCCTTGCGGGCCCAACAGGCCATGGCGGCGGTGGACAAACATCTGGTGAGTCGCGATGCACAGCTTATCCGGCTGCTTAACCCACCCTTCGACCGGTCAGCACTCGAACCCGGCTATATCAAAGGCTATGTGCCCGGTGTGCGCGAAAACGGTGGGCAATATACCCATGCCGCGGTCTGGACCACCATGGCTTTTGCCCAGATGGGTGACAAAGTGCGGGCCTGGGAATTATTCAACATGCTCATCCCGGTCCATCACGGAAGTAGCGCAGAGTCTATCGCCCGCTATAAGGTAGAACCCTACGTTATCTGCGCCGATATTTATGGCGCCGCACCACACGTCGGGCGTGGTGGCTGGACCTGGTACACCGGCGCAGCGGGCTGGATGTATCGATTAACGATCGAAACCTTGCTGGGCCTATCGCTTGAGGTCGATCACCTGCGCATCACGCCCCGCGTCCCGGCGGACTGGAAATCCTACAAGGTCCACTACCGCTACCGCGACACGCTGTATCATATCACCGTCCATGCTGATAGCACCGCATCAGCGCGGGTAGTGCGCATTACCCTGGATGACACTGAATTGCCGCAAGACAGGATTCCGCTCATGGATGACCGCCGCGAGCACGATGTCGATGTCTACCTCGACTAAATAAATGTTTGGGAAACTTATCGCCATCCGCTTTAGGAGGAACGGTGTACCATGATTGCATTTCTCTGGATTTGCTGTTCGTAATCTAACAAGCCGGGCTTTGCGGGTTATTGCCCGGAATACAGCGTTAGCCACTTTTGTTCTCGCGGGGTCGCAAGCCTGCATAGAAATGGTCTTCATCACCATTTTCCGCAGACCAGACTTCGCCCGACGGGGCTACGATATCTCCGTGAATGGTGACGGTACCTTTCATATATCCAAACATACTATTCAGCGTTTCATCGGTGATAGGCACCGTTTTGACAGGCGGTTTACCGCGCTTACTGATCACCCCTCCCCCTCATCCCCATCCTCGCCCGCATGCCGCTCGCCCTTCAGGGCGATACTCAGGTTCTTCAGCTTGCGATAGAGATGCGTGCGCTCCAGCCCCACCACTTCCGCCGTCCGCGCGATATTCCAGTCATTACGGGCCAAATGATATTCGAGGAAGGCGCGCTCAAAACGCTCCCGAGCGCGCTTCAGGGTACCGCCAAAATCTTCCCCGTCGAAATTACTGTTGACGAGGACGAGGCGATTATCCAGTCCCAACGCGCCCTCCACCTCTTCCGCACTGACCTCCGGCCCTTCCGCCAGAATCAGCAAGCGCTCCACCAGATTCTGCAATTCGCGGACGTTGCCCGGCCAGGGATAATGGTGCAGCACATCCAGGGTTTCCGGAGCAAAGTGACGCGCCGCCAAGCCATCGCGGGCGCCATAAAAGCGTACAAACTCTTCTATCAGCGCCGGGATATCCGCACTCCGCGCGGACAGCGGCGGCACCTTCAGGGGCAGGGCACTGAGCCGGTAGTAGAGATCGCTGCGAAACTGCCCGCTCTGCACTGCCAGTGCCAAATCCTGTGCGCTGCCGGCGATCACCCGTACATCCACGGGCACGGGCGTCGTCCCACCCACCCGGATGATGCGCCGCTCCTGCAAGGCCGAGAACAACCGCGCCTGGGTTTCCAGGTCCATATCGGCAATTTCGTCGATGAAGAGCGTGCCGCCATGGGCCACTTCCAGACGCCCGCGGGTTAGTTTGCCATGATCTTCATTGCCGAAGAGCTCGATGGCGACATTGGGGCGAGCGATGGCGGCGGCCCGCAGATCCACGAAAGGCCCCTGTGCCCGTCGGCTTTGCCGGTGCAGATAACGCGCGGCCACTTCCTTACCGCTACCCGGCTCGCCCAGCAGCAACGCCCAGGAATCCACCGCTGCCACCCGCTGCAACTGCTCGCGAAATTGTCGGATCGCCGGACTCTCGCCGCTCGGCCGCTCTACCCAGCCGGCCTGCGCGCGCAAGTCGCGGTTCTCGCGCTGCAAGCGACTGGATTCCAGGGCATGGGTGACGGTAAGCAGGGTCTTGTCCAGCGACAGCGGCTTTTCGATAAAGTCATAGGCGCCCAGCTTGGTCGCCTGCACCGCCGTTTCGATGGTGGCGTGCCCGGACATCATCACCACCGGCTGCTCCAGACCCGCTTCGGCCCAGCGCCGCAAGAGGCTGACGCCGTCCTCACCCGGCATCCAGATATCGAGAAGGACGAGGTCCACCATCTGATCGCGCAGCAGCACTTCGGCGGCTTCCGCACTCCCCGCGGTTTGCACGTTGTAGCCTTCATCCTCCAGAATTTCTGCCAGTGTCGCGCAGATATCGGGTTCGTCATCCACCACCAGAATATTCAATCGTGCCTCTTCCATGTCACCTCCTGAATACTTGTTTCAACCCAACGGAAAATCAATAACGATACGTGCCCCGCCCTGCAACCCCTGATTATCCGCAACAATCTGTCCGCCATGCTCCTCAACGATACGCCGGACGATGGCGAGACCCAGCCCCGAACCCTTCACCTTGCTGGTGACATAGGGCTCAAAAACCCGCGCCAGCAACTGGGCCGGGAAACCGGGGCCGTCGTCCAACACACTCAACTCTAGCATCTTTGCCGGGTCGGAGTCGGTCAGGCGGGTGCGAATCAGGATATGTTTACCTTCCGGAGTTTCTGAATCCCCCTGCAGGGCATCCATGGCGTTGCGCAGGAGATTATTGAGAATCTGGCGCAGCCGATGCACATCCGCCCGCAGGAGGGGCAGGCCCGCACCCAACTCGGCCCGAATCTCCACGCCATTCTCTTGCCCGCGATACAGATCGAGCACATCCAGAATCAGCGTGTTCAGGTCGAGAAGGCGCAACTCCAGTTGCGGCTGCCGGGCGTACTCCGAGAAGGCGTCCACCATCACCTTGAGGGCATCCACCTGATGGATAATAGTGCGGGTGGCACGATCCAGGGTCTCGCCTTCATCGCCAAGACGTTCCAGATATTTGCGCCGCAACCGCTCGGCGGAGAGTTGAATGGGGGTGAGCGGGTTCTTGATCTCGTGGGCCAGGCGCCGCGCCACCTCGCTCCAGGCGGCGCTACGCTGGGCGGCGACCAGCGTACTGATATCATCAAAAACCAGTACGAAACCCCGACTACCGGCATCATCCGCAAAGTGTGCGCCATGCACGATAATGGTCTGTGGCCCGTCGGAGCGCTCGATCTGCAACTCTTTTTGCATTCCGTTACGAGGGTGTTCCACCCAGTCCGCCACCAGCGTCCACAGGGGCTCCAGCGCGGTGCCATCATGCAATATATCCAGGGCGCTGCCCCTGGGCAAATCTTCCTGGAGAATATGGGTCGCCGCGGCGTTGACCTCAGCCAAATGGTTTTCGCCATCAAAGGTCAGGATGCCGCTGGAAATCTGTCCGAGCACGGTCTCCAGATACAGCCGCCGCTGCTCCGCCTGCTCCTGCGCCGCCGCCGCCTGCTGCTTGGCCCGCGCCAGTTGCCGGGTCATATTGTTGAACGAATGTATCAGGACACCCAACTCGTCGTGACTCGCCACCGTCTGCAAGGGAATAAACTCACCGCGCGCCACCGCCTGGGTGCCCGCCGCCAGTCGTGCGATAGGTGCCGTCAGTCGGCGCGCCAGGTGCAAGCCTATCCATACCGCCGACAATACGGCCAGCAGCAAGGCCACCGCCAGGCTGAGCTGAAAGGCCGTCTTCATCGGTTCGCGCATCAGCATCAACTGGTGGTAGCGGGTATAAGCCACCTGCACCGCATCTGCCGCCTGCGTCAACTGCTCGGGGATAGGCTGCTCCACATAAAGAATATGACCGCCCTGTCCCAGATGCGGACTCAGTACCGGGATCAGCACCTTCACCAGCAAAGCGCCGTTGGCCTCCGGCTCAATAGAGGCGGTCGGGTGGTTCTCTTCCATGGCGAGGATTTCCCGGCGCGGCAGGCGCGGTGCCAGACTCAGGTTATCGCTGCTGGTGGCGATAATCCGGTTATCGCCGGAAAAGAGCGTGACGCTGCCCAGATGATACTGATCGCGTAAGGCGATCACGGTGATTACGGCGTTGCTGTCAGACTCCCCCACCAGGGCCTGAGCGATGCTCTCTGCCGCCAGCAGGGTGGAATTGCGGTAACGGTCCACACCTGCCTTCGCCACGTTCAACGCCTGATCCAGCGCACTTTGCACCGCGCTGCTGAACCACGAGTCCACGCCCCGATTCAGATATTGCCAGGAAAAACCGAAGACGATGGCCGCCGGCAGAAAACTGAGCAGGGTAATAATCACCACCAGGCGGGTGGCCAACTGACTGCCCACTTCGCCGCGCCGTAGACGCAAGAGCAGCGCCACCACCGAAACCAGCACCAGAATGACCAGAAAGAGGACGATTCCTGCGGAAATCACCAGCATCGGCACAAAATAGTGGCTCAGCGGCCCTCCGGCGCTGGTGAAAAAGTTGACCCCCAGAAAGGCGACGATAGCCAGCAGGAGCAGGGCAGCGCCCCAGCGCGGTCCCACCCGCTGCCGCTCCGGGGTGGCGCCGGCGCTCAAGGCGCGCAGCCAGCTTCTTAGTGCGAAAGGGGCGCGCTGACGATCCATGGGGACTCCCGTTTCCAGTGACCCAGCAGAGCACGCAAACGCAACGGCAGGGGTAAGGCCCGAACGTCAATATATACCCGCACCGCCAACGCGTCGTCCTGGCTCATGCGGCCTTCTCCAGCAAGGCATAGTAAAAACCATCCATTGCGTCCTGACCGGGCAGACGTTGCCCCGTCAGCGGGTGCGCGGAACGGTGCGCATCAGAATGACGCTGGAGAAAGGCGATGATCTGTTCCTCGTTCTCCTCGGGCAGCACCGAGCAGGTGGCATAGAGCAGCCGACCGCCGGGGCGCAGACAAGGCCACAGACCTTCCAGCAAGCGCATCTGCTGTGCTACAGCCGCAGTCACATCATCCATTTGGCGGCGCAGACGGATATCAGGGTGGCGACGGATTACCCCGGTGCCGGTACATGGCGCATCCAGGAGGATGGCGTCATAGAACTCGCCATTCCACCATGTGGCGCTTTCTGCGGCATCGGCCGCCTGCAAATGTACCGTACCGCCTTGTCTTTCCAGTGCCTCGCGCACCCGTTTCAGGCGTTCTGCGGAGCGGTCCAGGGCATCCAGGCGCGTCGCCCCCAGTGCCCACAGGTGGGCGGTCTTGCCGCCAGGAGCCGCACAGGCGTCGAGAATCCGTTCCCCCTCCTGGGGCGCGAGAATGTGGGCGGCCATTTGTGCCGCTCCGTCCTGCACCGCCACCCAACCGGCATCCCAGCCCGGCAGGATCGTTACCGGCACGCTGGCGGGCAAACACAATGCCGCCTCACTCCACGCCACGCCTTTCGCTTCAAGGCCTTGTTCTGCCAGCAATTGCCGATAGTCGCCGGGATCCACCCGTTGCGTATTCACGCGCAGCCAGAGGGGCGGCGCAGCGTTATTGGCCGCGGCAATGGCGGGCCAGTCTTGGGGATAGGCAGCGCGTAAACGCGCCGCCAGCCAGGCCGGATGCCCGAGGTCGCGATCGACCAGCGCCATATCCAAAACCCCCCGCTCACGCAGATAACGACGCAGAACGGCGTTTATCAGGCCGCGCGCCCAGGGCTTTTTCAGTGCCTCCGTCATCGCAACCCAATCATTGACTACGGCGAAGGCGGGCCGTTGCCCATGGCGCAACTCAAACAGAGCCAAACTGAGCAGGAAGCGTAAGTCGCTATCTTCCTCGCGCCAGTCTTTGCGCAACAGTTTTGCGGCCAGGGCCTGCACGGGCAGGTACTCGCGCAGCGTGCCCAGAACCAGCCATTGCACGGTCGCGCGATCGGCGCCTGTCAACGGTACCGGCAGCAGGGCGGCATCCACCGTCTGCCCACTATCCACGCCCTGCAACACGCCGATGGCCGTCTTGCGCACCGCCACACCCGATGTGCTTCTCCCCCCTTCAGTTTCTGGCCGCGTTTCCTTCATCCCAGTACTTCACCGATTTGCGGACGATAACCGCGGACGAAATCACTGCCACTGAGCGCACCCTTGCCTGCGGGTTGCACCGCCAGCAACTGCAATTGATCCTCGCCACAGGCCACCACTATCCCGTCTTTTCCCACGGCGCTGATAGTGCCGGGCGCCTGATCATCCCGGACAGCCAGTACCTGCGTCTGCCAGACCCGCAAGCCTTTGTCGCGAAAAAGGGTATGGGCGACCGGGCTGGGATTGAAAGCCCGCACCAGACGCTCCAGCGTCGCCGCGGGGAATCGCCAGTCGATGCGTGCCTCTTCCTTCTTCAGCTTGCGGGCATAGGTCGCGAGCGCGGGGTCCTGGGGCACGGGTTTGAGCCGATTCGCCCAGAGCCCGTCCAGAGCCCGGCGCAAGGCGACGCTGCCCAACCGCGCCAAACGGTCATGGAGGCTGGCCGCCGTGTCATCGGGCGCAATGGGCACGCGCTCCGCCCACAGCACCGGACCGGAGTCGAGCCCGGCTTCCATCTGCATGATGGCGACACCGCTTTCTTTGTCGCCCGCCGCGATGGCCCGGGCGATGGGCGCCGCGCCACGCCAGGCGGGCAGGAGACTGGCATGGACATTGATGGCACCGCGCGTCGGCAGATCAAGAACCACCTGCGGCAAAATCTGTCCATAGGCCACGACGATCAGCAAATCCGGCGCCAGGCTCCGGAGCAGATCCAGAGCCTCGCCCGTTTTACACGATTCCGGCTGAAAAACGGGAATGCCTGCGGCCACAGCCTCCTGCTTCACCGGGCTGGCCTGCAACGCCCGCCCCCGGCCTGCCGGACGATCCGGCTGGGTAAATACGCCGACGACTTCTTCCGGCCCTTGCAGCAATTCGACCAGAATGAGGCGCGCGAACTCCGGTGTCCCGGCAAAAACAATGCGCTGTTTTCTAGTCACCGAGCCGCACCCTTTTGTTCGCCTTACGGCGAATCAGGTTTTGCTTGAGGCGGGACAGATGATCGACAAAAAGGGTACCGTTGAGATGGTCAATCTCATGCTGCAGGCAAACCGCCAACAACCCATCGGCCTCCAAT
>NZ_JAAZTY010000041.1 GCF_018854775.1 Acidithiobacillus ferriphilus | reverse complement strand
TGTATGACTCAGCACCCCGATCACCAACTTGGCGGCCACCTGCGCCGCAGTCGAAAAATGGGTGCAATCGCGCCCTGCCAAGGAAACCGCCATAGCGGGCAAGCCGAGAAAACGCCCCTCGGTGGCGGCGGCCACCGTACCTGAGTAGAGCACATCGTCCCCCATATTGGCGCCGCGATTGATGCCGGAGACCACCATATCAGGCGTTTCCGCGAAGATGCCGGTAACGGCGAGGTGGACACAGTCCGTGGGCGTACCACCGACCAGATAGTGAAAACCGTTGAGTCCGGTACGCATCCGCAACGGCCGGTCCAGGGTGAGAGAGTTACTGGCACCGCTACGATCCTGCTCCGGCGCCAGCACCTCCAAATCACCTAAAGGCCTTATTGCTTCGGCGAGCGCCGCCAGTCCCGGTGCCAGATAACCATCGTCGTTACTGAGCAAGAAACGTGGCATTAGGTCTCCGAAAGGCGTGCAGTGGCTATCCTGCGGCTATGGTAAGCCACGAAGCCCCTTCGGGTCCATCTTCAGATACGCGCCGCACCCGGCACAAACTAATGCGCCGCGCGCCCCGGAGCCGTCGGCGCCGGACCTTCATTCTGCACCTGTTGGATCTGTCGCTGGAGCAACAGCACGCGCAATTGCGCCGCATCCATCGCCTGTTTCAGACCGTTCACGCGATCCAGATAGCGGGCATAATTGCGCTCGTTGCCGGTGCGTATGGCCTTGCCCTGCTCGTAGTTTTTGGTCGCCTGGAGCAGCGCCAACCGCGCCACAACCAGTTCCGCCTGCATACGCTTCAAGGCCGGATTTACCGCGGGTCGGGTGGGCGTGGGTGCGGCAGACGGCACGGGCGATGGGGTGACAACACTACCACTGGACGCCGACACGGGCGTGCTGACCGAGTTCTGCGGTGCTCCGGAAATCTGCTCGACGTCTTTAGCGCCCGCAGGTGGGGTTTCGCCATAGCTGACGACTCCACTGCCACTCACCCAGCGATAAATGCTTGACGCATCGGCGGAAGCGCTGATCAGAAAGACCGACAGGAAAATACACAAGCCCACCATTAGTGGGCGCTTTGATTCACCCTTACCAGATGTAAAGGGAGGGGTTCTGCATTTCATCATTCTGCACTCCTGACCAGCGCGGCATTCTCTATATGGTCGCCAAGCCCCCGATTGTCAAGGCAGCGGCCACAAAAAAGCCCCGTATAAAGCACGGAGCTGATTGGCGTCGGGGAAAGCCCGTCACAGCGGGCCGTATCCGGTCTCAGAGACTATAGTACATCTGGAACTCCACCGGATGGGTGGTCATGCGCAGGGTCTGCACCTCGGCCCACTTCACATCCAGATAACCTTCCAGCCAACTCTCGGAGAACACCCCCCCCTTCATGAGGAAGTCATGATCGGCTTCCAGGGCGCGCAGGGCTTCTTCCAGGGAAGCCGCCACGCCGGGAATGTTGGCCTGCTCCTCCGCGGGCAGATCATAGAGATTCTTGTCCATGGCGTCACCGGGATGAATTTTATTCTGGATACCGTCCAGACCCGCCATCAGCATGGCAGAGAACGCCAGGTAGGGGTTGGCGGTGGAGTCCGGGAAACGTATTTCGATGCGCCGGGCCTTGGGGCTGTTGACGAAGGGAATACGGATGGACGCCGAACGGTTCTTGGCGGAGTAAGCCAGCAGGACCGGGGCCTCGTAATGGGGCACCAAACGCTTGTAACTATTGGTGCTGGGGTTGGTCAGCGCGTTGATCGCCTTGGCATGCTTGATGATGCCACCGATGTAGTACAGGGCAATTTCCGACAATCCGCCATACAGGTCGCCCGCAAAGATGTTCTTGCCATCCTTGCCGAGCGACTGATGGACATGCATGCCACTGCCGTTGTCACCGACGATGGGCTTGGGCATGAAAGTCGCCGTCTGGCCGTAAGCTGCCGCCACGTTGTGAACGACATATTTGAGAATCTGTACCTCATCGGCCTTGCGGGTCAGCGTATTAAAACCGACGCCGATTTCGTGCTGCCCGGCAGTGGCCACCTCATGGTGATGCACTTCCACCTTCAAACCCATTTCTTCCATGGCCAGACACATGGCGGAGCGCAGATCCTGCGCCGAATCAACGGGTGGGACCGGAAAATAACCGCCCTTGATGCCGGGGCGATGGCCCATATTGCCGGATTCATATTCCTTGCCGGAATTCCAGGCGGCCTCTTCGGCATCCACCTTGTAAGCACAGCCGCTCATATCGATATTCCAGGTCACGGAATCGAAAACGAAGAATTCATTTTCGGGACCAAAGTAGGAGGTGTCGGCGATGCCCGTGCTCTTCAGGTAGATCTCGGCACGCTTGGCGACGGAGCGGGGATCGCGCTCATAGCCTTGGCCAGTGGCGGGCTCAATGACGTCGCAGCGGATAATGAGGGTGGTTTCATCTGTAAAAGGATCGAGAACGGCGGACTCAGCCTCGGGCAGGAGGATCATGTCGGACTCGTTGATGCCCTTCCAGCCGGTGATAGAAGAACCATCAAACGCCTTACCCTCGACGAAGGTGTCTTTTTCGATAGTGTGGCCGGGGACGGAGACATGCTGTTCCTTACCCTTGGTATCGGTAAAACGGAAATCGACAAACTTGATATCTTTTTCTTTAATCAACTTAACCACATCACTGGGGCTATAACCCATTTGCTTCTCCTTCAATCAAGAAATATTCACGACCCTGGGCAAACTGCGCATACAAAATTCATACCAGACCCTTAACCACCCACCGATAACAATCAGGGCTCCATATGCACCAATATTGCGCCCAATTATGGTGCAACAAAAAAATATGCACCACTATTGAGCGGTCGGTGTTTTTGGCAATTGCCAGACCACATCCACCTGCTGCAAGCCTGGCACCCGCCCCTGCAAGGCGTCCTGAAGCCGTGTTTCCATGTCCTGCAGGCTAGCGAATGTTTCCGCTGGCGGCAAGTGATAACGCATACAGATCACGACGCCGTTCTTGAGGTAATGCAAGGTCATCTGCTCTGTTAAAGGCAAATTCCGCGCCAGCAGACACTCGCACACCACTTTTTCTATCTCGCTGCGCGGCGGCAGAACCACGCCCCCCTCCTCATCATTTTCGCTGTCGATGTGGATGGTAGCATCAGCCAGTTCATCCACCTGCCGCAACAACGCTATTCGCACCCGCTCAGCAATCTGGTGTCCCTCGGAGACGCTCAAGGTCGGCATCACCTGCAGATGCACCTCGGCCAGGGCCTGATGACCGATTTTACGGGTCTTGAGCAGGTGCAAATCGCGCACCCCCTCGCAGCCGAGAATCACCTCGCGAATCGCTGCCAACGCTTCATCACTAAGACCACGATCTGCCAACTCCTGCACCGCTTCCCAACCGGTGACCAGACCGATCCGCAGCACCATAAGGGCGACGATAAGGGCGACGACCGAATCCAAATAAGGCGCGCCCAACAAGCTGCCGCCGATACCGATAAACACGATGACACTGGAAATCGCATCGGTACGGTGATCCCAGGCATTGACGCGCAATGCGGCCGAACGGGTTCTGCGGGCCACCCGGATAGTGATCTGGTAGAGTGACTCTTTGGCGATGATGGCAAAAGCGGCGATGTAGAGGGTCCAGCTCGCTGGCATGCCATAATGACCAACAATGAGCCGCTGGACCGCCTCGTAGCCGATCCCGGCCCCGTTGACAGCCAACAGGCTGCCCGTGGCCAGCGCCGCCAGCGTTTCAAAACGCTCGTGACCGTAGGGATGCTCCTGATCCGGCGGCTGGCTGCTGAAGTGCATGGCGAACACCAACCCAAGATCAGACAGCAGATCCGAAAGGGAATGGATGGCGTCCGCCACCAGCGCACTAGAGTGCCCGAAAACGCCCCCCGCGAGTTTGATGAAAAACAGCACCACGTTGGTGCCCGCCCCCATCAGGGTCACCCGCATGTTCTGCTTGCCGCGTTCCGTGCGACTGATGCCTTCTGTCACTACTCAGGGCCTCTCAAGGTGTTGCGGTCATCCGCGAAGTCGGCAATGTGCAGCGCTGTCAAAGCGCTGAATCATGGGCATGCCTCAGGCTGCATCGGAATATTTGCTCGGACAATCGTCAATTGGCTGGCAATTGTCAAGATTGCAGACCCATAGCCATGAAGTTTTGGTCGCCCGCGACAAAACCAGTCTGGGATGGATCCGCCGCCGAGCTTGCCGAAAAGCAGGGAGACGCACAACATATGCACAGATGCTGTTTAATCCCCTTGCCATCCACACCGAATTTACAGGACGAGGTGAACGTTATGAATACCGAAGCGATTCTACAGAAGGCGCAGGAGCGAGCCAAGGCTGCCGGCAAACGCCACGCCGGAGATATGACGCCGGAGGAAGCACATGCGGTGTTACGCGACCATCCCAAGGCCATCCTGATTGACGTGCGCTCCCAGCCGGAACTGGATTTTTCGGGCTTCGTAGAGGGCTGCTGTCATGTGCCGTGGCAACAGTATCCGGGCATGACCCCCAATGCCGACTTTGACGCAGAGTTGCGCAAGAAAGCCCAACCCGGCGATTTACTGCTGTTATTGTGTCGGACGGGTGGTCGCTCTTTGGCGGCGGCCGAACATCTGGCCGATCTGGGTTATGGCCATTGCTATAACATCCTCGGGGGCTTTGAGGGCAAACACGACACCCATGGCCAGCGCGGCAAGGTAGAAGGCTGGAAGGCCAGCGGTTTACCCTGGAGACATAAGTAGATTGCGCCTGATTAAGACTGGCAGACCGGGCAGAACAGCGCGCTCTTACCCCCCACCGAAAGAGCTTCCAGCGCGCCACCACAGCTCGGACAGTGCCCGTCTGCCCGATGGCGAGTGAGGAAGGTCTTGGGCAACAGGTTGCTCTTCGCCTGACAGCGCAGGGCACGATCCAACACCTTGGGAATCTGCTCCAGGAAACGCTCGCGCTCCTCTTCGCTGAGGCTGGTCGCGGTGCGGTCCGGCCGCAGGCGGGCCTGAAAAAGGATTTCATCCGCCCAGATGCCGCCGATGCCCGGCGCGAAGCCGTCATCGAGCAGGATGTTACGCAGGGCGCTGCGGCGACGGCTCAGGGCTTCGCGCAATACACCAAGCCCCTCCCCATGCACCATCAGCGGATCAGGGCCGAGCTTGGTCAGGAAATCCACATCGCTGTTTTCATCCAGCAGGCGCAGGCGATTACCCAACTGAGTCCCCTGAAGACGCAAGCGCTGCTGGCCATTGATCTGAATCTCCAATGCCGCACGCGGCTCTTCCTCGCCCGCCGCCTGAGCAGAACCGCGCTCAAGTTCGCCGCTCAACTCACCGCCCAACTGCAGGGCGAGGATGTTCTTGCGATCCAGTTCCAGAAAAAGGTATTGACCGTAGCGATGCAGGTCGGTGATGGCCTTGCCCTGGAGGGCGGCATCTTCCATCCCGGCGCCATCGGTCAGTGACTCGCCTTTGGCATTCTGCATCCGCATGACGCCGATCCGCTTGTGCAGGATACTGCGCCGCAGTTTTTGTCTGAGCAGTTCTATTTCTGGCAACTCGGCCATGTTTTTCTCCGGAACGATGAAATTTGAGACCCGTGATAAGCACCCTAGTCTAACCCTGTGGGCGCTGGCGCGCCAATGGCAACAAAGGCTGGGGACAAACCAAGTTTGATTATAAATCAGATTTCTGGTACGGTATTTGGCCATTAAGTCAATGAATCAGGTGCCATCCTCCGATGTGAGTTTCAACCCCCGCCCTTATATTGTGGTCACTGCTGACCGCACTCTGGCGAAGCTCTCGCCCTTCTCATTTTCGAACTCTTCTGCCGCTTCCTGCTGCACCGGGGCCTAAGCGCCCAACCCGGCATGGAGACGCATTTGCCTCAAGTGGAGCAGTCCGATGCAACGCCTGTCCCGATTCGAAGAAAACAAGATCAACATCCTCAGTGGCATTACCGTGGCGCTGGCCCTGGTGCCGGAAGCCATCGCCTTTGCCTTTGTCGCCCATGTCTCACCGTTAACCGGCTTGTACGCGGCGGTTATCCTGGTATTTATCACTTCGCTCTGGGGCGGCCGGCCGGGTATGGTGTCCGGCGCCAGTGGTGCTACGGCGGTGGTGATGGTGGCGCTGGTGGTTTCCCACGGGACCGAATACCTGTTTGCTGCCGTCATCCTGATGGGCCTGCTGCAACTCTTCTTCGCGGCGGCACGGCTGAGTAAGTTCGTGCGTCTGATCCCCCACCCGGTCATGCTCGGTTTCGTCAACGGCCTCGCTATCGTGATTTTCATGGCGCAACTGGAGCATTTCAAGATCAAGGATGCCCAAGGCGCCATGGTCTGGATGCATGGTACGCCGCTTTATATCATGATCGGATTGGTCGCCCTGACCATGCTGGCTATTTATCTGACGCCGCGCCTCACCAAGGCGATCCCGGCAACACTCGCGGGTGCGCTACTGACCACCCTCTTCGTCGTCGTCTTCAAGATTCCTACGGTGACCGTCGGCGATGTGGCATCGCTGGCCGGTGGCCTGCCCAGCTTTCATCTGCCGGAAGTGCCATTGAACTGGCACACCCTGGTCGTCATTTTCCCCTACGCCCTGGTTATGGCCGCCAACGGTTTGGTGGAAACCCTGCTGACCCTGAACCTGATCGACGAGATGACCGACACCCGTGGCAAGCCGAATCAGGAATCCATGGCGCAGGGCCTTGCCAATGTGGTCAGCGGTTTTTTTGGCGCCATGGGCGGCTGCGCCATGCTGGGGGAGAGCATCATCAATGTCGGCAACGGCGCCATCAAGCGCCTGTCGGGCGTTACCACGGCCCTCTTTTTGCTGTCCTTTATCGTGCTGGCCTCACACTGGATTCAGCAGGTGCCCATTGCCGCACTGGTCGGCGTGATGTTCGTGGTGGTGGAAAAGACCTTTGAATGGAGCAGTCTGCGCTTTTTCGGCAAGGTGCCGCGCACCGACATAGTCATCGGCATTCTGGTCGCCGCCATTACGGTGCTGGTCAATATTACCCTGGCGGTGGTGGCGGGGGTCATCATCGCGGCGCTGGCCTTTGCCTGGCAGCACGCCAAGCAGATTGAAGTCAAAACCAGCATCAATGCGGAGGGGCATAAGATTTACACCCTGCAAGGAACGCTGTTTTTTGCCTCGGTGAGCGCCTTCCGTAATCTCTTTACCCCGGCGGAAGATCCGGACGTGGTCATCATCGACTTCGGCGAGGCGCGGATTGTCGATCATTCCGCCATCGAGGCTATTGATGCGCTGGTCGAGCGCTACGAGAAGCGGGGCAAAAAGCTGTATCTGCGCCATTTGAGCGGTGACTGCCGGGATTTGCTGGAGAAGGCAAAGGATCTGGTCGTCTTTAACGTGTCAGAAGACCCGCGTTATCATGTGGCGGATGACAAGATTAGCTGAAGGCATCCCTGACCATGAAATGCTGAACCGCCAGAGGACGGTAGGCATCGAACAGCGCTAGGCAGTTGGTAAACCATTGCGCCACCCCGGTGCCTATGGCAACCTTTGCGCCACATTTGGTATCCGGCATAAGATAAATCCATGGACACTCCCGCCTATTCCCCCCAAGAACTCGAAGCCGCCGTGCAGCAGCGCTGGCACGATCAGCAGGCCTTCAAGGCCGCCGCGACGCCCTCGGGAGACAAATTCTATGCCCTCGCCATGTTCCCCTACCCTTCGGGGCAATTGCACATGGGACATGTGCGCAATTACAGCATTGCTGACGCCATCGCCCGCTATCAGCGGATGCGGGGCAAGGAAGTTCTGCAGCCCATGGGTTGGGATGCCTTCGGCCTGCCCGCGGAGAATGCGGCCCTCAAGCACGGGTTAGCCCCGGCGCGGTGGACCATGGACAACATCGCCCATATGCGCGGGCAATTGCAGCGGCTGGGCCTGTCTTACGACTGGTCGCGGGAATTCGCCACCTGCACGCCGGATTACTATCGCTGGGAGCAGTGGCTGTTCGTGAAGCTCTGGGAGAAGGGGCTGGTCTATCAGCGGCTGGGCACCGTCAACTGGGACCCGGTGGACCAGACCGTCCTCGCCAACGAGCAGGTGGTGGACGGCTGTGGCTGGCGCTCCGGCGCGCCGGTCGAGCGCAAAAAAATCGTGCAGTACTTCCTGCGCATCACCGCCTACGCCGAAGAGTTGCTGAGCGGCCTCGACACCCTGGGCGAGGGCTGGCCGGAGCAGGTACTGACCATGCAACGCAACTGGATCGGTCGCTCGGAAGGCGCAGAGATTCATTTCCCGCTGGCCGCTGGCGACGGGGTCATCAAGGTCTTCACCACCCGTCCCGACACCCTGATGGGGGCGACCTATCTGGCGGTGGCACCGGAACATCCCCTGGCCGTTCAGGCGGCGGAAAACAGCGCCAAACTCGCGACCTTCCTCGAACGCTGCCGCCATGGGTCCGTTTCCGAAGCCAGCATCGAAACCCAGGAGAAGGAGGGGCACTCGCTCGGCCTGCACGTGCGGCATCCCCTTACCGGTGCGGAGCTACCCGTCTGGACCGCCAATTTCGTGCTCATGGGTTATGGCGAGGGCGCGGTGATGAGTGTGCCCGCCCATGATCAGCGGGATTTTGAGTTTGCGCGCAAATATGGCCTGCCCATTCGCGCGGTGATTCAGGCCGGGGGTGTCACTTCCGACGGCGAAGCCATGCCGGAGGCCTACACCGGCAGCGGCACCTTATTCAACTCCGGGACTTTCGATGGCCTGCCCAATGAAGAAGCCAAGGACCGCATCACCGCAGCATTAGCCGCCAAGGGACTGGGGCGGAAGACCGTCAACTTCCGTCTGCGCGACTGGGGTATCTCCCGACAGCGCTACTGGGGCACGCCCATTCCCATGATCCACTGCCCCCACTGTGGCGTCGTGCCGGTACCGGAACAGGATCTGCCGGTGATCCTGCCGACCCACTACCAGCTCAAAGACCCGCGTTCGCCGCTGCTGGACGACTCCGAGTTCACCCAGGTGGCCTGCCCGCAATGCGGCGCCGCAGCCCGGCGGGAAACCGATACCATGGACACTTTCGTGGAGAGCTCCTGGTATTACGCCCGCTTCGCCTGCCCCGATGCCGAACAGATGCTCGACCAGCGCGCCGCCGGCTGGCTGCCGGTGGATCAGTATGTGGGCGGTGTGGAGCACGCGGTGCTGCATCTGCTCTACGCCCGCTTCTTCAACCGCCTGCTCCGCGATGTCGGTCTGCTGCCTGCCGACGGCGCCCACGATGAGCCCTTCCGCCATCTGCTGACTCAGGGCATGGTGCTCAAAGACGGCAGCAAGATGAGCAAATCCAAGGGCAACACGGTGGACCCGCAAGGCCTGATCGACCGCTACGGAGCCGATACCGCGCGTCTCTTCATCCTCTTCGCGGCGCCGCCGGAACAGCATCTGGAGTGGTCGGACAGCGCCGTGGAAGGTGCTTACCGCTTCCTCAACCGGTTCTGGCGTCTGGTCCACGAGTATGGCACCACGCCCCCGGCACTGCCCGCAGAGCTCTCCGCCGAGGCGGTGGACCTGCGCCGTGCGGTGCATCAGTGCATTGATCGGGTCAGCCGCAACATGGACGGGCGCTATCATTTCAACGTCGCCATCGCCGCCATCATGGAGCTGACCAACAGCCTGATGAAGGTCCCTGCGGATGCCCCAGCCGACTTACGGGCGGTGCTGGGCGAAGGACTGCGCGCCCTGACCCTGCTGCTGGCCCCCTTTGCACCCCATATCGCCGAGGTGCTTTGGGAAAAACTGGGGCAAAGCGGCGTGATCAGCCATGCGTCCTGGCCCGTCGCCGATGCCGGGGCACTGCGTTGCGATACCGTGACGATGGTCATTCAGATCAACGGCAAGTTGCGCGAACGCATGGATTTTCCCGTTGATGCGGATAACGCCAGCATCGAACAGACGGTACTGGTCGATCCGGCCATCCAACGCCATCTGGAGGGTAAAACGGTGCGCAAGGTGATTATCGTACCCGGCCGTCTGGTCAACGTGGTGGCGGGATGATCCGCGCCCGGCAATGGAATCTCTGGTGGCTTGTCGCAGCCTTGGCACTGCTGCCGAGTGGCTGCGGCTTTCATCTGCAAACCGGCGCCAGTATTCCGCCGAAGCTGACCGGCTTGCGCGTGACGGGCACCGGCCCTGCTGGCGGCGCTCTGGCGCAGGCCGTTGATCGTGCACTACAGCGTGACGGTAACCACGCGCAGCAGGGCGGTCCCTTGTTGCAGATCGACAATGCCTATGTCAGCCAGCGGATCATCAGCATCAGCCCAAGCAGCGGCGTGGCGCTGGAGTTTCTCGACACCTTGCACGCCGAAATCAGCGTCATCGGCAGCGACCATAAAATACTCCTCGCGTCGCAACCGCTGCTCATGGAGAACAGCTTCAGCTACAACAGCGGCAACCCACTGGCGACCAATGAGCAGCAGATCACCTCACAACGCCTGCTGATGGAACAGGGCGCACGGCAAATTCTGCGGCGGGTGCTCAACAGCCCCGGTTTCCGCCGACAGGTTCCCTGAAATGCGGCTGAAGCCGGCGCAATGGGCCAGCCATTTACGCAGCCCTCTGGCATCGGTATATGGCCTCTTTTCCGATGAACCCCTGCTCTTGCAGGAGGCAGAAGACGCCCTGATCGCCGCCGCGGCGCAGCATGGTTTCGCCCAGAAACAGCGACTCGGCCAACAAGGTGGTACTGTCTGGGATGCCTTGCGCGACGAGCGGAACGCCGGTTCGCTTTTCGCTGAACAACGCTTGCTCCTGCTGCGTCTGGATAGTCCCAAAGTCCCCAAAGAAGGTAGCGCCGCCCTGCAGTACTGGCTGACCTCGCCACCTCCCGACGCCCTGCTGATCCTCAGTGGCCCCCGCCCTGACGCCAGCACGCAGAAAACGGCCTGGTTCAAGGCCATCGAGACCCACGGCCACACGCTCCTGTTGTACCGCCCGGAGGGGCAGGACTGGCCGCGCTGGGTGGAGCAACGCCTGCGCGCCGCCGGAATGCAGGCCGACAGCGCCGCCGTCCAGTTGCTCACCGAGCTCAGCACCGGCAATCTCAGTGCCTGCCATCAGGCCATTCAGCGGCTGCAACAGGTCTATCCGGGGCAGAGCATTGATGTCACCGCTATCCGCGCGGTACTGGCAGATAGTAGTCAGTTCACCATTTACGATCTCGCCGATGCGGTCCTGCGCGGCGAGACGGAACAAATCCTGCGCATTCTCGACCGCCTGCGCAGTGGCGACGGTGAACCGGCGTTGTGCCTCTGGGTCCTGCACAAGGACCTGCGCCTACTGGCTGAATTGCGGGCCGGCGGCGTGGATGCCGATGCATTCTTCCAGCAGAACCGTATTTTTCCGCCACGGCAGGGCTGGCTGCGCAATGCCGCCCGGCGCCTGACCCGCTCGGGGCTGTTAGCGGGTATTGAGGACTGCCTCGCCATTGACGCCCGCATCAAGGGGCAGGACCCCACGCCGGTCTGGCCCGCACTGACCGATCTCTGCCTGCGGATGTGCAGGTGACGATGGATTTATTGGTAACCCGACTCGCGCCATGAAGGCGCTCCATAAGGTTTAGCACCCATGCGCCAGGCCCTGCCATTCACCGTTCTCGTTCTCGGCTTGGTCAGTTTTTTCAATGATCTTGCCTCGGAGATGGTGGTCCCTCTCATCCCCGTCCTCCTGGCCACCATACTCGCTGCGGGTCCGGTGGCCCTGGGCCTGGTAGAAGGGGTGGCGGATACCGTAGCGAGCTTTCTCAAACTCTGGTCCGGCCGGCATTCCGACCTCATCGGTGGGCGGCGCAAGGGGCTGACGGTAATCGGCTACACGGTTTCCAATCTGGCGCGGCCGCTCATCGCTGTGGTGGGAAGCTGGCCCGCGCTCCTGCTCGTCCGCAGCATCGACCGGATGGGGAAAGGCATCCGCACCGCACCAAGGGACGCCTTGCTGGCAGATTCCACGCCGCCGGAACGCATCGGCTTTGCGTTTGGCTACCAAAGGGCCATGGACAATGGGGGCGCAGTACTGGGGGCTCTGGTGGCAGCGGCGGTTTTGCATTTTTCCGGAATCCCCTTGGAGGAGGTCATCCTCCTGTCGGCCATCCCCGGCGCCGTCGCCATTTTGCTCCTCGGTGGCGGTGTGCGTGAGCTGCGGCGACCACCCAATCACCGGACCCCAGCCCGTATCTCCCTTAACCCGCAGCACCTGTCACCCCACATCCGGCGCTATCTCCTTACGCTGAGCTTGTTCACCCTGGCCCGCGCCACCGAAACCTTCATTCTTCTGCGTGCTTATCAGCTCGGTATGGACGTCGTACAGGTACTTCTCCTCTGGGCTTCCATCCATGCGGCCAAGAGCAGCACGGGCATGGGCGGCGGAAGACTGGCCGATAAATTGGGACGGCGGCCCGTTTTATTCATCGGCTGGTCGGCCTACGGCTGCAACTACGCCTTGTTCGCCATGGTGGAAAGCCTCCCGTTGTTGTGGGCGGTGGCCTTGTCCTATGGTTTGTTTTTTGGCTTCAGCGAAGGGGCCGAACGGGCCCAAATCAATGATCTGACCACAGCCGACGAGCGCGGCACGGCCTTTGGCTGGTACAACTTGGCCACCGGCGTCAGCGCGATCCCTGCAGGATTATTGTTCGGCTGGATATGGGAAGAGATCGGCGCCCCTTATGCTTTCGGCTTTTCCGCCTGCATCGCCATCGCCGCCACCACACTCCTCGCCACCTGGGTCTACCGCGGCACCCCTTGGCGGCCATCTTGAATGCTCGCCGTCGCTGCCTACGGATTGCCGGAATGGCTCCGGAACGGCACAATGCGAACAATACCCACGTGGGTTAGGCCACGCGGACTGCCGTTTTCCGGCACGGATCCACGGCGGATTTTCCGTTGCCCTCACCGCCGATCCGAGCCCAGCACAGGAGGCTCCATCTTGGATTTACGTAGCGAACTGGAAAAAATCGGTGAACGCGCCCGTAGCGCCCAGCGCCGCTTGCAAAGCGCGGACAGCGCCGCCAAAGACTGCGCCCTGCGCTCCATGGCGACATTCTTGCGCCGCGACGCCGACCATCTGCAACGCGCCAACCGCAAGGACTTACGCAGCGCCGAAGAAGCGGGTAAAGATGATGCTTTCATTGATCGCCTGCGTCTGGACGAAGCCCGTATCGAAGCCATGGCCAAGGGCCTCGAAGAAATTGCCGCCCTGCCCGACCCGGTGGGCGAGATCACCGACCTGCGTTACCGCCCCAGCGGCATCCAGGTAGGCCGTATGCGCGCGCCCCTGGGGGTGATCGCCATGATCTACGAATCGCGCCCCAATGTCACCGCCGATGCCGCCGGCCTCTGCGTCAAATCGGGTAACGCCGTCATCCTGCGTGGTGGTTCCGAGTCCCTGCACAGCAACCTGGCCATCGCCGAGCGCCTGCGCGCTGCCCTCGGCAAGGCCAACCTGCCCCTGGATCTGGTGCAGTACGTCAACACCGCCGAGCGCGAAGCCGTGGGTATCCTGATCAGCATGGATCGCCATGTGGATGTGGTGATTCCCCGCGGTGGCAAGGGCCTTATCACCCGCATCAAGGCCGAAGCCACCGTACCCGTGATCATGCATCTGGATGGCAACTGCCATGTATATGTGGACGCCGACGCCGATCCCCGCAAGGCGCTCAAAGTGGTCGTCAATTCCAAAACCCAGCGGCTCGGCACCTGTAATACGGCAGAGAGTCTGCTCATTCATCAGGAGCGGATGGATGACCTGCTCGGCCCCATCGCCGCGGCTTTGCAGGAGAAGGGGATCGAGATTCGCGCCTGCGAACGCGGCCTGCCCCGCATCCCCGGCGCCATCGCCGCCACCGCAGAGGACTACGCCACCGAGTACCTGGGGCCGATCATTTCCGTCAAAGTGGTGGACGATCTCGATGCCGCGATGGAACACATCAACCGTTACGGCTCCCAGCATACCGAGTCCATCATCACCGAAAATTATACCCGCGCCCGCCGCTTTCTGCGCGAGGTGGATGCCAGTTCCGTCATGGTCAATGCCTCCACCCGCTTTGCCGACGGCTTTGAATACGGTCTGGGTGCAGAGATCGGCATCTCCACCAACCGCCTGCATGTACGCGGGCCGGTGGGACTGGAGGGCCTGACCCTGCAGAAATGGATCGTCCTGGGAGATGGCCATATCCGCTCCTGACGCGCCTTCGACGGCACTACAGGCCTTATTGACGGCGGTAGCCGATGGATTGCCCCATGTCTGGTCCGCAGATAATCCCGGTGAGTTGCTGGCGGAGGCCGGTGAATTGGGTTTCCCTCTCTATGCGCGGGATGGCGGCGTGCGCCTGGAATATCCCGCCGCGCCCCTCTCCGCCCAGGAAATCGCCGACATCGACGGCATCGACCCGGCGCGTATCCACCTGCCACTATGCTGCGCCTCGACCAATACCGAAGTGTTGCAGGATACCAGCGTCGACGTCTGCCTGACCGAAAGCCAGTGGGCCGGGCGCGGGCGGCGCGGGCGCCAGTGGTCTTCACCTTTCGGGCGCCATCTCTACCTGAGTTATGGCTGGACTCAGCACAGCCCGGTCAATGCGGCACTAACCATCGTTGCCGCCCTGTCCGTGTTCACCCTGCTACAGGCGCGCCTGCCCGATCTCTGGGTCAAGTGGCCCAATGATCTTTGGGTGGGGGAGCGCAAACTGGG
The DNA here is from genome assembly GCF_018854775.1 of Acidithiobacillus ferriphilus. GTDB lineage: Bacteria > Pseudomonadota > Gammaproteobacteria > Acidithiobacillales > Acidithiobacillaceae > Acidithiobacillus > Acidithiobacillus ferriphilus. The sequence goes on along the minus strand of NZ_JAAZTY010000041.1, from coordinate 1,901 downwards.
GGGCATACTGGTTGAGGCGCGTCCGCGTGATCACGGAGAGACCCGACTGGTGGTGGGTTTGGGGCTCAACATCCACGAGGACCCCAGTCTTCCGGACACTGCGGTGAGCCTCGCCGATCTCGACATCAGGGTCACCCGCAGTACCCTCGCCGGTGCTATTCTCCGCCAATGGCGGGAAGACTTCGCGCGCTTTGCGGAGGAAGGCTTCACGCCTTTCCTGCCCCTGTGGAAGAAGGCGGATCGCCTGACCCGTCAGCCCGTTCAGATCAGCGACGCGCAGGGCGTGCGTATGGCCCGGGTGCTGGGCCTCGGCCCGGACGGGCGCCTGCAGGTCTCTTATACGGCGGATACCGGTACGGTCTGGCTGAGCGCCGGTGACGTCAGCCTGCGGCCCCAACATCCATGATCCTCATCTCCGTCGGTAACACTCGCACCCTGCTGGCACGCACCCAGGATGGCGTGCATTTTGACAGCACCAGCGTCGTCACTTCACTGCCACCCACGGAAATCCTGCAACAGCCCGGCTTGACATGGCTCAGCGCGCCCAACCGGGAACCCGTCGCGCTGGGCGGCGTCGTACCTACGGTGCTTGCCGCCTGGCGGGAAGCCTTGGCCACGGCAGAGGTCCGCGAACCCGACCCCGGCTTTTTTCGCCGCGCCGTGCCGCACGACTACCATCCGCCGGAAAGCCTCGGCTTTGACCGCCGCTGCTGCCTGCTCGCCGCCGCCATGGACTTCCCTGGCCACGACAGCATCGTCATCGACATGGGCACCGCCATCACTATCGACCTGCTGGCTGGCGGACATTTCCGGGGCGGACGTATCCTGCCGGGTATCGCCATGAGCCTGCGCGGTCTGCATGAAGGCACGGCGCTCCTCCCCGAAGTCGTCCTGAACACCCCACCAGCGGAAATGCTGGGCAATGACACGAGCAGCGCCATTCAGGCCGGGGTCATCCACCTCTTTGCCGATGCCCTGCGCGGCGCCATTACCGACTATCGCCAGTCCAGCCCCCAGGCACAGATCCTCATCACCGGCGGGGACGCCGAATGTTGGCAACCCAGCATCCCCGGCAGCTTCTACCAGCCCCACCTGCTCCTGCGCGGCTTCTATTTATGGATACAAGGTGGCGTCCTGCCCTAAGATCGAAGCCACGCAAAAATGGCCGCAGCCCCTTGGCGCCGACCCCCTCCCCCATGTACGCTACCCCTATGACCAAACCCTTCCAGCGTGTTCTGCTCGTCAGCAAATACCGTGATCCCTCGGTTCTCCCCGGATTGCAACGGCTGCGGGATTTTTTGCTGGCACAAGACATCCCCACTTTTCTGGAAACCCAGTGCGCTGTGGATATTGGCGACAGCCTGGGCCTACCGCTGCTCTCATTCGCGGAAGCGAATGCAGATGCCGATCTCGTCATCGCCCTCGGTGGCGACGGTACTCTGCTGGGGACGGCACGACAGACCGCACAAAGCGGTATCCCCATCCTCGGCATCAATCAGGGACGGCTCGGCTTTCTCGCCGACCTTTCCATCGACCAGGTCAGCGAAGTCCTGCCGCCCATTCTGAAAGGCCACTATCAGCAAGATCTGCGCAGCGTCCTCCATGCGGAACTGTGGCGTGGTGAGGAGTGTGTCCATGCCGGCCTCGCCATCAACGAAGTCCTCATCCACAAGGGCGGCGGCGAGAGCATGATTGAACTGCGGGTGCAGATAGACGGCCGTTTCGTCTATACCCAGCGCGCCGATGGGCTCATCATCGCCACACCCACCGGCTCTACCGCCTACGCCATGTCGGCGGGCGGTCCCATCCTCACACCCGCCCTCGCGGCGCTCCTCCTCGTCCCCATCTGCCCACATACCCTCACTGCGCGTCCCCTGGTAGTAGCCGATACCGTAGAAGTC
>NZ_JAAZTY010000040.1 GCF_018854775.1 Acidithiobacillus ferriphilus | reverse complement strand
CGGTCCGCGCCGCCCTTACGCCGGATCGGCCCGCGACGCCGTACTGGGCATGCGTATCCTCAACGGCCAAGGCGAGATCCTGCGCTTTGGCGGGCAGGTCATGAAGAATGTGGCCGGCTATGATGTGTCGCGGCTGATGGTGGGGGCGCTGGGCACCCTCGGCGTCCTGCTGGATGTCACCCTCAAGGTCTTGCCCCGCCCCAGTCACAGCCTGACCCTGCGGCAGTCGGCAGCCCCCGCCGCCGCCATCCAGCGCATGAATCTCTGGGCCGGACAGCCCCTGCCGCTCTCCGCCACCGCTTATGATGGTGAACATTTGTATGTCCGTCTTTCGGGCATCGGGAGCGCCGTGCAGGCCGCACAAGCCCGGCTCGGTGGTGAGCGGTTGGCGGATGCCGAGGCGGCATCCTTCTGGGACGACTGGCGTGAGCAGCGCCACGTCTTTTTTCAGGGGGATGCGCCTTTGTGGCGCCTGGCCGTCGCCCCCGCCACACCGCCTCTGCCCCTCCCCGGCCAGACCCTGATCGAATGGGGCGGCGGCCAGCGCTGGTTGCGTGGCTTCCGTGATGCCACAGCCGTGCAGCGGTTGGCGGCGCAGCACGGTGGCCACGGGACGCTGTTTCGCGGCGGCGAGCGCGGCGGCGAAGTGTTTCATCCCCTCGCGCCACCACTGCTGGCGATACAACAACGACTCAAAGCCGCCTTCGACCCCCATACCCTGCTCAACCCCGGCCGCATGTTCGCCGCACTCTGAGGCCCGCCCATGCAAACCCAGATCGCCCCCCGCTTTCAGGACGACCCCGCTGTGGCCGAGGCCGACGCCATTCTGCGCACTTGTGTCCACTGCGGCTTTTGCACCGCCACCTGTCCCACCTACCAGATTCTCGGCGACGAACTGGATGGTCCACGCGGCCGCATCTATCTCATCAAGGAATTCTTCGCCGGGGCCCCGGCCACGGAGCATACCCTGACCCATCTGGACCGCTGCCTCACCTGCCGCGCCTGCGAAACGACCTGTCCATCCGGCGTGCGCTACGCGCGGCTGGCGGAAATCGGTCGCGAGTATATCGAAGCCGAAGTGGGCCGTCCGGCAGTGGAGCGGCTGAAGCGCCGACTGCTGCGTGCTATCGTCCCGCACCCGGAGCGCTTCCGGCTGCTGCTACAACTCGGCGATGCTTGCAAACCCCTGCTGCCGGAAGCCTTGGCGCGCAAGGTCCCGGCGCTGCCCAAACCCTTGTCGGCCAGATCCACCGTCTTGAAACCGGCCCACCAACGGCGGGTCATCGCCCTCGCCGGCTGCGTACAAAGTGTCATGACTCCGGCGACAGGGGCGGCGCTGGAACAGCTGCTCGGCACCCTCGGTATCGCCGCCGAGGTTCCGGCCAGCGCCGGCTGCTGTGGCGCGCTCAGTCTGCATCTCAACGCCCACGCCGAAGCCCGAGACTACATGCGCCGCAACATTGACGCCTGGTGGCCGCTGATTGAAGCCGGAGCCGAAGCCATTCTGGTCAGCGCCAGCGGCTGCGGTAGCATGGTCAAGGAATACGGGGAGGCGTTACAAGGCGATCCGGTGTATGCCGAAAAAGCCGCCCGCGTCGCCGCCCTGGCCCGCGACCCCAGCGAATGGCTCCTGGACCAGGCCGAGGAAATTCCCTTTGTGGCTGCCGATCGCGGCACCGTCGCCTTCCACGCCCCCTGTTCCCTGCAACACGCCCAGCGCCTGCAAGGGGGGATCGAAACGCTCCTGCAACGGGCGGGGTACCGCTTGACCGGCGTCCGCGACAGCCACCTCTGCTGCGGCTCGGCGGGTATCTACTCCATCCTGCAGCCCGTGCTGTCCCGGCAGTTACGCAATCAGAAGCTGGAGGCTTTGCAGGCCGAACAGCCGGATTGTATCGCTACGGCTAATGTTGGTTGTCAGATGCATTTGCAGAGTGGGTGTGCGATACCGGTGCGGCATTGGTTGGAGCTTTGTGCCGAGGCTCTGCAAAGATGAACCCGCTAAATGACCCCTGGAATGAGCCGGTAGGTGCGATAGCGGTATTCTTGATAATCGGGTCCGAACGCGACCGTCAGGATGTGTTCTTCTTTGGCGATTCGCCAGAGGTAGACCACAATGACGGGAAGGATGATCATGACCGCGGTGGTCAAGCAACCAAACGACAGCGCCAAGCCGGAGAAACACAGAAGCGCCCCCGTATAGGACGGATGGCGCACCATGCGGTACGGTCCATGCCGGATCAGTCGATGTCCCGGCTGGATGGCCAGGTCCACGGTGAAAAATCTCCTTAACGTCATGATTGCATATGACCTCAACAGTAATCCCGCCACCAGTAGCGAACAACCCACCCGCGGCAGATATAGCGCTATATGCGGCTCATGGCGGACTTCCGCCGCCACCATACAAGCCCAGCTTCCGACGCTGGCAAAGATCGCGGTGTTGAATATGCTTGAGGAGCCACCATCCTGTCTGTTCGCATGCATGGGTGACCGGAAAAAATATTCCAGATACAGTTCCAGCAATATCCATGCGGATAGCGCCGCCAACAATAAAACCGCCGATACCGTCATTCACCACCTTCTTTGATTTTTTGCCCGGTTGGTACAACCTTACGCCATATCGCTGCCGCGATGAACAGCTACGGCGCGCATCCCATAGATCTATGGGATCTCCGTCAATCCAGCCGTAGCCACCCCTTGCGATAAAATACCCACGCCGTCAGCGCTTCCACCACCAGCAGCCCGCCGGTCACCGCCGTAAAGCCATAACGCCAGTGTGGAAAAGGCCCTAGCGGCACATTCATGGCCGCGGCGCCCGGAATAAAGAGCGGAATCGTCGCGAGAATAATCAGCGCCGCCATGAACTTGAAGAGGTGGTTCACATTGTTGTGCACCACATAAGCATAAGACTCCAGCAGCTCATTGATGGTCGCCTGATCGCTGTCCACCTGATCCCGCACCTGGGACAGCTCGATGCGGGTGTCTTCATGGATTTCCATCAGGTCAGCATCCTCGGCGGGCAGGAAGTGGCCGATTTCACTGACCACGTACTCCAGTTGCAGCAGGCCCAGATCCAGTGCCAGCAGGCGATCATTGATGTCCAGACCGCGATATACCACGTCATGCCGTTGCGCCTGGCGCAGATCCCGTTCCACCACGGCCATCTCCCGGGCCACCGAACGCGCTGTGGGCAGATAATTGCGCGTGACTTCGGCGATGATGCGCAGCACCAGTTCCCAGCGTTTACGTGGTTTCCGCGGATCAATCAATCGGCTCAGGAAGGGAATCTCCCGCTCGGTCAGGGTGACAAAATAGCCGGGTACGAAATACAAACTCAGAGGTACCAGCGTGAATTGTCCTGCCGCGCCCTCTTTCGGTAGTGGCACCTGGAATTGCAGGGAAATCAATCGCTCTTCCTTGATCAGCGGGCGCGATGCCTCGCCTTCCAGGCGTTTGCGCAGAAAGCTCTCGGGGATGTCCAGGGTCGCCGCCGCCTGCGTCAGCTCGTTGGCCGAGGGGGCGACCAACGCCATCCAGCTCCGCCGGTTGGCGTTCCCGGACAGCAGACAATCGCGGGTGATGCGCATCATGGAGCCGCCCTCACATGGAAAAAAAGCCGTGTTTGCGCGCCCAGTGCGCGAACAGCCAGGTCACGCCAAAGACATAGGCGAGCAATCCGAACCAAAGGTAACGCCAATGCTCGAGGGGCAGGGGCGTCATCATGTGCCAGGGCATGATGAAAGCGATGGGCATCATGAGCAGGGCCAGCCATACTGTCATCACCTTCATCACCGTATGGGCATTGTTCTGGACAATGCCATTATAGGCATTGGTCACCGTCAGATAGCGCTCATGAATCAGATTCACGCCCTCTTCTATCCGGCGCTGCTCGCGCAGCGCCACGTCCAGCAACGGATAGACCGGTGATTCACCGGGTGTGGCACGCAGCGCATCGCGGAGAATGAGGCCGGTTTCCCGCAGGGCGATAACCAGTTCGCCGAGGTCTCGATTCAGGACCACAATCTGGCGCAGTTCGACGTTATCCATGGAGGTTTTGAGGGCCATGCGCAGCGCCTGCAAGCGTTCCACCAGCACCCGCGCCACCCGCTCGTGACTATAGATGACGTTCAGCAGCACGCGCTGCAGCACTTCGCCCATGGCGCTTTGCCGCAACTCGCCCAGCCAGTCCTGCTGCAGCGGCTGGATCAACGTTTCCTCGCCCAGAATCGCCAGACTCCGTGGCGTATGATGCAGAGTCAGGTGCGCCATCCGCGCCACCGTGCCGAACTGCGCATCTTCTTCCAGCAGCGCTACGGGCAGGCGCAGGGTTATCTCCTCATGCCGACAACAAAGACGTTGTTCTACGCAGTGCCGCAGCGCGGCTTCCAATTGCGGACACCGACCCACCTGCTCCGGCGTCAGCAGAAAAAGTCCGTCCGCCGTATAGCGTTCGGCGGCGACCCATGCCCCTGCGCTTTTATCGTAAAACTGGCAACCCATGGCGCGCGCTCAGATCCAGTCTCTCTTGCGGAAAATCATGAACAGCATCCCGGATATCGCAAATCCGCCCCCCATGAGTACCGGCCACGCATAAGTCCAATTCTGCAGGGGCAGGGGTACGTTCATCCCGTAGATGCTCGCCACCGTTGCCGGGGCCGCCACGACCACGGTCCAGGCCGTGATGATTTTCAGGGTGTTGCTGATATTGTTTTGCAGCACGCCGACATAGGCATCCATCATGTTGGTAATGGTGGAGGCGTAAATTTCGGTCATGTCCCGCGCCTGCTGAAGATCGATGAGGGCGTCGGCGATGTCTTCCAGGTCGCCCTCGCCTTGTTTGAGCAGCGGCAGGCGCATGGTTTGCTGCGCGACCGAGATATTACCTTTGAGCGCCGAAGAAAAGAGGATGAGGCTCTTGTTGAGCGCGAGAAGTCTAAAGAATTCGTTGTTGTTCTGAGAGTTGCGAAGTATTTTCTCGGTTGCGGCAATTTCGGTATTGATAATGCGCAGGGCGCGCAAATAGTCCCGTGCGATGGCCTGAAAAATCTCCGCCAGCAGCCCGCGCACATGCAGGGGCTTACCGCGTTGGCGCTGCCCGCGCAACTCGTCCCAGAGGGCGAGGGGCTGGGCACTGGCCGTCACCATCTGCTGGGGCAGGAGCCAGAGCCCCACGGGCAGGGTACGGAAGTGCAGTTCGGCGGCGGCCTGCATGGGGGCCGGCACCTTGAGGATGATCAGGACGATATCGCCCTCCCGCTCCAGACGCGGGCGCTCATCCTCGTCGGAAACGTCCTGAAACAGATAATCCGGCACCTGCAAATGCTTGGCGACAAAATCCAGCTCCGCGCTCGTCGGCGCCACCACCTGAATCCAGGTCGCGCTCGGTGGCCACTCGAAGTCGGCGGTGACTTTCAGTTCGGCATCCGTCTTTTCGTTAAACCAATGCAGCATTCCGCTCCCTCCGTGCGCCCTTCAGTTCGTTCATATCCAGCCTTTCCGCCTGAAAATCAGCGCCAGCCCGGTGGAAATGCTCGCCCCCAGACCCAGCACGATCCAAAAAATCCAGTCCGTCTTCTGGAACGGCAGGGTCGTATTTACGCCGTAGAGGGTCGCCAGCAGGCTCGGCACATAAAAGATCATGGCCAGCACCGTCACCACCTTCAGACCATGATTGATGTTGTTCTGCACCATGCCCGCGTAGGCGTCCATCATCGACGTACTGGTTCCGGCGTAGACCCGCGCCCGCTCATGGGCTACCTGCAATTCCAGCAGGGCGGTGTCGATCTGCTGGGCGGCGGGCAGATCGTCGCGGATTTCCGGCAAACGGGAAATCTTGAAGGCCGTGGCGATATTGCCGACCAGCGCCACCTCAAAGCGGGTCAGGCTTTTGCTGATCTCCAGCAGGGTGAAAAAGTCGCCATTGCTCTGGGTCCAGTCCAGTTGCTGCTCGTTGTCGTGGATGGCGGCATTGAGTTGATGCAGCGCGTCTTCGTAGCTCTGCGCCAGAATCTTGAGGATGGCGGCGAGGATTTCGACGCTTTCCGGCGGGCTGGAAAGATGCTCCATCTGCGCGAAAAAAGGCGATAACGGCGCCAAATCCCGGGCCAGCACCGTGGTAATCCGGTTCCCTTGCAGGATGATGCCCAGGGGCCGTTGTTCCCAGCTATCGGCATCCGCGTCATTACCTTTCACCGGGAATTGCAAGGTAATGAAGACGCGCGCGCCATCGCGGCGCAGCCAGGAGCGCTCATCAGGATCGAGGATATCCTGGGCAAAGTCCCAGTCGTCCGCCGCCTGCCCCGCCCGTTGCCAGTCCGCCGGAAGCGGCGCCGTGAGATGTTGCCAGCCGCCCGCCGCCGGTTCGGGCGCCGACGTCAGGGCATGCGAATCTGCTGGCAGGGACACATCCATGATGCTCTCCAGATCAGAAGCGGGCTATTTCGGCGCCGGTGCCCGGAGTCGGCGCTTATGGAGGGCGCCGCACGCCGTGCCCCTTGGACCGCAGGACGGAGCCTTTTATACTGGACTTTCCGTCATCCTGTAAAGGGAATACCGCCGTGAGCAGTGCGCAGCAGCCACCCGAAAGCAAAGCCTTTTTACCCCTCGCCATTGCCATCCTCACCGTTTCCGACAGCCGTACGCCAGCAACCGACAAGTCCGGTGACAAAATTGCCGAGCTCGCCAGTCAGGCCGGACACCGGATCGCCGTCCACCGGATCATCGCCGACGACGCCGAATGCCTGCGCGCGCAACTGCGTGACTGGATCGCCGACCCCGCCATCGACGTGATCATCGCCACCGGCGGTACCGGCGTCACCGGTCGCGACGTCACCCCCGAAGCCCTCGCCCCCCTCGTCAGCAAGCCCATCCCCGGCTTCGGCGAACTCTTCCGCATGCTCTCCTATCAGGAGATCGGCACCAGCACCATTCAGTCCCGTGCCGAAGCCGCCATCTGCGACGGCACCATCGTGTTCCTTCTTCCCGGTTCCACCGGCGGCGTCCGTCTCGGCATGGAGGCCATCATCATCCCGCAACTGGATATCCGGCACCGCCCCTGCAACCTCAGCGAACTGTTGCCGCGCATCCGCCACGAGCACTGAGGATCTGGCCATGACCGACGACGAAAAACGGACGCGCTGGGACGCCTGTTATGCGCAACGCGCCCTGTTTCTCTCCGTCGCCATTCTCCTGGGCGGTTGCGCCACTCAACCGGCCGCAACAACCCGGACGCCGGCCCCGAAGCCGGGCATCGCCCACACCCGTCATGCGACATTGGACTGGGTTGGCACCTATGCGGGTGTGCTGCCCTGCGCAGACTGCCTCGGCGTGCGTGAGATCATCACGTTACATAAAGATCACACCTATGAAATCACCACCCAATACGTGGGTCGTGATGACCAGCTTTTTCGGCGCGGGAATGTGTTCTCCTGGGTCGATGGCAACACCATCCGGCTGGAGGGCGTGAGCGCTGGGCCGGCGCTCTACCGTGTCGGCGCAAACCGGCTCACCCAACTGGGTAGGGATGGCAAAGTGATCAGGGGCCCCCTCGCGGCGCGTTTTATCCTGAAAAAAATTGCCAAAACCCGGCGGGAGCACGGATAATCCCGGCATGCAAAATCAATTTGATGTCATCGTCGTTGGCGGCGGTCACGCCGGGACGGAAGCGGCCGCCGCCGCCGCCCGTCTCGGAGTGCGCACACTCCTGCTCACCCAGAACCTCGACACCATCGGCCAGATGTCCTGCAATCCGGCCATCGGTGGTATCGGTAAGGGGCATCTGGTCAAAGAGGTCGACGCCCTCGGCGGCATCATGGCCCTCGCCATCGATCAGGCGGGTATCCAGTTCCGCACACTCAACGCCAGCAAGGGTCCGGCGGTACGCGCCACCCGCGCCCAGGCCGACCGCGGCCTTTACAAACGCGCGGTGCGGCGCCTGCTCGAAGACCTCCCCGCCCTGCAACTGTTCCAGGGCATGGTCGGCGATCTGCTCATGGAGGGTGATGCGCTCGCGGGCGTCGTCCTCGAAACGGGATTGGTGCTGCGCGCACCCCAAGTCGTCCTCACCACGGGGACTTTCCTCGGGGGCCGGGTGCACATGGGTGACCAGAATTACGCCGCCGGCCGTGCCGGCGACCCGCCTTCCAACGCCCTCGCCCAGCGCCTGCGCGCGATGGCCTTTCCGGTGGCGCGCCTGAAGACCGGTACGCCGCCGCGCATCGACGGTCGCAGCATCGACTACAGCGTACTGGAGGCGCAGCCCGGCGACACTCCGCCGCCCGCCTTCTCCTTTATGACCCAGCGCATCGCGGTGCCCCAGCGCGCCTGCCATATTACCCATACCAACATTCGCACCCACGAGATCATCGCCGCGAATCTGCACCAGTCGGCCATGTATGGTGGCCACATTCAGTCGGTGGGCCCGCGTTACTGCCCATCCATCGAAGATAAGGTCGTGCGCTTCGCCGCCAAGAATTCCCACCAGATCTTTCTGGAGCCGGAAGGCCTCGATACCCACGAAGTTTATCCCAACGGCATCTCCACCAGCCTGCCCTTTACCGTGCAGGTGGAACTGGTGCGCAGTATGCGCGGTCTGGAGAACGCCGTTCTCCTGCGTCCCGGTTATGCCATCGAGTACGACTACCTCGACCCTCGCGACCTCCACCTCAGCCTCGAAAGCCAGCGCCTGCCCGGTCTTTTCTGTGCGGGTCAGATCAACGGTACCACCGGCTACGAAGAGGCCGCGGCGCAGGGGCTGCTCGCCGGACTCAACGCCGCCCGCCGCGCCCGCGACCTCGCGGCGTGGACGCCCGGCCGCCATGAGGCTTATCTGGGGGTGATGGTGGATGACCTCGTCACCCGCGGTCTCGACGAGCCCTACCGCATGTTCACCAGCCGCGCCGAGTATCGCCTGCAACTGCGCGAAGACAACGCCGACCTGCGCCTGACTCCCCATGGCCGGGCGTTGGGGTTGGTAAATGACACGCGCTGGACGGCCTTCAGTACCAAGCAGGACATCGTGCAGGCGGAGCGCCGCCGCCTTGCAGGCCTGCGCATCCACCCCGGCAGCGCCAGCGCCGGGCGTATCGCGGCGAAGACGGAGCAGCCCCTCTCCCGCGATGTTAGCGCCCTCGAACTCCTCCGCCGCCCCGATTGGGATTACGTCAGCCTGCTCAACGCCATCGAACTGCCTCTTTGTACGGATGCCCAGGCCCGGGAGCAACTGGAGATCGAATGCAAATACGCCGGCTACGTCGCCCGCCAGCACGATGAGATCACCCGCGCCGCGCGCTGGGAGGGCACGGATATCCCCGCCGACATGGACTACGCCGCGGTGCGCGGCCTCTCTGCCGAAGTGCTGCAGCGTCTCGCCCGTCAGCGGCCCCAGACCATTGGCCTGGCCAGCCGCATCCCTGGTGTCACCCCGGCGGCCATCTCTCTACTCCTGATCCACGTGAAACGTCGTGGTCTGCAGCAGGCCGGCTGATTCCGATGGCCAAGCCGGAGCGATCTCCGCAGGTGTTGCGCGCCCGTCTGGATGCCGGACTGGCGGCCCTCGGCCTCGACCATGTTGAGGCCGAGCAGCGTAATCTGCTGGTCCGCTATCTCGCTCTCCTGCAGCGTTGGAATGCGACCCACAACCTGACGGCGGTGCGCGATCCCCTGGAGATGGTGCCCCGCCATCTGCTGGACAGTCTGGCGGTGCTACCCTACCTGCCGGCGGGCGCGGTGGTGGATATCGGCAGCGGCGCCGGATTGCCCGGTATCCCCCTGGCCATTTGCCGCCCGGCGCAACCGTTTACTCTGGTTGAACCGGCGGCCAAGCGGGTGGCCTTCCTCCGCCATGCCGTCGCGGACCTCGGCCTGGCCAACGTGCAAGTCGCTCCACAGGGCAGCGAAGACTACCACCCCGATTCCCTCCCGCAAGTCATTATCAGCCGCGCCACCGCGCCCCTTGTCCGTCTCGACGCCATGACCCGGCACTTGCAGGGTCCGCACACGCGGGTGCTCGCTCAGAAGGGTCCGGGTGTCGAGGCGGAGTTGGCCGCTTGGCCGCGTGCCGCGACCCTCCGCATCGCTCGTCAGGAACTCGCTGTTCCCGACCTGCCGCCCCGTCTGCTGCTTTCCTGGGAGGTGTCCGTAACCACGCCCTAGCCCCCTGCGCCGCTACGGGGTACTCTAAGGGCAACCACTGTCGAAGATGGAAGTCCATCCAGTCATCATGCGCACTGTCGCTATTGCCAATCAAAAGGGAGGGGTGGGTAAGACCACCACCGCCGTCAACCTGGCCGCCGGACTGGCCCAGGTGGGCAAACGCGTCCTCCTGATCGATCTCGATCCCCAGGCCAACGCCACTACCGGCCTTGGTTTCGGCGGCGGCGCGACGTCGACCATTTACCACGTCCTCCTCGGCGAATTGCCGCTGAGCGCGGTGCTGCTGAACGCATCTCCGGCGGGTCTCTCTCTCGCGCCCTCCAGCCCCGATCTGGCCGGGGCGGAGGTTGAGCTTTATGGCCGCCCCAACCGTGAGCGCTATCTTAAAAATGCGCTGGCCCCAGTGAATGACTTCGAATATGTGCTGATCGACTGCCCGCCCGCGCTCAATATGCTGACCATTAACGCACTGGTCGCCGCAGATGGCGTGCTGATTCCCATGCAGTGCGAATATTACGCCCTCGAAGGCCTGGCCCAGTTGCTCGGCACCGTGCGCCGGGTGCGTGCGCAACTCAATCCACAGCTCGAAGTGCATGGCCTGCTGCGAACCATGTTCGACATGCGCAATCGCCTCTCCTCCGAAGTAGGGCTGGAGCTGGAGCGCCATTTCCCGGATAAACTCTATCGTACGGTGGTTCCCCGCAATATCCGCTTGGCCGAAGCCCCCAGTTTTGGCCGCGCCGCTTTGGAATATGATCCGGCCTGTGCCGGGTCGCAGGCCTATCAGGGTGTCGCCGCTGAGTTTTTACGTCGCGAGTGGGTGGAGTGAAGCGGGTCGGTCTCGGGCGCGGACTGGACGCCCTCTTCGCCAGTGAAGGGAACGCGGGCGGCGCCATGCGCGAAGTTCCCGTTGATCTGCTGCAACGCGGCCGTTATCAGCCACGCGGTTTGATCAGCGAGGAGTCTCTGGAAGAGCTTGCCGCCTCCATCCGCAGTCAGGGGGTGGTGCAGCCCATCGTTATTCGGGCCATCGGCGGCGGTCGCTACGAAATCATTGCCGGTGAGCGCCGCTGGCGGGCCGCGCAGTTGGCCAACCTCAGCCATATCCCCGCGGTGATCCGGGAGTGCAGTGACGAACAAGCCCTCGCCATCGGCATTATCGAAAATATCCAGCGCCAGGCCCTTAATCCCCTGGAAGAAGCCCAGGCCCTGCAACGCCTGCTCGACGAGTTTGGCCTCAGTCACGAAGCGCTGGCGGAATCTCTGGGTCGTTCCCGTGCCGCCATCAGCAATCAGTTGCGCCTGCTGCGCCTTTGTCCAGATCTCCATCCTCATGTCGAAAATGGCGCCCTCAGCGCGGGACACGCCCGCGCCCTGTTGACCTTGCCGGACGGGCGCCAGGTGCGGCTTGCGGAAAAAGTCGTCCGTGAGGCCCTGAGTGTGCGGGCCACCGAGCGACTGGTCCAGGCCGAGGGCCGGGCCAAAGCACCCAAGGCCGAGCCGGACCCCAATATCGCCGCGCTTTCTGCCCGAATCGCCGCGCACCTGGGGCTGTCCGTCGAGCTGCGTGCGCAAGGGCGGGGCGGCGAGTTACGGATTCGCTGGGATGATCCGGAACAGGAGGCGGGGCTTTTTCAGCTCCTGGGCGTGTCGCTCGATGATGATGAAAGCTGATATTCCTCTCTTGACGGGCTGCACCAGCCTGTTTAGACTCTGCGCGTATTCAAGACCCGCCCATTGAAAGAGCAAGAAAAACAAACGGGGATGGTGAATTTTTCGTCCTATGTTGGGCGAGTGACTGCAACAGTGTTGACGTTGGCCCTGCTGCTGGCCGCCATAGCGGCTTGGCGCTGGGGGCGAGAAGCCGCCTACGCAGTACTCTTTGCCGCATTTTTGAGCGTGATCAACATGCTCATTTTGGGTGGACGCCTTATCGCGCTCCCCGCCTCCACGCAACGCGCTGCACAGCGCCTGGGCGGAGCGGTGTTGCAGCGCTGGATTATCACCATCCTCGGACTGATTTTTGCGATATTCTGGTTGCACCTGCCGGTTGTCGGGCTGGTCGCCGGATTCTTGCTGACCCATTTCGTATTTTTGGCATTTCTGGTGCGGGAACGTTCCAGGCAAAGGAGTTAAGCGTGGCATCAGGCGATATCGCCCATCACCTCGTAAACTGGTCCATCGGCGAAGGCTTCTGGACCTTTAATCTCGACACCATCGTCATGGGTTGGGTCATGGCCGCCATTCTGGTCATCACCGCCATGGTGGTTGGCGCACGTTTGCAGGCCAGCGTCCCCAGCGGGATGCAGAACTGGCTGGAGGGCGTGGTCGATTTCATTGACGACCTGGTGCAAGGCAGTTTCCCCGTTAAAGATCCTTTGATCGCGCCCGTCGCGATAACGGTTTTTCTCTGGATTCTGTTGATGAACAGCCTGGATGTTATCCCCGCCTACCTACCCGGTATGATCGCGCACTGGTTTGGGATCACGGAGTTCCGCATCACCCCGACCGTCAATCTGAATACGACGCTGGGCGTGGCCATCGCGATCTTCCTGCTGATGGTGGCGACCAATCTGCGCGTCAAGGGGTTCTCCTACTTCAAGACCTATCTGACCCATCCCTTCGGTATCTGGCTGGCGCCGATGAATATCATCATGTCGCTGATTGAAGAAATCACCAAGCCGTTGAGCCTTGGTCTGCGACTTTTCGGCAACATGTTCGCCGGTGAGCTGGTCTTCCTGCTGCTGGCCATGCTGCCCTGGTGGGGAGAATGGGCTTTGGGCGAGGTCTGGTCCCTGTTCGAAAGTTTGATCATCATCCTGCAGGCGTTCATTTTCACCGTGCTGACCGTGGTTTACCTCGGCATGGCGAACATGCAGGATCATTAACAAGTTTATTATTCCACTTTGCGACACTTGTAAGGAGTTATCATGGACGCACATACCATCATCGTTGCTGCTACTGCCATTGCCGTAGGTATCATTTTTGGCGCCGCTGGTCTGGGTTCCGCCATTGGCTGGGGTCTGATCACCTCAAAGACCATCGAAGGCATCACCCGCCAGCCGGAAATGCGCCCGCAGTTGCTGGTGAATACTTTCATCTTTGCCGGTTTGATGGAGTCTTTCCCCTTCATTATTCTGGCCTTCGGCTTCTGGTTCCTCTTCGCCAACCCGTTCCTGGTGGGCTGATGCTGGACCGGCTGAGCCGGCCCACTTTCAAGTGAGGTAGTCATGAATCCGGTAGGTATCAATGGAACACTGATCATTCAGTTGATCACCTTCGTCATCCTGGTGGCGTTGTTGTACAAGTATATGTACGGTCCTCTGCGCAGGGTCATGGACGATCGTCGTGCGAAAATTGCCGATGGCCTGGCAGCAGCGGAACGTGGTAAGGAAGAAATGGCCCTGGCGCAAAAGCGGGCGACAGAACTGCTCCGTGAAGCCAAGGAAAAGGCGATGGAAATTGTCGCCAACGCCGAGCGTCGTGGTGTGGAACTGCGCGAAGAGGCCCAGAGTAAGGCGCGGGAGGAGGCCGATCGCATCATCGCCGGCGCGCGCGCTGAAATCGACGTCGAAACCAACCGGGCGCGTGAAGTGTTGCGCGGTCAGGTGGTGGACCTGGTGGTCGATGGCACCCAGCGCATCCTGCATCGGGAAATCGACGATAAGACGCATCGCGACATCATCGACCGCATGGTCGGCCAATTGTGAGGAGACCCCCATGGCCGATCTGATCACGGTGGCGCGCCCCTATGCCGAGGCGCTTTATGGTTTGGCGAAAGAGAGCGGCCAGGAACAGGCTTGGGCGGATGCTCTGCGGGTACTTGCCGCGATGATCGCGGATGCGCAGGCGCAGGCTTTTCTGAGTGATCCCGAGCGTGCCGACGCCGAAAAAGTGGCGCTGCTCAGTGCGGCGCCAGTAAAGGTGGATAGCAAGGCTTGGGAGGCATTCCTGGCTTTGTTGATCCACCATGATCGGTGGCCCGCGACGGCCGAGATCGGCACGCTTTTCGATGAAGCCCTGCGGCACGCAGAGGGCATTGTCGACGTTCTGGTCACCAGCGCCGTCGCCCTGGATGCCAATCAGAAGACGACCGTGCAATCGGCGCTGGAGCGCCGTTTTGCCGGTCGCCAGGTCGCGTTCCGGGAATCGGTGGACGCCGCTTTGATTGGTGGCCTAGTTATTCATACGGGTGATCTCACCATAGATGCCTCCGTGCGTGGACAAGTGCAGCAACTTGCCCGAACCCTTCGCAGCTAAGTCTTGAGGAAATAGTATGCAACAACTGAATCCATCGGAAATCAGTGAACTGATCCGCGCACGGATCGCCGGCTTCGAAGGCCGTGTCGAAACGCGCTCGCAGGGCACTATCATCAGCTTGAGTGACGGTATTCTTCGTATTCACGGTCTGGAAGACGTGATGTACGGTGAAATGCTGGAACTCCCCGGCGGCCGCTTCGCGCTGGCCATGAACCTGGAACAGGATAACGTCGGCGCGGTAGTGCTCGGCGAATTCTCCGGCCTCGAAGAGGGCGGCGTCGTCAAGTGTACGGGCAGGGTCATGCAGGTTCCCATCGGCAAGGCGCTGCTGGGTCGCGTGGTGAATGCCCTGGGCCAGCCTATCGACGGTAAAGGCCCCATCGAAACTGAGGAATACGACGTTCTCGAAAAAATCGCGCCCGGCGTGGTCGAACGGCAAAGCGTTGATGAGCCCATGCAGACGGGTATCAAGGCAATTGACGCCATGGTGCCAATCGGTCGTGGTCAGCGCGAGTTGATCATTGGCGACCGGCAGACCGGCAAGACCGCGGTCGCCGTCGATGCCATCATCAATCAGAAAGGCAAGGATGTGCAGTGCATCTATGTCGCCGTCGGTCAGAAGGCTTCGACCGTCGCTGGCGTGGTGCGCAAGCTCGAGGAGCACGGCGCGATGGAGTACACCACGGTGATCGCCGCCAACGCTTCGGAGTCCGCCGCCATGCAGTATCTGGCGCCCTATGCCGGCTGCACCATGGGCGAATACTTCCGCGACCGCGGTATGAATGCCCTGATCGTGTATGACGATCTTACCAAGCAAGCCTGGGCCTATCGCCAGATCTCCTTGTTGCTCCGCCGGCCGCCTGGCCGTGAAGCCTATCCTGGTGATGTGTTTTACCTGCACTCCCGTTTGCTGGAGCGCGCGGCGCGCGTCAACACCGATTTCGTCGAGAAATTCACCAACGGTGCAGTGAAGGGCAAAACCGGTTCTTTGACCGCCCTGCCCATCATCGAAACCCAGGCGGGTGACGTCTCGGCCTTCGTGCCCACCAACGTGATTTCCATCACCGATGGCCAGATCTATCTGGAAACCGACCTCTTTAACTCCGGTATCCGTCCGGCTATCAATGCCGGTTTATCGGTATCGCGGGTGGGTGGCGCGGCGCAGACCAAGATCATCAAGAAGCTGGGCGGCGGCATTCGTCTGGATCTCGCGCAGTATCGCGAACTGGCGGCCTTCGCGCAGTTTGCTTCGGATCTGGATGAAATCACCCGCAAGCAGATCGAGCGCGGCAAGCGTGTCACCGAGTTGCTGAAGCAGGACCAGTTCTCGCCCATGTCGGTGGCCGAACAGTCGGTGGCGCTCTTCGCCGCCAGCAGTGGTGCGCTGGATGATGTCGAAGTGGCCCATGTGCGCCCTTTCGAGAAGGCACTCCTGGCTTACCTGCACAGCAATGACAAGGACCTGATGGCCGGGCTTGAAGAGAAAAAAGAGCTGACGGACGACTTCAAGAAGCGGCTCGACGCGGCGATCAAGCAGTTCAAGTCCAGTTCGACGTACTAGGAGAGTAGCATGGCCAATGCCAAGGAAATCCGCGGACAGATCAAGAGCGTTAAAAACACGCGCAAGATCACCCGTGCCATGGAGATGGTGGCTGCGAGCAAGATGCGGCGCGCGCAGGAGCGGATGCGCGCCGCCCGTCCCTATGCGGAGAAAATTCGTGAGGTATTGGGACATCTGGCGCAGGCGCATCCCGAGTACGAACATCCGTTGATGCAGGTGCGTCCCATCAAAAAGGCGGGCTTTATCGTGGTGACCACGGATCGCGGCCTCTGTGGCGCGCTCAATGTGAACGTGCTGCGCAATGTCGTCCACAAGATGCACGACCTCCACGAGCAGGGCATCAGCTCTGATCTCGCGGTCATGGGTAACAAGGGGCTGGGCTTCCTGCGGCGCCACGGCGCCCATCTGGTCGCGGAGCTCAACGGCTTGGGTGACAAACCGCATCTGGCCGATATGATCGGACCCATCCGGGCGATGGCGGATGCTTACGCCAGGGGTGAGGTCGACGTGGTGTACCTGGTCTCCTCCCGCTTCGTGAATACGATGTTGCAGCGGGCTACGGTCGAACAGTTGTTGCCGGTGGAAAAGCCTGAGGTGCTCGCGGAACCTCGCGCGGAGATGTGGGATTACATCTACAAGCCCGAAGCCCGTCCGGTATTGGATCGCTTGTTGCAGCGCTATGTGGAATCAGTGGTGTATCAGGCGGTCATCGAGCATCTGGCCTGTGAGCAGAGCGCGCGTATGGTTGCCATGAAAAACGCCTCGGATAACGCCAAGCGCATGGTGGGCGACCTGCAGTTGGCTTACAACAAGGCGCGCCAGGCAGCCATTACTCAGGAAATCGCAGAGATCAGCGCCGGTGCGGCGGCGGTCTGACGATTGTGCACAGCATTTTTGGAATTTTTGAGGGTTAAATCATGAGCGAAGCGGTTGCTAAAGAAAACGCCGTCGGCCATATCGTCCAGGTGATCGGGCCGGTGATCGACGTGGCCTTTCCTCGCGGGCAGGTCCCGGAGATTATGGAGGCCATCGTGGTCAGCGACAAAAACCTGACCATCGAAGTGCAGGCCCAGTTGGGTGACGGCGTGGCGCGCGGTATTGCCATGGGTCCCAGCGAAGGCCTGAAGCGCGGTCTGGCCGTGAAACGTACCGGTGCGCCCATCAGCGTGCCGGTGGGTCACGGCACGTTGGGCCGCATCATGGACGTCCTCGGTGACCCCGTGGACGGCAAGGGTCCGGTACAGACGGAGGAGCGCAAGGCCATACATCGTCCGGCACCGGCATTTGATGAGTTGGCGGCGAGCACCGAGGTGCTGGAAACCGGCATCAAGGTCATCGACCTGGTCTGTCCTTTCGCCAAGGGCGGTAAGGTCGGCCTCTTCGGTGGCGCGGGTGTGGGCAAGACGGTGCTCATGATGGAGCTGATCCGCAACATCGCTATCGAGCACACCGGTTACTCGGTGTTCGCCGGCGTCGGTGAGCGCACCCGTGAAGGCAACGACTTCTACCATGAAATGACCGATTCCGGCGTGTTGGACAAGGTCGCGCTGGTTTACGGGCAGATGAATGAGCCGCCCGGCAACCGCCTGCGCGCCGGCCTGACCGGTCTGACCATGGCGGAGCATTTCCGTGATGAGGGCCGCGATATTCTGATGTTTATCGATAACATCTTCCGCTACACCCTGGCCGGTACCGAAGTGTCGGCGCTGCTTGGGCGTATGCCTTCCGCCGTGGGATATCAGCCGACGCTGGCCGAAGAAATGGGCAGGTTGCAGGAGCGTATCACCTCGACCAAGGTGGGCTCCATTACCTCTGTGCAGGCCGTTTACGTGCCTGCGGACGACCTCACCGATCCGTCCCCGGCGACGACCTTTGCCCACCTGGACGCCACGGTGGTACTGTCGCGGCAAATCGCGGAGCTGGGTATCTACCCCGCCCTTGATCCGCTCGACTCCTTCAGCCGTCAGCTCGACCCGGCGATTGTCGGTCAGGAGCACTACGATGTGGCCCGTTCCTGCCAGAAGACGCTGCAGCGTTACAAAGAGTTGCAGGATATCATCGCCATTCTCGGCATGGACGAGCTGTCGGAGGACGACAAGCTGCTGGTCTCCCGGGCGCGCAAAATCCAGCGCTTCCTGTCGCAGCCCTTCTTCGTCGCGGAAGTGTTCACCGGCAGCCCCGGTACCTATGCCTCATTGAAGGAGACGATCCGCGGCTTCAAGGCGATCGTGGCCGGTGAGTACGATCATCTGCCCGAGCAGGCCTTCTACATGGTAGGTACCATCGACGAAGCCATTGCCAAGGCCCAGAAGCTGCAACAGGGCTAAGCCATGGCGATGACCATAGATGTGCAGGTCGTCAGTGCCGAGGGCAGCATCTACTCGGGGGTCGCCGATATGGTGGTGGCCCCCGGCGAGATGGGCGAACTCGGCATTCTGCCGCGCCATGCACCGCTGCTGACCGGGCTGCGTCCAGGTGAGTTGCGGATTATACATGGCGCGGAGACGGAGTATCTCTTCGTCAACGGCGGCGTGCTGGAAATTCAACCGCACCTGGTGACGGTGCTGGCCGATTCGGCGGAGCGCGCGACGGACATCGATGAGGCCAAGGCCATGGCGGCCAAGCAGGCTGCTGAAGCCCGGATGGCCGGCCAGGCGGATCGGATGGAGTACGCGGCGGCTCAGGCGGAATTGCTTGAGCAGATCGCGCGTCTGAAGACGGTGCAACGTTTGCGGGAACAGGGGCTGCTGCGCTAACGCTCCGGCGAGATCGCATGCTGGTTCAGACGTATCATACAGACCCCGGTCGCCATCAGGCGGCTGGGGTTTATTTATGGTAAGGCAGTTGGGCCGGAATGTTGGCGGATTTTGCGGAGGTGAATAGCGCTATGTTGACGGATATCGTAATACTCGCCGCCGGGCAGGGGACGCGTATGCGCTCCGGCCTGCCCAAGGTGTTGCAAGCGCTCGGGGGCAAACCAATGCTCGCCCACGTGCTGGCTACAGCGGCGGAGTTGTCGCCACGGCGTATCCATGTAGTGACCGGTTTCGGCGGCGATGCCGTGCAGGCCGTCTTCCCTGACGCGCAGGCGATCTGGTGGACCCAGGCGCAGCAGCTCGGCACCGGCGATGCGCTGAAATCGGCGTTGCCGGGTCTCACGGGAGCGGACCGGGTACTGGTGCTGTACGGCGATGTACCGCTCTTAACGGTCGCGACACTGCGCGAATTTCTCCAGCAAACTCCGGCATCAGCACTTGGGCTGACGACCGCATCGCTCAGCGCACCCCACGGTTACGGGCGGATTCTCCGCGATGCGGACGGCCAGGTGCAGGGTATCCGTGAGCACAAGGACTGTCAGCCGGACGAAAGGGTCATCCGCGAAGTGAATCTTGGGATGATGATATTGCCGGTGGCGCCTCTGCAGGGCTGGTTGCAAGGACTGTCTGCACGCAATGCCCAGGGCGAGATGTACCTGACGGACGTGGTGCTGGCAGCACGGGCGGATGGCTACGCCGTCTGGCCCTTTACGCTGGTGGATGCGACCGAAGCCCTGGGGGTGAATGACCCCATGCAGTTGGCGGATCTGGAGCGCGTGTTTCAGCGGCAGCAACTGCGTGCTCTGCAAATGCAGGGATTACGGGTGGCGGATCCGGCGCGGATAGACATCCGTGGTGAGGTCACCTGCGGCCAGGACTGCTGGGTGGATCCCAACGTCTTGTTTGTTGGCGAGGTGCATCTGGGTGACCGCGTACGCGTGGGTAGCGGTGCGATTTTGCAGGATGCACAGATTGGCGACGACGTGGAGATTTTGCCCTACAGCCTCATCGAAGGTGCGCGAATTGCCGCCGGGGCGCGGATTGGACCTTTTGCGCGGATTCGCCCCGGAACGGAGATCGGCGAAGCCGCGCATATCGGTAACTATGTCGAGGTAAAGGCCTCAAAAATTGGTGCCGGCAGCAAAGCCAATCACCTGAGCTATATCGGCGATGCGGAGATCGGTACCGGAGTGAATGTGGGCGCGGGCACGATTACCTGCAATTATGACGGTGCCAACAAGTACCGCACCATTATCGGCAATGATGTGTTCATCGGTTCGGACAGTCAGTTGGTGGCGCCGGTGACCGTTGGCGATGGCGCCACCATTGGTGCGGGCAGCACCATCACCAAAGAGGTTCCAGCGGGTGGTTTGACGCTGAGTCGCAGTCCGCAGCGTACCATTCCGTATTGGCAGCGGCCACGGCGTGAGAAAAAATAGCGCCAGGTAGTACCGGCATCGTCTTCGATTACAGGGGAGCAGAATTATGTGCGGGATTGTCGGTGGAGTGAGCCAAACAGATTTGGTCCCCATGATTCTGGAGGGGCTGCGGCGTTTGGAGTATCGCGGCTATGACTCGGCCGGCTTGGCGATCCTGAAAGAGGGGACGCAAGGCGCGGATTTGCTGCGGGTGCGCAGCGTGGGGCGCGTCGCCGAATTGGCTGCCGCGGTTGCCGAGCGTGGCTTGCAGGGTCAGGTGGGCATCGGCCACACGCGCTGGGCCACCCATGGTGGCGTCGCCGAATGCAACGCACATCCCATGATCTCCCATGAGCAGATCGCTGTGGTCCATAACGGCATCATCGAGAACTTTCATGCCTTGCGCGCCCGTCTGGAAGCGGCGGGATACACCTTCACCTCCGAGACCGATACGGAGGTCATCGCGCATCTGGTACACCATTATCGGCGGAGCGCGTCAGACCTGTTCACGGCGACCCGCTTGGCGGTGGGTGAGCTGCGCGGCGCTTATGCCATCGCGGTGATTTCAAGCAGCGACCCGGAGAGCGTGTGCGTGGCACGGATGGGCTGCCCGCTGCTGCTGGGCATTGCCGATGACGGGCATTACTTCGCCTCGGATGTGGCGGCGTTGCTGCCGGTGACCCGGCGTGTGCTGTATCTGGAAGATGGCGATGTGGCCTTGCTGCGGCGGGAGGCCTTGCGGATTACTGATCAGGCCGGAGTGCCACGGCAGTGTGAAGAACATTGGAGTCAGCTCAGTGCGGCGGCTGTTGATCTGGGACCTTATCGTCACTTCATGCAGAAAGAAATCCACGAGCAACCCCGCGCCCTGGCCGACACCCTGGAGGGCGCGCTGAACAGCCAGCTCGATCTGGCGGATCTCTGGGGCGCGGACGCCGCGGACGTTTTCCGGGATGTGGATAGCGTACTGTTCCTGGCTTCCGGCACCAGTCACTACGCGACACTGGTGGGGCGCCAGTGGCTGGAAAGCATTGCCGGGATTCCGGCGCAGGCCGAGCTGGGGCACGAATATCGTTACCGGGATTCCATTCCGAACCCGCGCCAGTTGGTGGTGACTCTCTCGCAATCCGGCGAAACGCTGGATACTTTCGAGGCCTTGCGCCGTGCCAAGGATCTCGGCCATACCCGCACGTTGGCCATCTGCAATGTCGCGGAGAGCGCCATTCCGCGGGCGTCGGCGCTGCGCTTCCTGACCCGGGCCGGTCCCGAGATCGGCGTGGCCTCGACCAAGGCGTTCACCACCCAGCTGGCGGCACTTTATCTGCTGGCCCTGTCCCTGGCCAAGGCGCAGGGGTGTCTGCACGATGCGCAGCAGGCTGATCATCTGGATGCTTTGCGGCAATTGCCGGGCAGTGTCCAGCACGCCCTGAATCTGGAGCCGCAGATTCAGGGCTGGGCGGCGCGCTTTGCCAGCAAGGATCATGCACTTTTTCTGGGGCGCGGCTTGCACTACCCCATCGCGCTGGAAGGGGCGCTCAAACTCAAGGAAATCTCCTATATCCATGCCGAGGCTTATCCCGCGGGCGAGTTGAAGCACGGCCCCCTGGCCCTGGTGGACCGCGACATGCCGGTGGTAGTGATCGCGCCCAATGACCGCCTCCTCGAAAAGCTGGCCGCCAACATGCAGGAAGTCCACGCCCGTGGCGGTGAGCTTTATGTATTCGCTGATTCGGACAGCCACTTTAACGCCAGCGAGGGCGTGCATGTGCTGCGTCTGCCGCGTCATGCCGGTCTGCTCTCCCCCATCGTCCACGCTATCCCTGTGCAGTTGCTGGCCTATCACGCGGCGCTGGTGAAGGGTACCGATGTGGACCGGCCGCGTAACCTCGCGAAGAGCGTGACGGTGGAGTGATGCGGCATCCATCGGCGCGCAAATTGTTAACGGACAAAAAAGTATCATCCCGGACAAAATAGTTTCATCCTGAACAAAAAAGTATCATCCTCGACAAAAAAGTATCATCCTGTGTTTTCAGCTTTGGAGTGAAGGTGTATGCTGACTCACAGATCATCAGGTTGGGGATACCTGCTATGGCTCGCCGGCGTTACGCGTTTGATGAAGACAAAATCGTGCGCTTCCAGAAAGAAGGGCGAGGGCGAGGCCGCGGTACAAGTTACAAGCCGTGGCTGACCATACAGGATGTGGCCTCCCATGGCCGCTCACATCGAATTGCCGGAATCAAGACCGGCCGCGTACACCACCTCCTCTCCGACATTGAGCGAGATACTTTTTACCAGTTTGACTGGGCGGATACCGTTACGGACATCCGCGAGCAGTATCCCCTCGACCGTGAATACACCCGCCGTATTGCCGCGGATCTCGATATAAAGCATCCGCGAGACGCCGCTACAGAAATAGTCATGACTACGGATTTTTTGGTCGATATCGCTTATGAAGGGAAGCTGAAGCAGTTGGCCCGTGCCGTCAAGCCCGCCAGCGAACTCGAGAAACCTCGCGTCATCGATAAGCTGGAAATCGAACGGCGCTATTGGGTACAGCAGGGCGTGGACTGGGGAATCATTACTGAGCGAGATATCCCCGAAGCAATAGTCACCAACATTGCATGGCTGCATCCCTATATTACCCTTGACCAATTGACCGCGCCTTACGAAGGTTACTATCAAGAAAAGGCACGCCTGCTGTTGCGGGCACTCCCGTCCCATCCCGCAACCACCTTGAGGCAATTCTGTCTGGCCATGGACCAGCAACTTGCTATGCATGTGGGCGACAGTCTCCTGCTTATCCGTCACCTCTTGGCACGGAAGGCGATTTCCTGTCCCATGGATACGGCTATTACGGACACCTGGCCATTGCGTCAATTTCAGGTGCCCACGGATGAATCCAGGAGGGCCAGCGGATGAAGGATTTGTCTGTGAATCTTTTGCTGGAGTTTCCGGAGGAACACCGAGTTGAGCGTGTGCTCTGGATTGATCCGGGAATGCGGGGTCTGTATGTCATCGACATTCGCGATGCCAATGCCCTGCCAGAATTCTATCAAGCGGAGGAAATGGAGAAGATGCGCGATGCCGGCGAGTGGCGTGTGGTTGAGAATGACCCATGGCTACTCGCACTGGCGGATGAAAACATATCAGATGTCTACCGGGACAAACGCGACTCCGCCTGGGAGACGATTCGTCCGCTGATTTTTGATCAACCGGCCATTTTCGATGCCATTGCCCGTAGTGAAGCGGTTAAAAGAGGCATGGAAGAATCTGGAGTAACCAAGCAAACGATTTACCGTTTTTTGCGCCGGTATTGGCAGCGCGGCATGACACCCAACGCTCTACTGCCTGATTATGCGCGGTGTGGTGGGCTGGGCAAAGACAAGTCCGTTTCTGAAAAAAAACGCGGGCGCATTCCTGATCGAGACGATCTGGGCGTCAACGTGACGTCAGAGATGCGGCAGCTATTTCGCGCTGTTGCCACAAAGAAGTTCATCACCAATAGTCAGTTGGATTTTCGGGGTGCCTACGACGAGCTGATTGCCGATAATTTTTGCGAACGCGTCATCAACGAACACACCGGCCAGCAGGAACTGGTTCCGCAAAAATATATTCCCAGCTTGCGGCAATTCCGCTACTGGTATGAGAAGGATAACGACGTCTTCCGTCTGGATCGTATACGCCGCACCCCCAGAGTATATGACAAGGATATGCGGGCAATCCTGGGATCCTCCACGGCCGAAACCGTTGGCCCGGCATCGCGTTATCAGATTGATGCCACCATCGCGGACGTATACCTGGTTTCCAGATACGACCGCACCATGATCGTGGGGCGACCCGTACTCTATATCTTGATAGACGTTTTCAGCAGAATGATTACGGGCGTATACGTGGGCCTGGAAGGTCCGTCCTGGGTCAGTGCGATGATGGCGCTGACGAACGCCGTAACGTCAAAAGTGGCCTATTGCCGTCAGTTCGGTGTTGATATTCAGAACGCGGATTGGCCGTGTCAGGCCATGCCCGACGTATTGCTGGGCGATAAGGGAGAAATTGCGGGCAAGACCATAGAGACGCTCATCAAGAATTATCAGGTGCACGTCGAGAATGCCGCACCGTACCGGGCGGACTGGAAAGGCATCGTGGAACAGCGGTTTCGTTTGCTTCCCGCGCGTTTCAAGGCCTTTACGCCGGGCTTTGTTGCTCCGGATTACCAAGAGCGCGGCGCCAGGGACTACCGCCTCGACGCGACTCTCGATATAGACCAGTTCACCCGCATCATTCTCTGCTGCATTCTGTATTACAACAATCAGCACCCGCTCAGTGAATATGAAAAGTCACCGGATATGATCGCCGACCGGGTACCGGAAATTCCTTGCGAGTTGTGGGAGTGGGGTGTTGCCCATCGTAGTGGTAGCTTACGCGCATTCGCGCCGGAAAAAGTCCAGTTGAGCTTGATGCCGAGCGACGATGCGACCGTCACCGCTACAGGAATCCGCTATGCGACCTGCTTTTACACCTGTGAAAAAGCGATGGAAGAGCACTGGTTCGAACGCGCACGCCAAAAGGGACGCTGGAAAGTTCGCATCTCCTATGATCCTCGCCACATGGACGAGATTTATCTGCACGAAGACGTCAAGCGCGGGAAATTTATCCCCTGCACGCTCACAGAGAAAAGCCGTCATCATCGGGGTCGAATGCTATGGGAAATTCTTCAGGTAAATGGCGAAGAGAGGCGAAGCCAAAGGAATCATGAGCCGCAAGCCCTTCGTGGCCGCATCAACTTGAATGAAAAAATTAAGGGGATCGTGAATGAGGCGGAAGCCATGCGATCGGAAGCACCCCCACCCTCTGGCAGCGCGCGTCAGCGGATAGGAAACATCCGCGAAAATCGTAGCAAGGAGAGTCAGGAAAACAGAAAGCGGGAGGCTTTCAGGATGCTTCCTCCCGGTGAGGAAGCGCCGGGAACTGCGGCAGTCCTGCCTTTTCCCAAAACAAAAGAGACCGACGATTATCGTCTCCCCGGGATAGCGGATATTATGCGCGGGCAACGGGAGGATCAGGGCGATGACGACCACGGCGGATGAGGACCTCACGTTGCCCGAATATCGGGATAACCCCTTTATCGCGAAATTGCCGCCTCCCATGTCAACGCATGATGCCTTGCTGGCCATGGCGGCTCCACCCACCTTCAACGCGGCGGAGCGTGATTATCCCGCGCATCTGCGCGCCCATTGCATCTCGCGGCTTAAAGGCTATTTTGAGCCGCTGGAAACCCACCTCAGCCTGGAAGCAAAATTTGGCCTTCTGATCCGTCAAGGTTATCTGTGTCGCAACCCCACCACGGCTGACTATACCCGCCGCGTCCGGGAAGGCGCTACCCGGGTATTTGAAAAGGATCTCATGGCCGGCGGACGTTCTGTCCGGTCAACCGCGAGCAGTTTTGCGCTGATTGGATGTTCCGGCATTGGCAAAAGCTACGGCATGGCCAGAATATTGGAGTTATATCCGCAAAAAATTCACCATGCCGAGCCCCGCAGTCTCGACCAAGTGGTTTGGCTCAAGCTGGATAGTCCGCACAAAGGGTCGCCCAAGCAGCTTTGCATCAGCTTCTTTCGGAGCATGGATGACTTGTTGGGCACGCGTTATAGCGCGCAATTTGGGAGTAGTCGGCGATCTGTCGATGAGATGATGGTGCATATGGCGCATGTCGCGAACCTGCACGCATTGGGTGTGCTGATTGTCGATGAAATCCAGCACATTCGGGAAGCGCCAGGTACTGGGGCCGAAGCGCTGTTGAACTTCCTCGTGACCCTGGTGAATACCATTGGTATCCCGGTGATCCTCATCGGCACGATGGGCGCGCTGCCCCTGTTGCAGGGAGACTTCCGGCAGGCACGTCGCGCGAGCGGTCTGGGGAGTCTGGTTTGGGAGCGCATGGAGAACGAGCCGACCTGGAATTACTTTGTCGAGCGAATGTGGACCTACCAGTGGACGCGGGAGATATCGCCGCTCACCGACGAAGTCCGTCAGGTGTTATATGAAGAGAGCCAGGGGATTGTGGACGTGTTGATCAATCTCTTCATGATGGCGCAGCTGCGCGCCATTCAGCTCGGGGTTCTGAACCGTCGCCCTGAACGTATCGACGCTGGTCTGCTGCGACAGGTGGCTAGTGAGCACATGCGGCTTATCGCGCCCATGATCAATGCGTTGAAACGTGGGGATCGCGAGGCGATCGCACAATATGATGACATCCGCCCCATGCAGGACCAGGTTCTGCAGGTGTTCAGCGACGCGCTGAGTTGCATGCCAGGGCAACCTGTCCTCGCCACCCGCTCTCCGGTGGCTTCGGCCACGACCGAAAAGGCGGCAAGCACGAATCTGGATGTGCGCGGCATCCTTCTGCCTATTTTGGAACAGCTCGGGTTGGCTGGGGACATCGCGGAAATCCTGGTGGCGGAAGCCGAAGCAGAGCATCCGGGCCTGTCCGCGCTAGATCTCGTGGGCATTATTACGGCTAAATTACGTGATCGCGCACCCGCCAATTCCTCTAAGAAACCGCGCAAGTCGACTACAAGCGCTACTAAAACCGCGAAAACACTCCTTCCCGTGGATGCGCAGGACCTCCGGACGATCATCTCGGCCAAAAAAGGGGGCGTATCCGCTTACGATGCATTGCTTGCGGCGGGC
>NZ_JAAZTY010000004.1 GCF_018854775.1 Acidithiobacillus ferriphilus | reverse complement strand
CAGTCAGGTGATCCTCACCACTACGGCCAATGGCTACGGTAAATTGACGGAAGTGGATGAATACCGCCGCACCAATCGGGGCGGGAAGGGCGTTATTGCCATCCAGACCAACGCGCGTAATGGCGATGTGGTCGGCGCGCTGGCGGTAACGGAGCGGGACGAATTGATGCTGGTCTCTGATCATGGCACCCTGATTCGTATAGCGATTAACAGTATTCGTCGTACCGGCCGGAATGCGCAGGGGGTGCGCCTGATTAACCTGGGCGAGGGCGAGCAATTGGCGGGACTGGCATTGATTGCCGATACGGAAGAAGAGGAGGGGGAGCAGACCGATCTGCCCCAGTAACACACCATGAACTATCCCGTTTATAATTTTGGTGCGGGCCCGGCGATGCTTCCCCGTGTGGTGCTGGAGCAGGTGCAGGCGGAGTTGCTCGACTGGCATGGCCGCGGTATTTCGGTCATGGAAATGAGCCATCGCGGTGCAGATTATATGCAGATTATCGCCGAGGCCGAGCAGAACCTCCGCGACCTCCTGCAGGTTCCCGCTCATTATAAGGTGCTATTTTTGCAGGGCGGTGCGACCCTGCAGTTTGCCATGGTTCCTCTCAACCTGCTGCGCGGTCATGCGCGGGCGAGCTATGTGCAGACCGGTATCTGGTCTGCGAAAGCCATAGCAGAGGCCAAGCGTTTTGCGACCGTGGAAGTGGCGGCCAGCAATGCGGATCGTCAGGCCCGTGTGGTGCCTCTACAATCGGAGTGGCGGGTTAGCGCTGATACGGCCTATGTGCATATTGCCGGAAATGAAACCATCGGTGGTCTGGAGTTCGATTTTGTCCCGGAACTGGGCGATATTCCGCTGGTGAGTGATGCCTCTTCCCACATCCTCTCGAAGCCGATGGATGTCAGCCGGTTTGGCCTTATTTATGCCGGTGCCCAAAAAAACATCGGGCCGGCCGGTCTGACCCTGGCCATCATCCGCGACGACCTCATCGGTCATGCGCCGGCCGGTACTGCAACCATGCTGGACTATGCCGTGCATGCTAAAGAGGGTTCCATGCACAATACGCCCCCGACCTTTGCCATTTACGTGGCCGGTCTGGTGTTCAAATGGTTGCAACAATTGGGTGGCTTGGACGCCATGGCGGAGATCAATGCGCGTAAGGCGGCTTTGCTTTACGCGGGTATCGATAATTCCGGCGGTTTCTATACCAATGCCATAGAGCACCGCAACCGCTCGCGGATGAATGTGCCGTTCACCTTGCATGACGCAGCGCTGGACAAGGTATTCCTGAAAGAAGCGGATGCGCAGGGACTCCTTCAACTCAAGGGGCACCGCCTGCTGGGTGGTATGCGTGCGTCTATCTACAATGCAATGCCGGAGGCTGGGGTACTGGCACTGGTTGACTTCATGCGGGATTTCGCCCGCCGCCAGGGTTAGGGAGGCACCTTATCCGTGAGTGTACGAACGCTTCCCGAATTGCGCGGGGTCATTGATCAGGTGGATGCACAAATCCTCCAGTTGCTGGCGGAGCGGGGCCGCCTGGCCGCTGAGGTCGGTGCAGTGAAGCGTGCCGCTGACGAGACGAATTTTTATTATCCCGACCGGGAGTCGGAGATTCTTCGCCGGGTGATGGCGGAGAATCCGGGACCCTTTTCTGCGGAGCAAATTGCCACTATCTTCCGCGAAATCATTTCTGCTGGTCTGGCCCTGGAAGAGCCGTTACAGGTGGCTTACCTCGGCCCGGCAGGTACCTTCTCGCAAATGGCGGCGCAAAAGCATTTCGGGCGGGCTGCGGTATTTCAGCCGACGGCAGGCATTGCCGAGATTTTCCGTCTGGTAGACAGTGATCAGGTCCGCTTCGGCGTGGTGCCGGTGGAAAACAGCACTGAGGGCTCCGTCAACCTCAGCCTCGATCTGCTGTTGGATTATCCGCTGCATATTTGCGGTGAGGTGCAGTTACGTATCGTCCATAATCTGGTGGCTAAATGCTCTATGGATACGATCCAGCGCGTCTATGTGCACTACCAGACCCGTGCCCAGTGTCGCCAGTGGCTTGCGGCACATCTGCCGCGGGTGCAATTGGTGGATGTCTCCAGCAATGCTGTGGCGGCTGAACGAGCAGCGGCGGATGCCGAAGGTGGTGCTATTTCCACTACGGTGGCTGCGGAAGCTTACGGCCTTGATATTCTGGCTGCGGGTATTGAAGACAATCCCGAGAACACCACGCGCTTTTGGGTGATCGGTAAGATCAGTACCCGTTCCACCGGGAACGACAAGACCAGTCTGGTGGTCGCCGCGGCCAATCGTCCGGGGAGCCTGCATGCGCTGCTGTCACCATTGGCCAGTGCGGGGATCAGCCTCACGCGCATTGAGTCGCGACCGGCGCGCTCGGCCATCTGGGAATACATCTTTTATCTCGATCTGCTCGGTCATTGTCAGGATGCCGCCATTGCACCGGTGCTGGATGCCCTCGCGCAACAGGCGTCTTTCTATCGCTGCCTCGGCAGTTATCCCAGGGCGGTATTTTAATGTGCAATAAATATCTGGAATATGCGGCAGCGGGGGTGTCCGATTTGCGTCCTTATCAGCCGGGTAAGCCCTTGGCGGAACTGGAACGGGAACAGGGCATCCGTGATGCCATCAAGCTGGCTTCCAATGAAAATCCGTTGGGGCCGGGTCCCATGGCGCTGGCGGCTATTCGTGCGGCGCTGCCTACCCTGGCCTTGTATCCCGAGGGATCAGCGCCGGAGTTACGCGCGTTGCTGGCGCGTCAGTTGGATCTGGACCCCAGGCAATTTATCTTCGGCAACGGTTCCGATCAGGTGGTGGAGTTTGCCGTGCGCGCCTTTGCCGGGCCGGGTACCGAGGTAATTGTTTCACAGTACGCCTTTGCTGCTTATGCCATTGCTGCGCAAGCGAGTGGAGCGACCGTGCGGATTGCCCCGGCGCGGAACTACGGTCATGACCTGGAGGCCATGGCCGGTCTGCTCAACGCACAAACCCGGCTGGTTTTTATCGCCAATCCCAATAATCCCACGGGTACGTACCTTACCGCGGCGGCGCTGGAGACCTTCATCGACAGTGTACCCTCGCATGCCCTGGTGGTGCTGGATGAGGCTTATCTGGAACTGATGGATGCCGCGGATTATCCCGACGGTAAGCACTGGCTGCGACGCTTCGGTAATTTGATGCTTACCCGGACCTTTTCTAAGGCCTATGGGCTGGCAGGCCTGCGTTGCGGTTACGGCATTGGCCACCCCGACCTGATAGCAGTGCTGGAGCGGGTTCGTCAGCCATTCAATGTCAATACCTTGGCGCAGGTGGCAGCGCACGCTGCGCTCACGGACCTCGCTCATCTGCGGGCTACCTTGGCCAACAATCACCAGGGGATGGTGACCCTCCGCGACGGATTACATAATCTTGGATTGACAATCTTGCCGCCTGCAGGCAACTTTACGGCCTTTGCCGTACCAGGGGGTGGACAGCGCGTCTATGACGCGCTGTTGCAGCGGGGTGTGATCATCCGGCCGTTGACCCCTTACGGCATGCCGGATCATCTGCGAGTCAGTGTTGGCCTGCCGGTGGAAAATCAACGCTTTCTAAAAATGCTGGGCGAGGTCCTGTAATCCCATGATCGTCATTGTTAAACCACAAGCTACCGCAGAGCAGATGGAGCACTTGCTGGAGCGTATCCGCCAGTTTGGCCTGCAGCCCATGGTCAGTACCGGTTCCGAGCGCACCGTGGTCGGTTTGTTAGGAGATGAGCGGTTGTTGCCTGAGGGAGCGCTGGAATCCTTGCCCGCCGTGGAACAGGTCATGCCTATTCTAAAGCCCTACAAGCTCGTGAGCCGCGAGTTCAAATCCACCGATACGGTGATCGAGGTGCGTGGTATCCCCATCGGTGGCAAGCAGATTCAAGTGATCGCTGGCCCCTGTTCGGTCGAAACACCGGAGCAGATGCGTAGCTCTGCGGAGGCCGTCAAGGCGGCAGGCTGCCGTCTGATGCGCGGCGGAGCTTTCAAACCCCGCACCAGTCCCTACACCTTCCAAGGCGTGGGCGATGAAGGTCTGGATTATTTTCGGTCCGCCGCCGATGCGGTCGGTCTGCCCATCGTCACCGAACTGATGGATGTCCGCAAGATTGATCTTTTCCTAGAAAAAGGAGTGGACATCATTCAGATCGGCACGCGCAACATGCAGAACTTCGATCTCCTCAAAGAGGTCGGGCGTCTGGATGTGCCGATCATACTCAAGCGCGGCCTGAGCGCCACCATTAAGGAATGGCTCATGGCGGCTGAATATATCGCTGCTCACGGTAATCACCGGATTATCTTCGCCGAGCGCGGTATTCGCACCTTTGAGACGGCCTATCGTAATGTCCTTGACGTCACCGCTATTCCGGTTCTTAAGCGGGAGACGCACTTGCCGGTTATCGTCGATCCCAGTCACGCTGGCGGCAAGGCCTGGCTCGTACCGCAATTGTCCAAGGCCGCCATCGCCGCCGGTGCGGATGGCTTGCTGGTGGAGTCGCATCCCTGTCCCGAAGAAGCCTGGTGCGATGCCGATCAGGCCTTGAGTCCGCAGCAACTCATGACGTTGATGGGTGATTTGCGTAGAATCGCCGAGGCCATCGGTCGCGAACTCTAGCATGTCAGACACGCCTTTCCAGCGCATCATTATTGTCGGCCTTGGCCTCATGGGCGGGAGCGTCGCTAAAGCTCTGCGCAGCAGGGGGTTCGCTGGATCGCTGGTGGGGGTGGTCGCAGATGCGGCGGCGGTTCAGCGCATGGAACCTGCGGCGAAGCAATGGCGGATCAGTCTGACCCATCAGTTGAAATCGGCGCTGCGAGATACCGACCTGGTCCTGCTGGCTACCCCTCCGCAAATCATCTTGCAGCAGTTGCCGGAATTGGCGCGTCATATATCTGCAGAGGTGTTGGTCAGCGACGTCGCCAGCATCAAAGCTCCGATAGCGCAATTGGGTCATCAGTTGCTGGGAGATCGCTTCATCGCCGGGCATCCCGTGGTTGGCGGAGAAAAAGCCGGATTTGCAGCGGCGCGGGAGAGCCTTTATCAAGGGACGCGTGTCATCCTGACGCCGTTGCCGGGACAGGCGCCTAATGCGGTAGACGCTTTAAGCGGCTTTTGGCAGGGCCTCGGTGCGACTGTTTCGCAAATGACGCCGGAGGCCCATGATCAAGCGCTGGCTGCGACCAGTCATTTGCCCCACTTACTCGCCTTTGCCTACATGGCTGGCCTGGATGATCAGGCCCCTGCGCTGCGTGATCTTGCTGGCGGAGGGCTCCGCGACTTTACCCGAATAGCGGCCTCTGACCCCGATCTCTGGGCAGCCATCCTTTGGGAGAATCGCGCAATCATCGGACAGCATCTGCAAGCTTTGCAAAAAACCCTCGGCAATGTCGAGCAGATACTCGCAGGGGGTGACAGGAGCGCCCTGCGAGCCCTGCTGGAGCGCGGTCGCGATTGTCGTCAACAATTTCAATTTCCTCCGGTGCATCCCTGAATCATGACCCGATATCTCGTCCATCCCGGCAGTCAACTCAAAGGTCGTTTCCCGGTCCCCGGCGACAAATCCATTTCCCATCGCGCTGTTATTCTTGGTGCGCTTGCTGAAGGGGTGACGGAAGTAGAGGGACTGCTGGAAGGTGCCGATGTGCTCGCTACTATCGCCGCCTTTCGCACCATGGGTGTAGAGATGCAAGGACCGGATCGCGGGCACTTGCGTATACAAGGTGTCGGTCTATATGGATTACGGGCACCCGGTGTACCATTGGATTGCGGGAACTCCGGTACGGCAATGCGTCTCCTGGCAGGTGTGTTGGCCGGTCAAAATTTCCCGAGTACTCTGATAGGTGATGCCAGTCTGCAGCAGCGGCCTATGGGTCGGGTGTTAAGGCCATTGGCCACCATGGGCGCGGAAATTGCCGCCCAGGACGGTAAGGCGCCCTTGCAGATTCACGGGCGACCCCTGCACGGCATCGACTATGCCCTGCCGATGGCCAGTGCCCAAGTCAAATCCGCCATCCTGCTGGCGGGGTTGTATGCCGAAGGTCAGACCTGCGTGACGGAACCCGCGCCCACCCGTGATCACAGCGAGCGGATGCTGCAAGGTTTCGGCTACCCGGTGGAGCGTCAGGGTCCACGCGCCTGTCTGCGCAGCGGTGGCCAGTTGCACGGGCAGTCGCTGCAGGTGCCGGGCGATATTTCTTCGGCAGCGTTCTTCCTGCTCGGCGCCACCATCGCGCCGGGTTCCGATCTCACCCTGGAAGGTGTAGGTATCAATCCGACGCGCACCGGCATCATTGAAATCCTCACCCGTATGGGCGCCCGGATTGATCTCACCGCGCTGCGCGTAGTGGGCGGTGAGCCGGTTGCCGATATCCGCGTTCGCTATGCGCAGTTGCAGGGCATTGCCATTCCTGCCCATTTGGTACCGCTGGCTATTGATGAATTTCCTGCGCTGTTCATCGCCGCGGCGTGTGCTAAGGGGCAGACCGTGATTACCGGCGCTGAAGAGCTCCGTGTGAAGGAAAGCGATCGTATTGCGGTGATGGCTAGTGGCCTGCGTGCAATGGGTGTTATTGTAGAGGAGCGCGCGGATGGGGCCATTATCAACGGATCGCTTCTACAGGGTGGTCGTATAAACAGTCAGGGGGATCATCGTATCGCGATGGCCTTTGCCATGGCGGCACTGGTGGCGCAAGGTGATATCGAAATCCTCGACTGTGCCAATGTGGCTACGTCTTTTCCAAACTTTCCCGCTCTGGCGCATCAAGCCGGGCTGTTGCTGGAGGTGGTGGGCGCATGAGTGGCATTCCCGTCATCACATTGGATGGTCCCGGCGGGGTTGGTAAGGGCACGCTGAGCCGTCTTTTGGCCCGTGATCTGGGTTGGCATCTTTTGGACAGTGGTGCTATTTATCGGACGTTGGCGCTGGCGGCACAGCGTGCCGGGCTGTCTGCGGACAAGGCCGTGGCTTTATCCGAACTGGCGCGCACGTTGCCCCTGAGCTTTCGGGGGGGCGCCGACGAAACACATGTTCTGCTCGCGGGAGAACTGGTCGATGCGGAAATCCGCAGCCCAGAAATCAGTGCCCTGACTTCTCAGATTGCCGCCATTCCTGCGGTGCGAGCGGCCTTATTGCAGCGTCAGCGGGATTTTCGCCAGGCGCCGGGATTGGTAGCCGATGGTCGAGATATGGGGACCGTGGTTTTCCCGAACGCACCGCTCAAGGTGTTTCTGACCGCCAGGGCCGAAGAACGGGGCAAACGGCGTCTGAATCAGTTGATGGAACAGGGTATTAGTGCTAGTCTCGCCACAGTTGTGGCGGAAATTGCGGAACGCGATGCCCGGGATCAGCAGCGTAGCGTGGCACCGCTCCGGCCCGCGCCCGATGCGCGCCTCCTGGATACCAGTGAACAAAGTGTTTCCGACACATACAGGGTCCTGCAAAGCTGGGTTCAATCGGCTTTGCAGGAAAATTGAAACCGCCATTTATGGCATCGAGCAGTGATTCAAGGGGCGCCCATGGCGTACCCGGTATAATGAGGCCTACTGAAATTTATGACCACCCCTAACGCTGAAATGCTTGTTGAACCCAGTTTTGCCGAGATGTTTGAAGAAAGCCAGAGCACCCAGGGCCTCAAACCTGGCGAGTTGCTTACCGGCATCGTGACGCGCGTCGATAACGACTTTGTCATCGTCGATGTGGGTCTCAAGTCTGAAGGACCGATCCCCGCCGAACAGTTCCGCAATGCGGAAGGGGAGATAGAGGTGAAGGTCGGCGACTCGGTAGAGGTTTGTCTGGAGTTGGTGGAAGACGGCATGGGCGAGACCCGCCTTTCCCGTGAAAAGGCTCGCCGCGCCAAGACTTGGGTCGATCTGGAAAAATCCTTCAACGACAACGCGGTGGTGCATGGCTTCCTTACCGGCAAGGTAAAGGGTGGTTTTACGGTCAGCGTCGACGGTGTGCGTGCCTTCCTGCCTGGCTCCCTGGTTGATGTGCGTCCGGTACGGGATGTCGCCTATCTCGAAGGCAAAGACCTGGAGATGAAGATCATCAAGCTGGACCGTAAGCGCAACAATGTGGTGGTTTCCCGCCGCGCGGTGGTCGAGCAGGAACAAAGTGTGGAACGTGGCGCACTGTTGGAAAGCATTCAGGAAGGCGCCATCCTGGAGGGCGTGGTCAAAAATCTTACCGATTACGGTGCGTTCATCGACCTCGGTGGTATCGACGGCCTGCTGCATATCACCGATATGGGCTGGCGCCGGGTCAAACATCCCAGCGAGGTGGTTACCGTGGGCGGCGAGGTGCGTGTCCTGGTCCTCAAGTTCGATCGCGAGCGCGGTCGTATCTCTCTTGGTATGAAGCAGTTGGGCGAAGATCCTTGGCGCGATATCGCCCGCCGTTATCCGGAGGCCACCCGTATTTTCGGTAAGGTCACCAACGTTACGGATTATGGCGCGTTCGTCGAAATCGAAGAAGGTGTCGAAGGCCTGGTGCATGTTTCCGAAATCGATTGGACCAACAAAAACATAAATCCGGCCAAAGCGTTGCACGTAGGTCAGGAAGTTGAAGTGATGATCCTCGATATCGACGAAGAGCGTCGCCGTATTTCGCTGGGCATCAAGCAGTGTCTGCCCAACCCCTGGGACGACTTCGCGCAGAACTTCCAGAAGGGCGATCGTGTTTCCGGTCAGATCAAGAGCATTACCGATTTCGGTGTGTTTGTCGGTCTGGATGGCGGTATCGACGGACTGATCCACTTGTCCGATCTGGCCTGGGACCGTACCGGCGAGGAAGCCGTGCGGGATTTCAAAAAGGGGGATACGTTGGATGCGGTTGTCCTGAGTATCGACCCGGAGCGGGAGCGTATCAGCCTTGGTATCAAGCAGATGGAAACCGATCCGTTCATCCAGTTTGTGGTGGCCAATGAAAAGGGCGCCCTGGTCGAAGGTGAAGTCATCTCGGTGGATGGCCGCGGCGCCGAAATCCGTCTTGGTGAAGGCGTCGAAGGATTCCTCCCCCAGCGCGAGTTGGGTCGTGGTCAGACCTTGGCCGCCGGGGATAAAATCGAGGTCGCCATTGCGATGGTCGATCGCAAGAACCGCACCTTGACCCTCAGCACCAAGGCGCATGATACGGCTGTTTCTCAGGAAGACCAGGCGGCCGCGGTGCAGCAATATGCGCGTAGTGCAGCGACGGGCACCACCAGTCTGGGCGATCTGATTAAAGAACAGCTCAAGCGTAAGCAGGAAGAAGATAGTTAAGAGCGACCCTCTCCCCCTCCCGGTCTTGATGTTGGTCGGGAGGGGAGGGTGAATGAGGTGGCGTCAGGTGAGGGCGTTTTCTGGAGCGTCAACCTGCCGCTTGCTTGTTTAATCTTGCAATACCCTGTCAGTTCACCATTTCTTTGTTAAGAAGCTAATAAACTATGACTAAATCAGAATTGATCAAAAACATCAGTGCACAATATCCGCATCTGAGTGTGCGTGATATTGAAATGGCTACCCGCCAGATGCTCGATTATCTGAGCGATGCGTTGGCTGAGGGTGAACGCATTGAAATTCGTGGTTTTGGAAGTTTTTCCATGCATGTGCGTCCTACCAAGCAGGGGCGTAATCCGAAAACGGGAGAGCCTGTGCTGGTGCCCGAAAAACGGGTTCCGCATTTCAAACCGGGTAAGGAACTTCGTGAGCAGGTTGATTATCCTGAAGTGGTCGTGGGTGGCAAGGTCTAATTGACGGCCTCTGGCGTGTATATGCTTGTCGCCCTCGTTTTGCTTGTGGCGATTGCTCTGGGTGTATGGGTTGGTCGGATTACCTCTTACAGAAAATCTGCGTTGGGTACCTCTGACACGATTCCCGAAATTTATATTCAGGGACTCAACCATCTTCTCAGTGAGCGCAATGATGAAGCGGTAGAAGTTTTTTTGGATGCGTTACGGCAACACCCGGAGAGTGTTGATATTTTGCTCGCCCTAGGGCGCCTCTTTCGGCGGCGCGGAGAACTGGAACGTGCCTTGCGGGTACATCAGCACCTTCTTGAGCAGCCAGCACTGGCGCCCGATTTGCGGCAAAGCGTGCTTTTCGAGATCGCCCAGGATTACCTCAAGGCGGGGATCCTTGATCGAGCGGAATCCATCCTTAAAGAGTTACTGGATCGTCAACCTGATCATCTAGAGGGCCTTGCCACGCTTGCCGAACTGTACGAACTGGGCAGTGAATGGATGCAGTCTATCGCGGTTCGTCAGCGCTTATCTAAAGCAGGGGCGCGTGGCCAGCGTCCCGTGATCGCCATGCTCTATGGTGAACTGGCCGAGCAATCGCTGCTCGCAGGAGAGGCAAAGCAGGCAAAGGTTTTTTTGGAATCGGCCCGCAAGGAAGACCCAGAAAATCCGCGGGCCTTGGTGATTGGCGGACGCATCGCCTTCGATCGGCAGGACTGGGGTGCTGCGCTAAGCCTTTGGGAAAAACTCCTTGATTCCCCGGTAGAGTCTGTGGTTCTGCTTATTTTGCAACCCTTTCTGAGCGTTTTACGATATGCTGCGAACGACACGGATGTGCAGGTAACGCGAGAGCGCCTGTTGAAGATGTGCAATTCGCCGCTGGCCGTAAAGCTTCTGGCGCATGCCTTGCAGGTGGTTGAAGGAACCCCTGCGGCGACGGCATATTTAAGACATGTTCTGTTGCGGCAGCCAGATATGCGAGTGATGCAGGTTTTGCTGGAATTGGATCCCGATGCGCCAGAGCCTGCGTTGTACCCAGTTATGGCAGTAGCGGTGAGAAGACTGGCGGTGGAGCCGGCAGTTTTTTATTGCCAGTCCTGTGGTTATCAAAGTCCTCAGTACTATTGGCGCTGCCCTAGCTGCCGTCAGTGGGGAACCTTTTCTGGAGGGTATGCTTTGTGATTTCACCGCTCATTGTCGCGCTGGATTACGCGAACGAACGCGACGCCTTGATTTTGGTGGATCGGCTTGATCCTGCCGCATGTCGGGTCAAGGTTGGTAAGGAACTCTTTACCGCCTGCGGCCCCGCCATTGTGGGGCGTCTGCAGGAGCGAGGATTTGACGTATTTCTTGACCTCAAATTTCACGATATTCCGCAAACCGTCGCCAAGGCTTGCAGGACGGCGGCGAGTCTCGGTGTGTGGATGCTCAACGTACATGCGAGTGGTGGTAGTAGCATGCTGCGCGCTGCACGGGAAGCAGTGAACGCCGCCGCTGGTGGGACACAGCGGACTCTCTTGGTTGCGGTGACGGTGCTCACGAGCATGAACGACGCCACTTTACGCGAAGTTGGCGTCAACAGCTCGGTGGAGGATCAAGTTGAGCGTTTGGCAACACTTGCGGCAGAATGTGCCTTGGATGGCATCGTCTGCTCCGCGTTGGAGGCAGGTCGTCTACGGGTGGCCGTGCCTGAGCTTCTGCGTGTGACTCCTGGGATTCGTCCCGCACAGGATGCGGGGGATGACCAGAGACGTATTATGGCGCCCGCGGCGGCAGTGGCGGCGGGAGCGGACTTCCTCGTGGTGGGCAGACCTATCACCGCTGCCGAAGATCCGGCCCGGGCCCTTAGCCGGATATTGAGTGAGTTGGCAGGGGATCCCGTCGACCCGCGGAAATCAGAGTAACATGCTGAATGAAAAAGGTGGTAAAGGCTGTGCCCGCATAACATCGATCATGGAGAAGAAATCACTGTGACTGCAGACGAAGTGGTGGCGTTGTACAAAGAAGACGGGGCGCTGCTCCAGGGACACTTCCTGCTATCCTCCGGGCTGCATAGTGATACCTATCTGCAGTCGGCCAAGGTGCTGCAACATTCTGGGCACGCGGCGCGACTGTGCGCGGCGATGGTGGCGGGTATTCCTGATGATCTGCGGCAGCGCATTTCCTGTGTCGTAGGGCCGGCCATGGGAGCGGTTCTGGTGTCCTACGAATGTGCTCGTGCGCTGGGGGTCCGCAGCCTGTTTACCGAGCGGGAAGCCGGACAGATGGTGCTGCGTCGGGGCTTTGCGCTGGCGCCGGGTGAAGGCGTGTTGGTGGTTGAAGATATTACGACGACTGGTGGCTCGACGCGGGAATGTTTGGCGGCCATTAGCGCAGCAGGTGGGCAAGTGTTGGCGGCATCGGCAATTATTGACCGCAGTCCAGGATTCAGTGATTTTTCCGGGGTACCATTTTTTCCGCTATTACGGCTCCCGGTACGTACCTGGGAAGCCGCTGATTGTCCCATCTGCGCCGCTGGCGGGACGCCCGTTAAACCGGGGAGCCGCGGTCTGCGCTGACCTTGAGGGGTAGGTGGCTTGTGTTTATCATTAACGTTTAGGCTTAGACAAAATGCAAAAGAAGGATCAGTTCATGAAAATCTTGACGCCAGAGGCCGCGCCTTTGGAAAGACACATCCGTGTGACTATTCCAGCCAGTGAGGTGGAGAGTGGGGTATCCCAGCGTCTGCGTAATAAGGCGCGTTCTGCGCGTCTCCCCGGATTCCGGCCTGGTAAGGCGCCCATGGCCCTCATCGAACGTCATTATGGTTCGGATGCCCTCATGGAGACCTTCGATCATCTTATCAATGACCGCTATTCTCAGGCAGTGCGCGACGAGTCCTTACGTCCGGTTGGAAGACCGGAAGTGCAGGTCGAGAAAGGCGGGCGCGGTGAGGACCTCGTGTTTACGGCCGTGGTGGAGGTGTATCCCGAATTTGATCCGCAGGTGCCGGACGCCACCGTTATCCGCAAGACGGCTGAAGTGACGGATGCGGACGTGGATGCCACCATAGATATTATGCGTCAGCAGCGGCGTTTTTATGTGCCTGCCGAGCGTGCCGCCCAGAACGAAGACCGGGTCACCGTGGATTTTCAGGGGACCATCGATGGTGTCCCCATGGCGGGCGGCGATGTGACCGACTACCCCGTGGTGCTGGGCTCCGGTCGCCTGCTGCGGGACATTGAGCAGGGATTGTTGGGCATGTCTGCGGGAGAAGATCGGATCGTCGCGGTACAGTTTCCAGCAGAATATCATGTTCCGGAATTCGCCGGTCAGGCTGCCCAGTTCCATCTTCAGGTCAAGGAAGTTGCGGCGCCTCAATTGCCCGAAGTGGATGCGGCTTTTGCCTTGGCACTAGGTATCGAGGACGGGGATGTCGCCGTATTACGGCAGGAAGTACGGGAAAATCTGGAACGTGAAGCGCAACGGATAAGCCGGAGTCAGGTGAAGTCGCAGATTCTGGAGCTGATTGTGGAGAGCAATCATCCCGATTTGCCCAAGCAAATGGTCGAACAGGAATTGGAGCGTTTGCAAAAAGACGCCAATGCGGTGGCTGGCGGCGATGATCTGGACGCGTTGGCTAAGCGGCGTGTAGTACTCGGCCTGGTTTTGTCGGAAATTGTCCGGCGCGAAAAGCTGAGGGCATCCACGACCGAAATCACCCAGCTTATTCGGGAGATGTCTGAGCAATATGAGGATGCTGAGCAGTTCATGAGTTGGTATCGCAGCAAGCCCGAGCAGATGGAGCAGGCCGAGGCTATAATTCTGGAAGACAAAGTTGTGGCATGGCTTCTGGAGCGTGTTAAAGTGGCTGACGAGTCTGTCAGCTTTAACCAGCTTATCGGTCGGGCGCCGGCAGCCGAAGTACACACAGAATAACCGATGTCCGTCGCGGGACAATAGACAGGAGCATGGATTATGTGGAAACAGACAGGAGACCGGTTGGCTCCCGCTGTACAGGGCCTGGGGTATGTGCCCATCGTGGTCGAGCAGAGCGGACGCGGCGAGCGATCCTATGATATCTACTCCCGTCTGCTCAAAGAGCGGGTGATTTTCATGGTGGGGCAGGTGGAAGATATGATGGCCAACCTGGTCGTCGCACAGCTGCTTTTTCTGGAAGCGGAAAATCCGGACAAAGATATCGCGCTGTATATCAACAGTCCAGGTGGTTCTGTCACTGCCGGCATGGCGATTTATGACACGATGCAGTTTGTTCGCCCGCAGGTCAGCACCGTCTGTATCGGTCAGGCGGCGAGTATGGGCGCGGTATTGCTGGCCGCTGGTGCCGAAGGCAAGCGTTATGCGCTGCCTAACGCGCGAATCATGTTGCATCAGCCCTCTGGTGGTTTTCAGGGGCAGGCGCAC
Organism: Acidithiobacillus ferriphilus; assembly: GCF_018854775.1. GTDB lineage: Bacteria > Pseudomonadota > Gammaproteobacteria > Acidithiobacillales > Acidithiobacillaceae > Acidithiobacillus > Acidithiobacillus ferriphilus. Next base: position 32,143 of record NZ_JAAZTY010000004.1, on the reverse strand, counting down.
GATATCGAAATCCATACCAAGGAGATTCTGCGTATCCGTGAACGGCTCAATGATATTCTGGTCCATCATACCGGGCAGGGCCGTGAACGTATTGAGCAGGATCTCGACAGAGACTTTTTCATGTCGGCCGAAGAGGCCAAAATCTACCATCTTGTGGACGCTGTGATTAGCCATCGCGGCGAAAACGAGACCGCCTGAACAGGCAGGAGAGCAGCTATGGCTGGGAAGCATGAGGGAAGCGGTGAAAAGACGCTCTATTGTTCATTCTGTGGCAAAAGCCAGCATGAAGTCCGCAAGCTGATTGCCGGTCCTTCGGTATTTATCTGTGATGAATGCATCGAGTTGTGCAACGACATCGTCAAGGACGAGATACTGGATGACCACAGCGAGAGTCAGGACAAATTGCCCAAACCCATGGAAATCCGCAAGACGCTGGATGATTACGTCATTGGGCAGGACGTTGCCAAAAAGGTCTTGTCCGTGGCCGTTTACAATCATTACAAACGTCTTGAACACGGTGGCAAGGACAATGAGGTGGAATTGGACAAGAGTAATATTTTGCTCATCGGCCCCACCGGTTCGGGCAAGACCCTGCTGGCGCAGACCCTGGCGCGTCTCCTGAACGTGCCCTTTGCCATGGCCGATGCCACGACGCTCACGGAAGCGGGTTATGTGGGTGAGGATGTCGAAAACATCATCCAGAAGCTGTTGCAGAAATGCGATTACGATGTAGAAAAGGCGCAGACCGGCATCGTCTACATTGATGAGATCGACAAAATCACGCGCAAGTCAGAGAATCCCTCCATCACCCGCGATGTTTCCGGTGAAGGTGTGCAGCAGGCATTGCTCAAACTGATTGAAGGGACCGTGGCCTCTGTTCCGCCGCAAGGCGGTCGCAAGCACCCTCAGCAGGAGTTCCTGCAAGTGGATACGCGGCATATCCTCTTCATCTGTGGTGGGGCCTTTGCGGGGCTGGAAAAATCGGTTTCCGCGCGTCTGGAAAAGGGAGGTATGGGCTTCAATGCGCCACTTAAGCTGCGCGATAAAGGAGCGACCGCCGCATTACTGATGCAGAATCTGGAGCCTGAGGATCTGGTGCGCTACGGGTTGATTCCCGAGTTTGTCGGGCGTTTACCTATTCTGGCGCTGCTGGAGGAACTGGATGAAGAAGCACTGATTTCCATCCTCACCGATCCGAAGAATGCTTTGGTGAAGCAGTACCAGAAGCTCTTCGCCCTGGAAGGCGTGACCCTGGAGTTCCGCACTGAGGCTGTGCGGGCTATTGCCAAAAAGGCACTGACCCGCAAGACCGGGGCACGTGGTTTGCGCTCCATTCTTGAACAGATTCTGTTGGATACAATGTACGAGTTACCATCTATGAGTGGTGTGAAGAAGGTGGTAGTGGATGCCGCCGTTGTGGAAAGCGGCACCAAGCCGCTTCTGGTTTACGATGATGCTGCCAAGGTGGATATATCTCATCCGGCCTGAAGTAGAGCAGGGTTGTCATTGAAAAGCGCTATTGACGACCCCATCTGCATCGTTATTGGTAGTAATCACCTACTGTTGGAGTAGACTGTGACCCAAATCGATAAAAGTCTCCTCGTGGAAGATGAAGCCCAGATGGTACCGGTGTTGCCTCTGCGCGATGTTGTGGTATTTCCGTTTATGGTTATCCCTCTTTTTGTGGGGCGGATGAAGTCGATTCGCGCCCTGGAAGAGGCGATGTCCGGTGAAAAACAGATTCTGCTGGTATCACAAAAAAATGCCGCGGATGATGATCCCCAGCCGGAAAACATTTATCGGATCGGCACGCTGGCTACGATCCTACAGTTGCTCAAACTTCCCGATGGTACGGTTAAGGTGCTGGTCGAAGGTACGGACCGGGCTAAAATTGTTTCTTTTCTGCCGGCTGAAGAATTCTTGCGCGCTCAGGTGCAGATCGTTGCCAGTGGTGCGGCAAACGATCGTGAGTTGGAAGCGCTTATGCGTTCGGTCAGCGCTCAGTTTGAGTCCTACGTCAAGCTGAACAAAAAAATTCCCCCGGAGATTTTGTCTACCTTGGCGAGCATGGATGATCCGGCACGGCTGGCCGACACTGTGGCGGCACATCTCGGCCTCAAACTCGAAGAAAAGCAAGAAATTCTGGAGAAGGCAGATACTCGTGCCCGGCTGGAGCATTTGCTGGGCATGATGGAGTCTGAAATTGATCTGCTGCAGGTGGAAAAACGCATCCGCGGCCGCGTCAAACGGCAGATGGAGAAGAGTCAGCGCGAGTATTATCTGAATGAGCAGATGAAGGCTATTCAGAAAGAGTTGGGTGATCTGTCGGAAGAGGGCGGTGGCGAGCTGGATGAGCTGACGCGTAAAATCGACAAGGCCGGAATGCCTAAAGATGTGCGAGCCAAGGCCGATGCCGAGCTGAAAAAGCTGCGGATGATGAGTCCTATGTCCGCAGAGGCGACGGTGGTACGTAACTATATCGACTGGTTGGTGGGGGTGCCGTGGCGCAAACGCAGCAAAATCACCAAGGACCTTAAGCGCGCTAAGGCCATTCTCGACGCCGATCATTACGGCTTGGAAGACGTCAAGGAACGTATTCTCGAATATCTTGCCGTACAGGAACGGGTCGGCAATAGCCGCGGTCCGATCTTGTGCTTGGTAGGCCCACCCGGCGTGGGTAAGACCAGTTTGGGGCGCTCTATCGCGGCAGCGACCGGACGTAAATTCGTGCGGATGTCCTTGGGTGGCGTGCGCGACGAAGCGGAAATTCGTGGGCATCGGCGTACCTATATTGGTGCTCTGCCAGGTAAGATTGTCCAGAGCCTAGCCAAGGTTGGTACGCGCAATCCGCTGATGCTGCTGGATGAAGTGGATAAGATGGCGATGGATTTCCGGGGTGATCCGGCGTCCGCTCTGCTGGAAGTGCTTGATCCCGAGCAGAATGCAACCTTCAACGACCATTACCTGGAAGTGGATTTCAATCTTTCTGAGGTGATGTTCGTCACGACGGCGAACACGCTCAATATCCCGGCAGCGTTGATGGATCGTATGGAGGTGATCCGGATCTCCGGATATACCGAAGACGAAAAGACTCACATCGCCACCAAGTATCTCCTGCCAAAACAGATAGAAAAAGCCGGGCTGCTAGATGGGGAGATGCAGCTTTCACAGGCAGTCATCCGGGATATCATTCGCTATTATACCCGGGAAGCCGGTGTACGTAATCTGGAGCGGGAACTCGCTCGTATCTGTCGTAAGGTGGTGAAAGAACTTCTGCTCGACAAAAAACGTACGCGGGTACAGGTCTCGGACCGCAATTTGGAGAAATATCTCGGGGTGCGTCGTTTCGATTTCGGCAAGGCGGAGAAGGAAAACCGTATTGGTGAGGTCACCGGTTTGGCTTGGACAGAGGTCGGTGGTGAGTTACTCAGTATCGAGGCGGTAGTCGTGCCTGGCCGCGGCAAGCTGCTCATTACCGGAAAACTGGGTGATGTGATGCAGGAGTCTATCCAGGCCGCCATGAGCGTGGTGCGTGCCCGGTCGCGGGCTCTGGGCATTCCTGCAGACTTTTACCAAAACCGTGACGTGCATATTCATGTGCCGGAAGGTGCCACGCCTAAAGACGGGCCAAGTGCCGGTATTGGCATGGCCACCGCCCTGGTGTCGGCGCTGACTAATATCCCGGTGCATGCCACGGTCGCTATGACCGGGGAAATTACCTTGCGTGGTGAGGTGTTGCCCATCGGTGGATTAAAGGAAAAGTTGCTGGCAGCGCATCGCGGTGGTATCAGCACGGTCCTGATCCCGGCAGAGAATGAAAAAGATTTGCAGGAAATCCCCAAAAATGTGCGTGATGCGTTGACTATTAAACCGGTTCGGTGGATTGACGAGGTTTTAGCCATTGCGCTGGAGTCTTCGCCGACACCGTTGCCACCACCTGACAATGGGGAACCGTTGGTTGGCGTAGTGGCTGTTCAAGAGTCTCCTGAGGACAAGGCAATGGCACATTAAGGATGCGGCGTGAAAGCCGCCTCAAAAAAGTTTGGTTACTTTGGAGAGGCATAGAATAGAGCGGTATTTATGTCGTGCATTCTCGACAAGGATGATTCATTGGCGAAGGTCGGTCTTGGGTTGCGGTTCCGGCTGTTTTATGTACTTTCTTGACAAGTCTTTTTTTACCCTGCTATAACGTTTTCTGGATAGAGTTGATGCGCAGTTATACCTAAGTAACCGAGTCCATAACAGGAGAAAGAAATATGAATAAGTCGGAGTTGATCGAGAAGATTGCAGAAGAAGCCGGCGTGACTCGTGCTGCCGCTGGCCATACGCTGGATGCGGCAGTCAAGGTAATTACAGAGGCGTTGAAGGCTGGTAATCAGGTGACTCTGGTCGGTTTCGGTTCCTTCCTTGTTTCCAGCCGTGAGGCACGCAAAGGTCGTAATCCCGCCACTGGTGCAGAAATCATGATCGCCGCAAGTCGCACGCCTAAATTTAAGGCTGGTAAAGCACTGCGTGATGCAGTAAACTAGCGCGTCTGGTTTGGGCGGTTAGCTCAGTTGGTAGAGCGTCGGCTTTACACGCCGAATGTCGGGGGTTCGAGCCCCTCACCGCCCACCACAATTTTATTGGGGTGGTAGTTCAGTTGGTTAGAATGCCGGCCTGTCACGCCGGAGGTCGCGGGTTCGAGCCCCGTCCGCCCCGCCAATGCGAGTAAGGCGACCCTTGTGGGGCGCCTTTTTTTGTGTCTGTTTTTTGTATTGACGTGCGACACTGGGGTGGCCATTTATGGGTTTTAGAGAAGTTTCTTGATGGTGGAGCGCTAAATACAGGCAGCTTTACCTTGGTACTATAGCTTTGTGGAGATGTGCTTATGATGGATACATTTCGGAATTTCGGTCAGTCTTGGGTAGCCAAAATACTCATGATCTTAATCGCATTATCTTTTGTGCTCTGGGGCGTAAGCGGTTATTTATTCTCGGGGAACTCAAGTTCATCGACCGTAGCGACGGTGGACGGCCAGAAGATCAGCGATACCGTATTTCAGAAACGTATGAAGGATGTTCAGGCACGTTATAATCATGTTTTTGGTGCAGCAACCGCAGCGAAGATGATGGAGGATAAAAGCTTTGGGTTGGATGTGCTTGATGGTTTGATCAACAATATGCTTTTAGGTGCGGAGGCGCGGCGCCTGGGGTTGCGGGTGCCCGATACCGCGTTGGCGAAAAAAATTGAATCCATTCCGGCCTTTCAAGAAAAGGGTGTCTTTTCTAAAAGTCATTATCAGAAATTACTGGCGGCTAACGGAATGACACCAGCACAGTTTGAAGGCATGCTGCGCGCGAGTATGCGTATGGAGCAGTTGCAAGTTATCCCCCAGGCCATTGCTACGGCCTCGAATGCTGAGGCAACCAGGGTTTGGGCCTGGTCTCAGGAGTACCGCGATGTTAGTGCGGTAGATATCCGGGACGCTGACTTCGCGGCGGCAGCCAAGCCAACCAGTGCCGAGGTGGCCGCTTACTATCATGCCAACGTCGATCAGTTCCAGTTACCCGCGCAGTTGCAAGTACAATATGTCGTGCTGGGGCCTAAAGATTTTGTCGGCAAGCGATTGTCGCCGACGAACCCCGCCAGCAATGTTTCCGCGGTGGCGGCCGAGCAGAGTGCGGCATCTTTTAATAGCCAGGCGGAAAACGCCTTCCAGGCTCAAGTGGAAAATTTTAAGGATCTCCTGTTTAGTAGCCCTGACGGTTTGGCTGCGGTTGCCAAGGCCTATAATCTGAAGATTCAAGAGAGTGGTATGCTCACGGCTGGAAGGGTGCTCGCTCAGGGGCCTTTTGCGGACGCCAGAGCACTCGACCTTGCCTTCAGTAAGGCTGTGCTTGCCGGTAAAAATAGCACAGCGCTCAGATTGGCGAATGGTGATTTACTGGCTGTGCATTTGCTCCATTATACGCCGGGTAGCACGCAACCCTTGAGCGCTGTTGTGAGAAGCATTACTGCGAAGCTAAGCTCTGCGAAGGCGAAAAAGCTTGCTAAAAACAAGGCGCAAGCGCTATTGGCGGCAGCGCGGCAAGCAAAAGACATGAATGTGCTGACAGATGGCGGTGCCCATCCGCTGCACACTTATCTCGATATAACTCGGCGTAATGGACAGGGGCTGGATAATGCAGCGCTAGCGGCTGCTTTCACAACACCCGCACCAGTGGACGGAATCCCTTCTATGGATATGGTGAAGACGCCGTCAGGCTACCAGATTCTTGCGATCACCCATGTGACTGCCCCCTCGGCAGCGGCGATAAACCCCAAAGTGGCGGCGCAAATTCGCACGTCTCTGGAGGAACAAAGAAGTCGTTTACTGTCGATAGCTTATCTGAAGGACTTGCGGGAGCATGCTAAAGTGGAAATCAATGACGCGCAGTTGGCCCAGATCGCTCACTGATCAATGACCGCCTGGAAATTTGCTATAAGTGCGAATCTCCATGTTGATGATTCAACTTGGTCGAAACCCGGGTCCAGATAGTGTTACCACCGAGCCATGAAAAACCGATATAGCCGTATACCTTAAGTTCATGGGGATCTAGGGCCGTCAGCGTGCCATGAAAATAAGTGTTGCTGTTCGGATCGTAAATGCGACCATGTGACCATTCCCCCGGACGCTTTGGTACGAAGTCGGCCAGAATTTGCGGCTGGCCCTTGGCGCGGGCCTGCTGCACAGTGTCTTGCAAGTGCCCGACGCTTTGTCCGAATAGCGCACCATTTTTCTCATAAATACGGATATAAGCGTTGCCACCCGCGGTTCGCCACAGGCCAACAATACCCCGACCGTGCGTGCTTGCGAAAGCGATGCTGGTGCTCCCCAGAAATAGTCCGATGATGTAGTAAGCAGTTAAAAGAGATTTCATTTTGTCAATCTTTCAGCCTTATATATTCCGCTGCACATGGTTGTTGCAAAATTTTAACAAAGTGGGGGCTGTCAAGCAAACGGATTGGATGGAGAGATATAACTTATTCATTATACTCTGTGCTATTTATAAGTTCTGTCCGATTCATAAAACGTGGACAGTCCACTTTTTGCGGATGGCTATGAACGCGCTTAACGGCCAAGCCGCAGACAAAACTGAGGGGGGGCACGGTCCTGAATCACCCTACTTGCATTCCGTAGCGAAACTGTATAAAAATATAGCCGTTATATGGTTTACTATTCGCCGGTCCTCAGGAGATGCTGCATGGACGAACTCACCCTCCGACAGGCCGAGATTCTCGCCTGGATTCGTGCCCGCATGGCAGAAGACAATCTGCCGCCCACCCGTGCTGAGTTGATGCGCGCTTTTGCCTTCCGTTCGCCCAATGCCGCCGAGAGTCATCTGCGGGTGCTGGCGCGCAAGGGCTATATTTTGCTGCAGGGTGGTACCGCCAGGGGTATCCGCCTCTGTGCGAGCGCGGAAGAGGAGATCGGCTTACCATTGATCGGGCGAGTGGCGGCCGGACAACCCATGCTGGCTGAAGAGTTCCGGGAGGGGGCGTTGCCCGTCGACCCCCGGCTTTTTTCGCCAGGGGCTGATTATCTGTTGCGGGTGCAGGGGATGAGTATGCGTGACGCGGGTGTTCTCGATGGCGATATTCTCGCCGTTCGTCACGAGGCGGCACTTACGCTTCAGGATGGCCAGATGGTGGTCGCGCGGGTCAATGGTGAGGTGACGGTCAAACGCTGGAAGCGGGATGGTGATCAGGTCTGGCTGCTGCCGGAAAACCCCGAATTTTTGCCCATTTCGGTAGATTTGCAGCGTGACAACCTGAGGATCGAGGGTATTGTGGTCGGACTCTTGCGCATCGGAGGTAAGCTATGAATTCATCTGCGCATGGTAGTCGGCAAGCATGCTCTGGTGGCATGTTTTCTGATGGGAACCAATGTCTGGGTATGGGGCCCCTAGTGATTCAGGGCGACTTTAATGGATGGTGGTCGTCTGGCTTTTACTATGGGCACAGGTTTAGAATCTCAGCATATCGTCATTCGTCATTACACCTCACCAAAATATAAGGACGTATCCATTCATGGAGAAAAAATCCATTGCGTTGGCCGTGGCCCTTTTTATCATCGGCGGCCTTACCGGCGCTGTCGTGGACCGTTTTGCAATGCCCCACATGGGAACGGAAGTCAGCCTTGGCGCCGCGGAAAGCTTGCTGGAATCCGTGACCCATGGGCAGGCCAAGGCTGAGAAGGTGTTCCCCGGCCCCGGGGGATTAACCGGGATCGAAGTGACTCTGGAAGGACGTCCGACTATTGCCTTTGCCACTGCGGATGGCAAATATCTGGTTGCCGGCCCAGTCCTGAATACGCAAGGTACGGACGAAGCGCATGCGGCGATGCTGAAGCTTGGTCTGATTCCCAAGCCGACAAGCCCTGCGACCATGGCCGCGAAGGCTGCTCATACCGACAGCTTTGTGCTGGGCACCAGTGGACCTGAGGTGATCGCTTTTGTTGATCCTGATTGCATTTTCTGCCACAAGTTTTATGAAGAGGCTAAGCCACTGATTGACGCCGGCAAGCTCAGAGTGCGTTATGTGGTGGTGGCGTTCCTCAAAAAGAGCAGTGGCCCTAAAGCCGCTGCTATTCTCGGTGCCAAGGACCCCGCTATCGCTATGGCGGAAAACGAAAATAGCTTTAATGAGGGAACGGAAGAGGGAGGTATCGAGCCTGCTCGAAATCCCGGCATAGCCACCGTTAGCGCCGTAAAAAATAATACCAGGCTGCTCGGTGAGAGCGGTGAAATGGCTACCCCCACCCTGATCTACTGCGATCAAAAAGGTGCGGCCACCCTGATACATGGCTTGAACAAAGAAAGTCTCAAAGATTTTGTTGCACACCTTGGTAACCTGCAAAATGGAGCATGCCAGAAGTGACCATATCCGGGACAAACGCAGTCGTGGTTCAGCGCGGCGATTACAAAGTACCTAGTTATCAGATCTCTGAAATCGCCCTTGATCTGCGTTTGGACCCGGAAAATACGGAGGTGTCTGCCTGTCTTCATTTTCAATGCACCGCTACGGCGCCGGTTACCGAATTGCATCTGGACGGCGAGTCCCTGGAACTGTTGAGTCTCCAGCGGGATGGCCGGACTCTGGCAGAGCATGAATATCGACTGACCGACGCGGGATTGGTGCTGTTGAACCCCCCGGAATCTTTCGTTCTGGAAAGCAGGGTACGCATACATCCTGCGGCCAACTCCACGCTTTCCGGCCTCTATCATGCGGGCGGGCAATTCTTGACCCAATGTGAAGCGGAGGGTTTCCGGCGCATTACCTACACCCTGGATCGTCCTGATTGCCTCGCCCGCTTCACGGTCACCCTGCACGCCCCACAAAAAAATTGCCCGGTGCTGCTCGCCAACGGCAACTGTATGGCCACGGGTGATGAGGAAGACGGCTGGCACTGGGCCCGCTGGGAAGATCCTTATCCCAAACCGGCATACCTCTTCGCCATGGTGGCTGGTGATCTGGCGGTGGTTCGCGATCAGTACCGTACCGCTTCCGGACGGGACGTGGTGCTGGAAATCTATGTGGCTGAACGTGACACCGGCGCCTGCGTCCAGGCCATGGACAGCCTCAAGCGCGCCATGCACTGGGATGAGGAGGTCTATGGTCGGGAATACGACCTGGACCGCTACATGATTGTTGCTACCGACAGCTTCAATATGGGCGCGATGGAGAATAAAGGCCTCAACATTTTTAATGCTAAATATGTGCTTGCCAGCCCGGAGACCGCTACGGACAACGACTATCAGGGCATTGAGTCAGTTATTGCCCACGAATATTTCCACAACTGGACCGGCAATCGAGTGACTTTGCGTGACTGGTTTCAGTTGAGTCTCAAGGAGGGCCTGACCGTGTTTCGCGATCAGGAGTTCAGTGCCGATCAGAATTCCCGTGGTGTTCAGCGCATCGATGATGTGCGCCGTTTGCGCGCTGCCCAGTTCCCGGAGGATGCCGGCCCCCTTGCGCACCCGGTGCGGCCCGATGCCTATTCCGAAATCAATAATTTCTACACGGCGACGGTCTACGAAAAAGGCGCCGAACTGGTGCGGATGATCCACACCCTGTTGGGTAACGCACAGTTTCGCCAGGGCATGGATCTCTATTTTCAGCGACACGATGGTCAGGCGGTTACCATTGAAGACTTTGTCGCCGCCATGGAAGATGCCAACCAGCGCGATCTCTCCGGTTTTCGTCGCTGGTATGGCCAGGCGGGAACACCGATCCTGCGCGCGACCGGTAGCTATGATCCGGCCCGGCATAGCTATACCCTCACCCTGCGTCAGGAAACCCCGGCAACGCCTGGGCAGTCCGTTAAAGAGCCGGTACCGATCCCCGTGCGTATGGCGCTGCTCAACACCCAGGGGCAACGGGTCCCGCTGAATGGAACTGACCGTGAAAGCATACTTTTACTGGAGCAGACTGAACAGTCATGGACTTTTGACAACCTGCCTGATCCAGTGATTCCCTCCCTTCTGCGCGGCTTCTCTGCACCGGTGCGCCTCGAAAGTCCGTTGGATGACGATGCCCGTAGTTTTTTGGCCAGCCACGATGATGACCCCTTCAATCGCTGGGAGAGTATCCAGGATCTTGCGGTAAAAGCCTTACTCGCCACCGTGGCTGATGCATCGCTTGCTTCACTGCCAAGCGCCCTGCGGCATGCTGTCGCGGCGACCTTAGGTGATGCACAGATAGACCCGGCCTTCCGTGCCGAACTGCTTTCACTCCCCAGCGAGGATTATATCGGCGAGCAGATGCCGGTGATTGCCGTCGAAGCCGTTCATCACGCGCGCGACAGCTTGATGCGCACCATCGGTATGCAGTTCGTGCCCGAGTGGATGGGGTTGTATCACGATCTTGCTGCGACCTATCAGCGCGACGGTTTGTCTATCGGTCGTCGGCGCCTGCGTAACCTGGCCCTGAGTTATCTGATCGCCGGCGACCACGAAGGTCACGAGGGAATGGCCCTGTACGCCCGTCAGCAATATGCCCAGGCCGATAACATGACGGACCGCTTGGCCGCTTTTCAGTTGCTGGTACAGCATCGCCACCATGATGCCGAGGATATCCTGCTCGACTTTTACCGAAGGTGGCATGAATATCCGCTGCTGATCGACAAATGGTTTGCGATACAGGCAGCCACGCCACGCCCGGAAACCCTGCGTCAGGTAGAGCATTTGCTCGTGCATCCTGCCTTTGATTGGCGGGTACCCAATCGGGTACGTGCAGTGCTTGGTGGTTTTGCCGCCAATCCCACGGTTTTCCATGCCGCAGATGGTTCGGGCTATGCCTTTTACGCGGAACAACTCCGTCGTCTTGACGATCTTAATCCACAGACGGCGGCGCGTCTGGCAACACCCCTGAGCCGTTGGCAGCGTTATGACGCCCCACGTCAGCAGGCTATGGGCGAAGCCTTGAAAATGCTCGCGGGCAAGCCTAAGCTTTCCCGCGACTTGGCAGAAGTCATACAGCGTTCTCATCCCAATAAACATTAAATGTATTCAAATAGATAAGGAGACATAAAAGATGTCTATAGATCGTCAACTTGCCCTCTCCAGAGCATTCCTGCTGAAGGACGAAAATAGCCTGGATGCAGCAACAATGGCGGTTGCGGAGCAGTTAAGTGGCAAGATGAATCTCACGCTCGGCGAGGCGGTCAGTGTTCTGGGCAATAACCAGATCGCCGAGGTGGCGGGTTTCTTAAGCGAGAGTCTGAACTGTCAGCAACTGGAGCAGGTCTGCGACACTGACACTTATGATCTGGAGCAGGCGCGCGAGTGGGGAGTAACAGAACCGCAATATTGTCTGGCCCACGAAATTGCCTTGATTGCGCATATGACCGAACACAAGCGCGAGGGGTTGGATTAAATATTGACGGAATCAGCCCCACGGCCGTGGGGCGTTCTCCAGCCGCTCCCAATACCTGGAGAATTTTTTGCGTTGTCGGTTCTCCCGTGCATGGAGATAGCCCATCAGCATCCCCGCACTGAAAGCGAGCCCGTGCTTGCGGCTGGTAGCCAGCCCCGCCAGATGCTGTCTTGCCATATCGGCGTCATGGACAGCACCAGAGATTTCTTGTAGGGATGACAGCAGTTTGAGCAGTGTTTTACTGTCTTTGCTGGGCCATATATCGCCAAGGGCGATGATCACATAGCGCCAGTTCTTGATGCGTATGCGCAAGGCATGAAAACTGGTGGCGGTCTTGGCTGCGGCTCCCGCCGCCATTAATTGGCGATCCTGACGCCGCAGATGCATTTCTGCGTAGTGTTGTAGATCCTGATCACTGTATAGCGCTGCACGCAGCAGCCGTGCCCAAAGCTTCAGAATTGCGGCGACGCACTGGCCGAGATGGGCAGGTGTTGCTTCGGCTTGCTCTATCAACCAACTATGCAGCGGGATCACTTCGCTGCCCGTAGCCGTGGCCAACGCTTCCCAATACATGGCGAGCACTTCATGGTCACGTCGTATATTTTGTTGATGAAACCAGGCAGCCAATTCCTGAGCGGTGCTGGCGAGATGGCTGTCAGCATCCAGAGCCCGGCAGAAACGCAGCAGCGCGCGCAGGCTACGGACGGTTTTGCGCAACTGATGTAAGGTCTTCGTACTATTATCGGCTGAATGTCGCCGGGCTTCGCTAATCGCTTGTTGACTTTGTTGGATCAGCAGGCGGCTGAATGCTTTTCCGGCATTTTCGTGGCGGCGTAGCGGTGGTGTCTGGTAGCGCATCGCACCGACCTCGGCCGGTATCAGCCCGGCGAGACGCAAGCCCCGAAGCATCTTGCTTTCCCCATCGGGCAACAGCGGCAGATCGAGGCACAGTTCCGCGCCCATCTCTAATACCGCGGCAGCCTCTCCTGCTGCCAATTCCAACTCTACTTCGAGAATAGGTTCACGTAAGCCGCCGTTGGCAACGATTTCTCCGCGATCCAGTGCGACCAGAATCTGGCTGCCGTCCACGCGATCCACCCGACTCTCCAACCGTTCAAAACGGGTTTCGAGGATGACTTGCAAGACCAAACCCAAAAAGGGCGTGAGTAACGCCACAGCATCCGGGTCGGTAAACACCCGGAGATCAGCTTCGGAGGAGAATACGGTGACGTTCCATTCGGGACGCTGATGCAGTCCGCCAGTGGATTGGCCTTCGGCCTTGAGGGTGGCCACCCACTCTTTCTCTTCCCGACGTACACGGTAGGCTAGCCGGGCGCGCTGCAAGGCGCCATCACGGCTATCATAATAGAAAGCGTGGAGTTGCAAAGGGGAGGTTGTACCCAGTGCCAGCAGAGGATGCTGGCTGATTTTTGTCCAGGCGGCAGGGGACGGATCGAGTATCTGTAGTTTAAGCTCCTGTTCCATGCTTCCCCTCCGTTACAAAGCGCAGGAGCTGCGCCCATTGCGGTAATTCAGCGCGAGTTTCCGCCATCCGCAAATCCGCTATGCCCGCGCCCAGTTGCGCGGCTCGCACATAGAGTTGATTATCACGCAGGGTGGCCACCACCGGTAAGTGCAAATCTGACAGAAATAGTTGCAGACGCTGTCCGCCCTTGGTACGCGCATTCACGCGGTTGGCAATAACGCCCATGCGCACCTTACCTTTGCGAAAGCGTTTAATCTCATTCAGTTTTTCCAGGAAAAGACGGCTGGCGTCCATATCAAAAGAAGAGGGACCGATAGGTACCAACAGCACCTCCACCTCATCAAGCATATCTTCCAGACGTCCTTTTTTCAGGCCAGCAGGGGCATCAAAGACGACGAAATCGCTCGTTGGATAACCACGGAAATCCCGATCAGCATCGGCAATGATGGACAGCTTTGGCAGCCGCTCCGACCGTCGTTCGGCCCAGGTGCTGGACGAGCGCTGCGGATCCAGGTCAGCGAGCAGTACCGAACCGCGCAGTGCCAGCAAACTGGCGAGGTTGGTGGCAACTGTCGTCTTTCCGGCACCTCCTTTGCTGTTGAGCACCAGTACCCGGATCACGACGAAACCTTGTCACGCATGCTGGCTACTCCTGTCGTAGTGTTCCAGTAAACGGTCCTGAGCTGATTTACAGGTGGCATCGGGGGGTTTACGCAGAAAATCATACGTACCATCGGCACGCATGACCCAAGCGTTACAGTCATCCTCCAGGTAGAGCTGAAGGGTTTCTTTGAGTATGCGTGCGCGCAAGTCGGGATCGAGAATGGGTACCGCGACTTCCAGACGGCGAAAGAGATTGCGTCCCATCCAGTCGGCACTCGACATCCAAAGCTTGGGATGTCCGTCATTCCCGAAGTAGTAGACACGGCTGTGTTCGAGAAAGCGACCGACAATGGAACGCACCCGGATACATTCAGAGACACCGGGTATGCCGGGACGTAGGGCACAGGCACCGCGTACCACCAGGTCGATTTCCACTCCGGCCTGGGAGGCCCGGTACAGGGCGCGAATCAGGTCTGATTCGACCAGCGCATTCACTCGCGCGATGATGCGGCCTTTCACGCCGAGTCGGGTTTCTGCCTCGATGGCATCACATATCCCGCTGAACATGGTAAAGGGACTTTGCAGCAGGCAACGCAGTTGCGGTGCCTTACCCATGCCGGTGATGTGCATGAACAGATCGTTCATGTCGGCCGTGATGTCAGCATGTGTGGTGAGCAGGCTAAGATCGGTATAAATCCGCGCATTACGAGGATGATAATTGCCAGTACCCAGATGCCCATAGAGGCGAACCCCATCCTCCTCACGGCGTAGGACCAGGATCATCTTGGCATGTACCTTATGGTTGACCACGCCGTACACCACCTGTATACCCACCTCTTCCAGGCGTTCTGCCATGCGAATGTTATTGGCTTCGTCAAAGCGGGCCTTGAGTTCGACCACGGCAGTGACCTGCTTACCCGCCATTGCCGCTTCTATCAGTGCATCAATGATGGGAGAATCCGGGGTGGTGCGGTATAAGGTCTGTTTGATACCGATGACTTGCGGATCATTGGCCGCTTGGCGGAGAAAATCCAGTACCGGATTGAAGCTCTGGTAAGGGTGATGGAGGAGAATGGGTGCCTCGCGGAGTTGGGCAAATATATTCTCCGGGCGCATACAGACTGAGGGCAGGCCGGGTACAAAGGGTGGGAAGAGCAGATCGTGGCGAGGAACCATGTCGATGATGGCGGCCAGCCGTGATAGATTCACGGGACCCGGCAGCGAATACAGATTATCCTCAGCAAGTTCAAAATGCTTCAAGAGGTAATCGATGACCTCGCGCGGACAGTTGCTGGCGACTTCCAGCCGTACCGCCTCACCAAAAGGACGCATCGGTAATTCATCAGCGATCGCATCGAGGAGGTTGTCCACCTCCTCTTCGTCCACGAAGAGTTCACTATTGCGGGTTACCCGAAATTGATAAAAACCCTGTATCGTCAGGCCCGGAAAAAGGGTTTGCACATGTTCGTGAATGATGGAGGAGAGAAACACGAAATCATGCGGACCGGCCAGGTGCGTTGGAATCTGGATGATACGCGACAGTATCCGCGGTGCCTGCACGATGGCGATGGGGCTATGCCGCCCATAAGCATCCTGGCCCTCCAGGGCGATGGCAAAATTTAGTCCTTTGTTCTGTACCTTGGGAAAGGGGTGGGCTGGGTCAAGGCTCAAGGGGGTGAGCAGAGGTAGGACTTCACTCTGAAAATAGCTGCTGATCCAGCGTTTTTGCGCGGCCTGCCATTCGCGTCGACGCAACAGACGGATACCCTCTTTGGCCAGGGCAGGTATCAGTCGTTGGTTCAGGCAGCGATATTGCGCAGAGATAATCTCATGGGCCATTTCGGATACGGCTTCAATTTCGATATTTGGTCCGAGCATATCCGGCCCCGAAGGACCCGCACCAAATTTGCGCCGCTGCAGAAGCCCTGCCATGCGTACTTCAAAAAATTCGTCCAGATTGTTGGAAACGATGGTCAGATAACGTAAACGTTCCAGCAGGGGTACATGTGGATCATCAGCCAACGCGAGTACCCGGCGGTTAAATTCGAGGATGCTGAGGTCGCGGTTGAAGTAGAGATCGGGATTGTCCAGCGAGGGCGCCGCAGCAGATTTTTGCTGGGCAGGTGCTTCATTCATGTGCGTGTCCCATGCGTCGCTCTGCCGCAAACAGGGTATTCTGCAAGAGTGTGGCTACCGTCATTGGGCCGACCCCGCCAGGGACTGGAGTGATCCATGCCGCACGTTGCTCCGCACCGGCAAAGTCTACATCACCGGTCAAACGCCCATCTGGAAGACGATTGATGCCTACATCAATGACCACGGCTCCTTCACGAACCCACTCACCAGGTATCAGTCCCGGTTTGCCTGCCGCCGCGACGAGTAGTTCGGCGCGTCCCACATGGGCCGCAAGATCGCGGGTGAAACGGTGGCAGACGGTCACCGTCGCCCCGGCCAGGAGAAGCTCCAGTGCCATAGGCCGCCCGACAATATTGGATGCGCCGACAATCACCGCTTCTTTCCCTCCGAGCTCTATGCCGGTTTTATGAAGCAATGTCATGATTCCGGCGGGCGTACAGGAGCGCAGCAGTGGCGCGCGCAGCGCAAGGCGGCCGACATTGTAGGGGTGAAAGCCATCGACATCCTTGTCGACAGCAATGGCTTCAATGACTTCTTCAGGATCAAAATGCGGGGGCAGGGGCAACTGCACCAGGATGCCATCCACGGCATTATTGGCGTTTAATTCGGCAATATGGGCCAGGAGATGTTGTGGCGTGCTGTCTGCGGGAAGATTGGCGGAAAAAGAGTTGATGCCTACTGAAGCACAGGTATTCCGTTTTTTTTGCACATAAACCTGAGACGCCGGATCGGTTCCGACCAGCACTACCGCAAGGCCAGGGGAGCGTCCATGACGCTGGAGAAAGGCTTGACTGCGATGGGTGACCTCCGCCTGTATTTTTTTGGCTATAGATTTGCCATCGATGCGTTGCGCAGTCACCAGGACCTCTTTGCTAAGGTCTGAATGCTCAGGAAGAATTTGTGACCCATGAAAAAATTTACCTGTGTGCGAATGGCGAACCAGTCAACCCGGCAGGGAGCGGAAAATCGGATGTCCCCCAACAAGACTAGCGAGAATATTTATTCAGTATTCTTCTGGCCACCTTCCGTCTTGTCAAGTGAAAAAACCGGGATCCCAATCAGCACCCCGGTCAGCTCCATTGCGCCAAACAGCCTGCTTCCGTCAGACTTCCTGGGTGTTCCTGGGCGCGTGTAAATCCTTGGCGACCAGCATATACATGGCTGGCACCACGAAGAGCGAGAAGAAAGCGCCAATACCCAAGCCCGTAAAGATCACCAGGCCCATCTGGAAGCGACTGACCGAGCCGGGTCCGCCCGTTAGCAGCAAGGGTAGAACGCCCAGCACCATCGCCCCTGTAGTCATGAGGATGGGACGCAAACGAATGCTGGAGGCCTTCTGCACGGCTTCACGCTTGTTGAGTCCTTCTTTCTTCTGAATTTCATTGGCGAACTGCACGATAAGAATACCTTGCTTGGCGATCAGACCAATCAGTGTAATCAGCCCCAATTCTGTATAGATGTTGATGGAAGCCAGCCCCAGGCTGATGAAAATCAACGCACCACTGATGGACATGGGTACCGTGATCAGCACGATCAGCGGGTCGCGGAAACTCTCGAACTGTGCGGCCAGCAACAAATAAATCAAGATGATGGCCAGTGCAAAGGTGGTTAGCAATGCACCCGACTCTTGCATGTATTCACGAGATTGACTCGCATAGTTCAGAGAAAAATCCTTGGGCATGATTTTTTCTGCCGCAACCTTGAAGAACCGTAAGGACTCGCCCAAGGTAACGCCAGGCTTGGGCACCGCCTGTATGGTTGCCGAGTTGAGTTGCTGGAACTGTGGCAAGTATTGCGGTTCGACCTTGGTTTCAATGGAGACTACGGTAGATAAGGGCACCATCTGACCGCTACCGGTGGCGATGTAATATTGCTTCAAGGCGGCTGGATCGAGGCGGAAATGGTCCGGGACCTGGGGAATGACCTTGTAGCTGCGGCCTTCCATATCGAAACGATTAACATAGTTGCCGCCCAGCAGGGGCTGTAGATCCTGGGCGATGTTCGCCATGGTCAGCCCAAGGGTGGCGGCCATATTCCGATTGATCTTCAACACGATTTCAGGATTGTCGATACGCAAGTCCTTGGTGACATAGAAAAACAAACCGCTTTTGTAAGCTTTTGCGATCAATTGGCTAGCCACCTGATCGATTTTGCCGTAGCTGCCTGGGCTCTGCAGCACAAATTGCACCGGCAGACCGCCTGCCGAACCGGGCAGAGACGGTGGTAAAAATGAGGCTACCTGGAGTCCCGGGACACTTTGCAGGGCGCGCTGGGTCTGTGGCTGCAATTGCATCGCCGTCGTGGAGCGTTTGTCCCAATTCGTCAGGTTCATGCCGGCGAACAGGCTGTTGGAGCCGCCGCCGCTGCCCACCGATATGCCGGTGACCATGAAGGTTGCCCTGGTTTCAGGATATTTATTCAACACCTTTAGAACCTGTTGTCCATCATTGGCCAGCCGATCCGGCGTAATGGTTGGGCCACCCGTGCCGGCATTAAAAATGATGCCCTGATCTTCGGCTGGGGCCAATTCGGATTTCGAGGTGTTAAACAAAAAGTAGATACTTCCGAATACTACCGCGGCAAAGAGCATGGTGACCGGCACATAATTCAGTGTACTGCCTAAGATACGGTCGTAGAAATTGCGCAGACCAGTGAAGCGTTGCTCGATAAAGTGTTCAAAGCCATGTTCCCTGGTTGGGTGTAATATCTTACTGGAGAGCATCGGCGATAACGTGAGCGCTACGATCATGGACACTAAAACCGTAGCCACCAGCGTAAACGCGAATTCACTAAACAGACTGCCCGTCAGTCCTCCCATAAATCCGATGGGGGCGAATACGGCGATGAGCGTGGTGGACATGACGATGATCGGCCCTCCCAGCTCCCGTCCGGTCATTAAAGCCGCTGTAAAAGGGGTTTTCCCTTCATCAATATGTCGATGTACGTTCTCTACGATGATGATGGCGTCGTCCACCACCAGTCCGATGGCCAAAACCACTGCCAATAGGGTCAGCAGGTTGATGGTGAAGCCCATGAACCAGGTGATCAGGCCGGCGCCCACAATAGACAGGGGGATGGCGATCGCGGGTATGAGTACCGCACGGAAAGAACCCAGGAAGAGGAAAATGACCAGCACCACCACGGCAAGGGTGATTCCAATGGTCATGACGACTTCATCGATGGAAGCCTTGATGAAAGTGCTGGCGTCATAAGGAATGGCCATATGCACTCCGGGTGGCAGGCTTTTTGACAGTTGTGCCAACGATGCTTTCACCCCGGAAGCCACATTCAGAGAGTTGGCCGAGGGCGCCTCCTGAATACCGATAAATGCCGCTGGTTTGCCATCAAAAAAGGCCTGAGAGGTGTAATCCTGTGCACCGAGTTCCACTGTGGCCACATCTTTGAGCCGGATCAGGGTGTTGCCAGATTGGCGCAGAACCAGATTGCGGAATTCACCCACATTATGCAGATTGGTGGTCGCGACGATGGTGTTTTGTACCGTCTTTCCCCGCGTTTGTCCGACAGCGGAAATGAAATCGTTCGCGGCCAATGCTTGTGAAACCTGCGCGGCGGTAATGCCCAGCGCCGCCATTTTCTGCGGATTCAACCACACCCGCATCGCGTAGGTATTCCCGTTACCGGCGCCTGGTGGCAGGATCTGCGCTTCGCCTACGCCCGGTACCGAGGCCAGTCGCGGTTGGGCCACCCGCAGCAGATAGTCGGTAATTTGCTGCTGACTGAGTTCCTGGCTGTAGAAGGCGACATAGAGCAGATCTGTCAGGTGACCATTCGTTACGCTGATGACCGGTAGTTGACTGCCGGCAGGTAACTGATCCGTTACCTGCTGCACTTTCGATTGGATGTTGGCGAGCGCTGCGTTGGGGCTGTAATTCAACCGCATGTACACGGTGATGGTCGAGGAACCGTCCGAGCTGTCGGCGGTCATGTAGTCTATATCTGGTGCGCTGGCGATCACTTTTTCCAGACGTGCGGTGATGAAGCCTTGTACGGTATTTGGGCTGGCGCCGGGGTATGCGGTCTTTATGCTGATGACCGTGTTGACGAGGGCCGGATATTCACGGACTGGCATCATCGAATAGGCGTGCAAACCCAGCAGAAAAATGACGAGGCTCAGGGCGGTAGACAGTACCGGGCGGCGAACAAAAATATCGGTAAAAGTCATGTTCTGCGCCTCATGCATCTTTCTCGTTGCTGATCTTGACGAGACTGCCATCCACCAGTTTTACCTGTCCCGCAGTGACGACCATATCACCGGCCTTAAGGCCAGAGACGATATTCACCTGTCCATTACGCTCCTTGCCGCTCTTGATGACTTGTTGATGAGCAACTTCCACGGTCTTGCCATCCTGCGTCACCTTTTTAACCACATACACATAGTTGCCGAAGGTGTTATAAGAAAGAGCGGAGACGGGCACCGTCAACACTTTTTCTTCGATATTGCGGATTACGGTGATCTCGCCAAAAAGTCCGGGGCGCAATACACCTTGCGGATTGGCAATGGTGGCCTGCACCGCAATTTGCCGTGTCGCGCTGTTCACCGATGCTCCCAATGCGGTCACTTTTCCGTCGAAAATCTGACCCGGGCGTGCATTGGTTTCGACTTGCACCCGCGTGCCCACATGAATATCCCGTAGCTTACTTTGCGGTAAGGTGAAATTCGCATGGAGCGGATCCCAAGATTGCAGGTCGACAATCTTGGTGCCGGGTGTGAGATATTGCCCGATATTCACCTGGCGGATGCCCAGATAACCGCTGAAGGGCGCGCGGATGGCCAACTTGTTCAGTGTTGCACGAATATTTTTGAGCGTAGCCACGCTGCTTTGGTACGTAGCCACAGCGGAATCCAGTTGTGATTGGCTGGCGGCTTTGGTGGCAATCAGTTCGTGGGTGCGGTGTAGATTGATCTGTGCCAGACGAAGTTGTGCCTCATCGCTCGCCAGTTGTGCCAGCTGGTTGCTGTCGTCAATTTGCACCAGCACCGTACCTGCCTGGACATGATGACCAGAATGAAAATGAATGGCGGTCACATTGCCGGCTATCTGCGGGGTGATTTCCACCCCTTGCACCGCCGCCAGAGAAGCTATGGCCTGCAGGCGAGGATGCCAAAGTTCTGTTTTGGCCGCGGTAGCGCTGACCGTCATGACGGGTTTTGGCATGTGCGCCATGGCCTCGGAAATCTTCTCGTTAACGAAGATCTTGAAGCCAAAAATACCTCCAAAAACAATGAGTAGGACGATAATGACAATAATGAATGCTTTTTTCATGACCAGTCTCCGCGGCGGATGGCTGTGCTGAATGCATGATTGCTCATGGGTTAGCCTGCGTTACCGGCAATGTACCGGCATCTGAATGGGAATTTTGTGGGACGCCGGCGGTGCGGGGGGCTCGGTGCCCCGGTTTGTTCCACCAGCCACCACCCAGAGCGACGAGCAGCGCCGCGGTATCCTGATAGCGCTGCGACTCAGCCTTGATTTCAGCAATCCGGGCATGATCATACTGTACTTCGGAGGTCAGCAGGGTGAGATAATCAGAGGCTCCCGCCCGATAGCTCGCCTGGGCCAGTTGCAACGCCTGGGTGGCTGCCAGAAACGCTTCTCGCTGCGCCGCGAGAGTCTGTGCATCATGCTCCACCGCACGCAAGGCATTCGCTACCTGATCAAAGGCGCTGAGCACCGTACTTCTGTAAGAGGCGTATACTACGTCATAAGCGGCGTGCGCTTCGGCTTTCTGCGCCTCCAATTTTCCGCCCTCAAAAATCGGTTGCGACAGGGCACCCACCAGGCTCCAGATGCTGCTCACCGGGTTGAAAAACAGCCCCGGGTGCGTTGCTGTGGCGCCGAATGCGGCGCTGAGTTGGACGGTAGGATAAAACTGCGCACGCGCCTCTCCGATCATCGCATTCGCCGCCCGCATCTGCGCGAGTGCGGCGCGGATATCCGGACGCTGCTTCAACAATTGCGAGGGGAGGCTTATCGGCAGTTTTTCCGGCAGTTGCAACTCTTCGAGGGTAAAGCTTTTGCGTCTGGCGTTCGCAGGAAAGTTTCCCACCAGAATGGCAAGCTCATGACGATAGATGGCAAGTTGCTGCTTCAGCGGTGGCAGCGTCGCCATTTCAGTGGCCAGTTGACTGCGTTGATTCACCACGCTGACATAGCCGATGGCTCCCGCCCGGTACTGGCTCTCGGTCAGTTGCAGAAGTTTCTTTTCCTGGGCAATGATGGCCACGGTGGCACGAAGCTGACCTTCCGTCGCCGCCTCATCGATGGCGGTGGTGACAATGTTGCCGGTCAGAGTCAGCCGTGCCGCTTCCAGTTCCCACTGTTGATACTTCACCAAGGCTTCACTGTTGCGATACACCAGGCGGTTGACGCCGAAAATATCCGGGTAGTAGGTAACGCCGACGCTGCCGGTGATCAGGGAGTAGTGAAAACCGCCGCTCCTGCCAAAGGCTGCGGCGCTGGCCTTGCTGCGATTCGCCTGAAGATTGCCGGTTATCTGCGGGTAAAAAATGCTGCCATTCACTTTCGCGGTGGCCTGCGCTTCGCGCAGTTGCGCCTGTGCCTGGGCGATGGTCGGGCTGTTTTTCAGCCCGACGGCGATCAATTCGTCCAGCGCTTTGGCGTGAAAGAGCTTCCACCATTCTTCGTGGAGTTCTTTGCCATATTCCATCTCCTGAGCCTGGCCAGCAGGACCACCCCCGGGCGCTACCGTTTGTTTGATGCGCGCAGCAGCGGTATAGGGTGTTTTATCCAGTGGCGCCTGGGGAACACGCAGTGGCGGCTCGAAGCTGCAGGCCGCCAGATTCCCTGCCAGCACGGTAGCCAGTGCCGCGGCAATGGGTCTTGGCAATGGTTTTTGCACAGCAACACCTCTCACAGGCCTATACCGACCGGTCAGTATAATGGCGATAATTCCATCTGCTGTCAAACTTACCCGGCATTTTTCTCGTAGTAAACGCAGGGAGCCGGTTGCTGAGCGATGCGGGCAAAAATGCCTGCTGATCCCGCGTGTGTGATGCTCTTGATTTAGACAGGGTTTCACCGCATATTCAGATCACGACATTTTGGTTGGAGGAGCGTATGCAATTAAAACTTTTTGGACTCATTGCCATTGCCTTGATGCTGGTCGCACCGGCAGCGTGGGCTGAGCCGAGTGTAGCACAAGTCACGCAGGCTGTGCAGGCGGGTCGTTTGGATCAAGCGCAGAGCATGATGCGGAAAGTATTGGTGGCACATCCGCAATCTGCAGAAGCGCAATATCTGGAAGCGCGTATTTTGGCGCGTCAGGGTAACTGGGCCGGGGCGGCAGCGGCCTTGCAGAAATCGGAGCAACTTGCACCCGACATGCCCTTTGTGAAACCGCAGGTGCTGACCTCTTTTAAGAAATCATTGCAGAGTCATGTGAATAAACCGATTGGTAAGGTCGGCAAAAAAAGTCACTGGGGTACAGTGCTGGCGTTTTTCCTGGGGCTCGTCGCGTTCATTGCGCTGATATCCATGTTCTTGCGCCGCCGCCAGCAGGCGAGCATGATTTACCGTGGACAGCCTTCCGCGCCTTTCGGGGGCATGAACGGTTATGGTCCCGTGAACCCGGGTGGGGCCATGGGCGGCATGCCGCAGCAGGGGGGTGGGCTGGGGTCCAGTCTGGCTTCCGGGATTGCCACTGGTGTTGGTGTGGGCGCCGGACTGGCAGCCGGGCAGGCACTGGCAGGCAGTCTGTTTGGACACGACAACGAATCGGGTAATGCAGTCGGTGATGGCAGCGACAATGACCTGGGCTTGACGGACGATTCTTGGGGCAATGACCAGTTGGCGTCCAATGACGACTTCGGACTGGATGACGGCGGAGACAACTGGGGTTAAGCCAGTTGCTTTGCGCAATCGGAGGGGCATCATAGTGATGCCCCTTTTTAATGTCCTTTCAGGGGGTTATGGTAGCGGGTAACCGAGTTTGCGCAGCCCTCGACAGAGGGTGATCAGCGGCAAACCCATCAATGCGTGGGGGTCTTCTCCTTCCATGCGCTTCACCAGACTGATGCCCAGCCCCTCGGAGCGGAAACTTCCGGCGCAGTCCAGTGGCTGGTCTCGCGCTACATAACGCTCAATCTCTATGCTCGTTAGAGTGCGCAGGACGATCCGATAGGGCACCAGAAATATTTCTGTGCCGGATGCGGCGGCAATGGCAATGCCGTTGAGAAATTCGACGGCCTGACCCTGCATCCAGCCCAGTTGTTCCACGGCCCGTTCGGCATTCCCCGGTTTGCCGAGCATGCGGGTACCACAGACCGCCATCTGATCGGCGCCGATAACCACTGCCTGGGGATTGCGGTGCGCCACGGCCTGCGCCTTGGCCTCTGCCAGCCGACAGACGAGGGCCTCTGGCGCCTCGTCCGGTAATGGGGTTTCATCGATCGCCGAAGCTTCCACGCGGAATGGAATTTGCAGACGTTGCAACAATTCCTGGCGGTAAGGGCTGGCGGACGCGAGGATTAATTCTGGCAGAGACACGCATCTCCTCCTTATCCGGTGTTGCGCTGTCCGGCAGAAATGGCATTGATGGTGCGCAACAGGGGGTCCAGCCATATCTCGCGGAACTCGGGCGGTGCGTCATCGTTGCGATAACGGTGCAGCAAGGCGAGTTGAATATGGTTGAGTGGCTCCATGTAGACATTGCGTCGCTGTAGGGAAAACGCCAAGGTCGGATTGTCGGCGAGTAGTTGCTTTGATTCGGTCATGACGAGTACCTCGGCCAAGCTGCGCTCGAATTCGGCACGAATCTTCTGATATATGCCGGCGGCAACCTCCTGATCTCTGGGTAAACCGGCATATTCGCCGGCGATAGCCATATCCGTTTTGGCCATGGCCATGATGATATTGCTCATGAGTGCCCGAAAGAATGGCCACTGTTGGTACATATCCTGTAAAACTTGCAAGCGCTCCGGCTTGTCCTCCCGCCACTGGGCGAGTGCCGAACCCAGTCCATACCAGGCCGGCAGAATATGCCGCGATTGGGCCCAGGCGAAAATCCATGGGATAGCCCGGATAGAAGACATGGAACGATCCCCTCGCTGGCGATGGGAGGGACGCGACCCGATGTTCATGTGGGCGATCTCGTTAAGCGGGGTGGCCTCGTAGAAATAATCCATAAAGCCCGGCGTGTTTTCAGTCAGGTCACGGTAAACCGCCTCTCCGGTGCGGGTTAGCTCCGTCATAATCCGCAGGTGGTCCGGGTTGTCACTGGATACGGACCGAACCAAACCAATGCTCGCCTTGATGAGACCGGCCGCACCCACGGTCAATTCATAAATCGCCGTCTCCAGATTGGCATATTTAAAGGAGAGCACCTCTCCCTGCTCGGTGATTTTGATCTGTCCGCGTACGGTATCCGGCGGTTGGGCCAGAATGGCCTCGTAGGTGGGGCCGCCACCGCGCCCCACGCTGCCGCCGCGGCCGTGGAAGATACGCACCTGAATCCGGCGTTTGTCTGCCAGGGCAGCCAGCCGCATTTGCGCCTGATACAGGAACCAACTGGAAGAGAGAATGCCGCCATCCTTGCAGGAGTCCGAATATCCCAACATGACCTCCTGGGTATCGTCCTGACTGCGGAGGATCTCGGTATAAACCGGGTTGTCCAGCAAGGTGGACATCACCGTGTCCATGCGTTCGAGATCGTGGATGGTCTCAAAGAGTGGCGTGACGGCAATCTCACTGTAGAGCCCTTGTCGTGACCAACCGGCCAGGCCGAACTCTTTGGCGAGGACCAGCACTTCCATGATGTGGCTGGCCTCGTGTGTCATGGAGATCACATAATTGCCGAAACCGGCTGCGCTGACTTCACGACGCAACTGGGCGATGCAACGGAACATGGCGCAGGTCTCGGCCGCCATTGGCGACAGATCGGGCTGTTTTTCTACCAGCGGACCGGGTCGGCGCAGCGCTTCCGAGAGTACCAGCAGGCGAGTCTCTTCCGGTAGTTCCAGGTAGTTGACGAAGCTGGGCACGGCTGCGAAAAGTTCAGCGATGGTGCGGGAATGTACGGTGGATTCCTGACGAATATCCAGGTTGGCCAGATGAAAACCGAAGGTTTGAACCAGCCAGATGATGTCTTGCACCTCGTGATCGGCGATGTAGTCATCATTGTGGCCCCGCAAGGAGTCGCGCACGAGCAGAAGATCGTCGAGGAAATCTTCCGCGGCCGCATAAGCCGGACCAGAGGATTCGTTGAGGACCTGACCATTTTCCAACTGCCGGAGCCGCAGATCAAGGCGCGTCATCACGTAGCGCAGTTTGCGCCGATAAGGCTCGCTGGGAAAGCGTTGATCCACCCATTCGGCGAGTTCCGGGAAGTCATCGGCATCACGTTCCAGGGAGGCCAGCAGGATGGGAGAAATGGCGCAGAAACGGCTGGAATGCCCGAGCAGTTGGTAGAGATCGTTTAAGCGTCGCTGATATTCACGCAACACTTCGATGCTTTGGGTACGCAAGGCCCAACCGGTAATGGCCGCCGTCACATTGGGATTGCCATCGCGGTCACCACCGATCCAGGAGCCGAAGCGGATGAAAGCCGGGATGTCGATATCGTCATTGCCAAAGACCCGTCGCGCCGCACGCCGCGCCGCCTGATAGGTGCGCGGCACCGCTTCAAAGAGGCTGTCGCGGAAGTAGAAAAGGCCGTTCTCGACCTCATCTTGCACCTGTGGTCGGTTGGCACGCACCTCCTCGGTTTCCCAGAGAATCTGGATTTGCGCCTTTAAATTGTCGAGAACATCCTGTTCTTCCTCATCATTGAGCGATGGATCGTCGAGCATTTTGCTGGCTACAAAGATGCGGCGCAAACCATGAAGTACCGTCCGTCGCTTGGATTCGGTGGGATGTGCCGTGAATACCGGCAGGTAGCGCGTTTGATCCAAGAGAAATTGTATTTGCCCGGAGTTGATACCTTGATTTTGCAGTTCGCGGAAGGTTTCTTCGAAAGAACCGACCCACAGCCCATCCTTCTTTTGTAGCAAGCGGCGGCGATGCAGGTGCTGGAACTCTTCTTCCGCAATGTTGACCAAGCTAAAGTAGGTATTGAATGCGCGTATCACCAGCACGAGATCATCTTGGGGCAGCGCATCCGTGAAGCGCGCGAGACGACTACGCAGGCGGAGATCCTCTTTTTTGTGCAAACGGATGTATCCCTGGCGAAGCTGTTCTACGGCGTTGAATACCCGGGCTCCGGCTTGCTCGCGCAGGACTTCGCCCAGCAAATTGCCGAGCAGTTTGACGCGGGCGCGGAGCGCCTTGTCATTGATGGTCGTTTTTTCCACGGTTCCGTCTCCTTATTGGGTGCCACATCAGGGGCGATGACCACCGGGTCGTCCACTGACAACTAGGGGTGCCTGGGGCTGTCTGATTTTGCATCTAACGTAATGGGAAGCGTGCGACAGGTCAATTCATGACAAAAGCTGATTGCCGCTTCGCCCTGGGCAGATGTACTGTATCGCGGCTGCACAAGCATGGCATTTGCTTTGTTTTTGAGTTAGTCTAATTGCCCTGCAGTGCAAGGAGTCCCACAGGCTTTTTCACTACCCTAGAAGCGCCATGAAGCTATAGTTCAAGGAGATAAAAAATGGCCGGACAACAAAAAGGACAAGTTCTTCAGGACCCTTTTCTCAACCTGTTGCGTAAAGAGCACGTTCCTGTCGCCATCTATCTGGTGAATGGTATCAAGCTGCAAGGCTTTGTGGAGTCCTTTGACCAGTTCGTTGTATTGCTGCGCAACAATGTGAGTCAGATGATTTACAAACACGCCATTTCTACGGTGGTTCCCGGTCGCGATGTGCGTTTGCCCTTGCCAGAAGGTGAAGGCGAGAGCAGTACGGAAGAAGAGGCCTGATTCTGGCGAATACCGCAGTTGCTGTAGCCGCGCCTCAGGAGCGGATTTTGCTCGTCCATGTGGTATTACAGGGTGAGACTGATCCCGACGATGGGGCAGAGTTTTCACATTTGGCCACAGACAGCGGCGCGGAGGTGTTGGCATTCCTTTCCGTGCAGCGCGATCGTCTCGATCCGGCGACTTTTCTGGGGCGTGGCAAGGTAGCCGAACTGGCGGAGCAGGTTTCCGATTTGTCTGTAGACCTCGTGCTCTTCGATCGGGTCCTGAGTCCTGTGCAGGAGCGCAATCTGGAGCGCGCCCTCCAGTGCCGGGTCGTCGACCGGGTGGGTCTCATCCTCGATATTTTCGCGCGACGAGCGCATACTCACGAAGGCAAATTGCAAGTGGAATTGGCGCAGTTGACACGCTTGCGGACACGCCTCATCCGCGGTTGGACCCATCTGGAACGCCAGCGCGGCGGCATCGGATTGAGAGGTCCGGGTGAGACACAATTGGAAACGGATCGTCGTCTCATCGGCGAGCGTATTCGCTCCCTGCGCGAACGTCTGGTCAAGGTGGCTGCGCATCGGGCAACTCAGCGGCGGGCGCGTCAGCGGGCACCACTACCAACGGTCGCTTTGGTCGGCTATACGAATGCCGGTAAGTCCTCCCTCTTCAATGCCCTCACGGAAAGTTCCAGTTACGCCGCTGATCGCCTGTTTGCGACCCTCGATCCCGCCATACGGCGTTTGCAAATTGCGGGGCACGAAGCCATTCTTCTGGCCGATACCGTCGGTTTTTTGCGTGATTTGCCGACGGATTTGATCGCCGCTTTTCGTGCGACTTTGGAAGAGGTGAACCAAGCGCAGTTACTTCTCCATGTGGTAGACGGGAGCGCTCCCGACCGTGATGCTCAAATTGCCGCGGTGGATGCGGTTTTGACAGAAATCGGCGCAGATGAGATCCCTCGTCTGTTGGTGCTCAACAAGGTGGATTTGACAGGAGATGCACCAGGAAATGTATATGAAGGCTCTGGCAACCTGATGGCGGTGCGTGTCAGCGCCCGCTCTGGTGCCGGTATACCCGAGTTGCTGCGGGCGATGACGCAGCGTGTAGGGCGATCCATGCTACGTGCAGAACTGACGTTGACGCCTGAAGAGGGTGCCTTGCGTGCCCGCTTACACCGCGTGGCCAGTATTGTTGAGGAAAGCTTTGATGATCAGGGCATGGCACATCTGATTTTTGATATTGATGACCTCACTTGGCGGCGCATGCGTGCGCAAATGCACAGTAGCGGTTGTCAGGCGATGGATGCGCCCCCTACAATACCGGCCGATGGCTGAGGAAGGAGAGTGGTATGCCGTGGAGTGATCCGGGCGGAAACGGAAACAAGAACGATAATAACCCATGGGGACGACGTCCCAATGCGCAAAAGCCGGTTTTTGACATCCAGAAAATCACCCAAGAGTTGAAAAAACTGGGTGGTATTTTTGGTTCTGGTGGTGGCCGTGGCGGCGGTTCGAAGATGGATCGCAAGTGGCTGCAATTGCTACCTTTTCTGGCAGTTGCGATACTGATTCTGTTCTGGGTTGCCTCGGGTATTTACGTCGTGGGACCCGATGAAGAGGGGGTGGTGCTACGTTTTGGCAAAGAGGTTGGCATCAGCCAGCCCGGTTTACACTATCGGCTCCCATTCCCTTTTGAGCGTGTGTATCTGCCTAAAGTAGCGCAAAGCCATCGTCTGATTCTGGGCTATGGTGGTGCCGCTGATTCACTGAACCCCGGCATGATGCTGACTGCGGATGGAAGCGTGGTCGATGTCCGTTTTGCCGTGCAGTATCGAATTACCAATGTCAGTCATTATCTGTTTGCCACCACGAATCCGGATCAATTGATTTCGTATGGTGCGGAGTCCGCCATGCGTGAGTTGGTGGGGCGTAGCAAGATTGACGATTTGCTGACATCCGCTAGAGGCGCGATTGAACAGCAGGCCCAGCAGATCACCCAAAATCTGCTGGATCGCTACCATGCGGGGGTTACCGTCAACTCTGTTCAACTACTGCAGGTGGCCCCCCCCAAGGCGGTCCAGCCAGCGTTTACGGAGGTGACGACCGCACGTGAGGATATGGAGCGGGTGCGTAACGAGGCGCAAGCTTATGCGAGTTCGGTGATTCCCGATGCTCAAGGAGATGCTAACGCCATGGTGACGAATGCCGAGGGCTATAAGCAGCGGGTAGTGGATCGTGCCAAGGGGGATAGCGCACGTTTCACGGACATCCTCCAGGCCTATCAGAAAAATCCAAAGGTGGTGAGTGAACGGATGTACTTACACACCATGCAGGATATTCTGAGTCATACCCAGAAAGTGATTATTGAGAGCAAGGGGCAGCCCGTGATTTATCTCCACATGCCCGTCAAGGCCCCCATGGCGGTCAAGAGTCCGACGAACTCTGCAGCAGTCACGGCGCCAGTTGTGTCCATCCCCTCGCCGGTAGCACTAACGAGCAGCCCGGCGCCTTTGCGAATTCCGATCTCGGGAGCCAGATCATGAAGAACTGGGCCTGGAGTTTGATTGTTGTGGTGCTCGCCTTGTTGTTACTGGCCTCCGCGAGCTTTTATTCGGTGCGCATGACCCAGACCGCGGTAGTATTGCAGTTTGGTAAAGTGGTACGGGTGACGGAAGCTTCTGGGCTCCATATGAAATGGCCGCTGGTGCAAAATGTGGAGTTCATCGATAATCGTTTAGCAAGCTACAGTACGCAGCCGGAATCATTTTTGACGGCCGAAAAAAAGCCGGTGCTCATCAGTTTTTTTGCCGAATGGCAAGTAGTCAATCCACTGGCTTTTTATACCCGCCTGCATAACGATGCGAGCGCACAAAGCCAGATTGGTGACATTGTGCGCTCTTCTTTGCGGGGCGAGATCGGTACAATGACCTTGGCGTCGGTGATACAGGGTAACCAGAAGAAGATAACGGAGCCGGTGCTGGTGGCGGCCAATCGGCGCCTTCGATCCCTTGGCGTGCATCTGGTCGATGTGCGCATTATGCAGGTGGGTTTGCCCCCGGCGGTGCTGCAGGCCGTCTACAAACGGATGGAGGCTGAACGTACGCAGGAGGCCAATGCTTATCGCTCGCGGGGAGCCGCGGATGCCGCCGAAATTCGCGCCAGCGCGGACAAGGAAAAAACCCAGATTATGGCGGATGCCTATCGGCAACAGGAAGAGTTAAAGGGGCAGGGGGATGCTGAGGCGGCTTCTATCTACGGTGCGGCATATGGCAAAGATCCAGCATTCTTCTCTTTTTATCGCAGCCTGGAAACATATCGTCACAGCCTGGGGGACAAGGATATTCTTGTGCTTAGCCCGGATTCGCCATTTTTTAAATATTTTCGCCATTCGCTGGAGCCGGCAGGCAAATGACGCGTCCTGAATCTCCCCCAACCTGGTTGTTGCCGAGTGGTTTTGAAGACGTCCTCCCTGCACGTACGGAGGCGCTGGAGTACTGTCGCCGGGCTTTGCTTGATCTCTACGCACAGTGGGGCTATCACCAGGTTATCCCACCCCTGGTGGAGCATCTGGAGAGTTTGCTGACTGGAAGTGCCGCAGATCTCGACTTGCAGACCTGGAAACTGTTGGATCAGGACAGTGGTCGGCTGGTGGGCCTGCGTTCGGATATGACGCCGCAGATGGCCCGTATAGACGCCCAGACCTCCTCCGCGAAGGAGCTTCGACGTCTGGCTTATGCTGGCACAGTGCTGCGCGCCAGGCCCGATTTGCTCGGTGGGAGCCGTGCCCCGTTTCAGATAGGGGCCGAGCTTTTCGGGGTGGATGGTCCGGAGGGAGATCTGGAGGTCCTTTCTCTGATGGTGGAGAGCCTCATCCACTGTGCAGTACCGAATTTGTTGCTGGATATCGGGCATGTGGGTATTTCCCAGGCGCTGGCGGACGCGGCGGGTCTGGAAGGTGCGCTACGTGCGGACTTGCTGCAGCATGTCGAACGCAAGGCTTGGCCGGATGTGCGGGCATGGCTGCGGGAGCACCATTGCGGTACGGAGCTCAGCGCAGATTTTGATGTTCTGTCGCGCTTACACGGTGAATTCGACGTATTGGAGCAGGCCCGCCAGCGTCTCGGGCATCACCCGG
>NZ_JAAZTY010000039.1 GCF_018854775.1 Acidithiobacillus ferriphilus | reverse complement strand
GGACGCGATGACCAAGGCGGCGGAAGTGCGTCTGGTGGGTCGCCAGTTCGTGGGCGGCGGCTATGTCACCGTGCTGGTGCGCGGTGAAACCGGTGCGGTCAATGCGGCGGTGCGCGCCGGAGCGGATGCGTGTGAGCGCGTCGGCGATGGCCTGGTGGCCGCCCACATCATCGCCCGCGTGCATAGTGAAGTGGAAAACATTCTGCCCAGCAATCCGGCGGAATAAGTGGTTTAAACGAATCAACCGAAGCGGTAGTACATGGAGTGATAAAAATGGCAAACGTCAGCGGAATAGCATTGGGTATGATTGAAACGCGCGGCCTGGTGCCGGCGATCGAGGCGGCGGACGCGATGACCAAGGCGGCGGAAGTGCGTCTGGTGGGTCGCCAGTTCGTGGGCGGCGGCTATGTCACCGTGCTGGTGCGCGGTGAAACCGGGGCGGTCAATGCGGCGGTGCGCGCCGGAGCGGATGCGTGTGAGCGCGTCGGCGATGGCCTGGTGGCCGCCCACATCATCGCTCGCGTGCATAGTGAAGTGGAAAATATTCTGCCCAGCAATCCGACGGAATAAGTGGTTTAAACGGATCAACCGAAGCAGTAGTACATGGAGTGATAAAAATGGCAAACGTCAGCGGAGTAGCATTGGGTATGATTGAAACGCGCGGCCTGGTGCCGGCGATCGAGGCGGCAGACGCGATGACCAAGGCGGCGGAAGTGCGTCTGGTGGGTCGCCAGTTCGTGGGCGGCGGCTATGTCACCGTACTGGTGCGCGGTGAGACCGGTGCGGTAAATGCGGCGGTGCGCGCCGGAGCGGATGCGTGTGAGCGCGTCGGCGATGGCCTGGTAGCTGCCCATATCATCGCCCGCGTCCATTCCGAAGTGGAAAACATACTTCCGAAGGCGCCCGATGCCGGTGACAGCGGGTTGGACGGCGTGGTCAGCCAGTCACTCAGCTAGTATCGGCGTGGCCATGGCGAATGATCCGCGAATGACGGGCTACCTGATGCGCGCGCTCAGTGCCGAGATGGCCGCTGTGCAGCAGTATCTCACCCAGTCCAGTCTGAGCGCGATGTGGCAGTTGAAGGAATACAGTGGCCGTTTCCGCCGTGATGCGGAGGAGGAGCTCGGACATGCGCAGCGGTTGATTGAGCACATGCTGATGTTGGGTATTCCTTCCAATGGCACGCAATTGCCGCCCATTCGTCCGGGTCGATCCCTGGAGGAGATGCTGCTGATCGATCGCGACTTGGAGATCGACGTGATCCGCCTGTACGAGGAAGCCGCCCACTACTGCGCCCGCGTGCGTGCAGAAGGGTTGCAAGCCTTGTTCGCCGGTCTGCTGCAAGAGGAATTGGGTCACTTGCGCGACCTGGATCACCTGTTGACCGAGATGCATCAAGGAGCAATAGCATGAACGCTGTAAAGGATCTGAATGCGGCTTCATCAGGACCACAGGAACGCCTGCCCACGCTGAACTGGCGATTTGAGTTTGGAAGTTACGTCCAGACACGCCATTTTTTGGATCAAATGGCTGATCTGTCCAAACGCGAGGACTTCTATCCGAATGTGAGCTTTGGCAAAACCTACGTCAACATCAGTATTGATGCCGAAGGTCAGGCCGTACTGGCCGAGTGCAAGACTCGTTTCGTCGGCGAGATGGAAGCGCTGGCCGCCATGGAAAGAACCTAAACCGACAAACCGAGCGAATCGGTAACGGGGGCAAGTATGACGGACAGCATCATCGCGGTAATCAACCAAAAAGGGGGTACTGGCAAAACCACCCTGGCGCTGAATCTCGCGGCGGGCTTGGCTCGGCGGGGATCCACTCACCTGGTAGATGCCGATCCTCAGGGTTCGCTCAGTCAGTGGGTCGCCATGACCGCTGACACCGGCCTGCCGCCGGTAATACCGGCCGGCCATGACCCCTCCGCGACGATCGCGCAGTTGGCATGCGCCCATCGCTATGTCATGGTGGACTGTCCACCGACTATTCAGGGTGATGTAGTTGCTGCGGTGATGCGCTCGGTTCAAGTGATATTAATTCCGGTGTTGCCCTCCCCGATTGATCTGTGGGCCAGCGTGGGGATGGCGGCCGCGGTGAGCGAAGCCGGGCGATGGAATCCAGGCCTGCGCGCACGCTTGGTACTGAACCAAATGGAATCCCGTAATGCCCTGTCCCGCGCCATGCGCGAGGCTCTGGGGGAGTTCGATATACCGATATTGCAAGCCAGCATGCAGCGGCGAGCGGCTTATCGCGGCGCCGCGGTCGAAGGGGTGAGCGTCTACGGACTGGGCAAACGCGCCCAAGCAGCCGTGGCGGATATGGAAGCGATCATTGAGGAGGTCTTATGCCTGTGAAGAAATTGGGATCCAAACTGGCGCAAGGGGTACGCCAGGTTCAAGCGCAGCAAGTCGAAGCGTCGGCGCCAGACACCCAGGCGAATGCCTTGAACACAGGCCGTCCGGGCAAGGAGCTTTTGCCATCATCATCGAACCCAACTGAGGAAAAACGACCCTCTGCACCTCGCTCAGAGAGTCACAAGAGCCTGCATCCGCGGCGGGTGTGGCCCGATTAAATGCCTTATTTTTGGCTTCAGGAGTGAAATAAATAATGTCACCCGAAATTGATCCATATCTCGTTCAAGATATGCCTTACTACCGCGCCGTGGCCGACGAAGTGGAACTATACGAAGCGGCCTATTCGGTGCGCATGCCCATGATGCTGAAAGGGCCTACCGGTTGCGGAAAAACACGCTTTGTTGAATACATGGCGTGGAAACTGGGCAAGCCACTGATTACCGTGGCGTGTAACGAGGACATGACGGCATCCGATCTGGTCGGCCGTTTCCTGCTCGACGCTTCCGGCACCCGCTGGCAGGACGGCCCACTGGCCATCGCCGCGCGTTTTGGGGCCATCTGCTATCTCGACGAAGTGGTGGAAGCCCGCCAGGACACGACGGTGGTGATCCACCCGCTCACCGACGCGCGGCGTGTGCTGCCGCTGGAAAAGAAGGGCGAACTGGTACAGGCCCATCCCGATTTCCAGATGGTGATTTCCTACAACCCGGGCTACCAGAGCTTAATGAAAGACTTGAAGCAGTCTACCAAACAGCGTTTCGGCGCACTGGATTTCAGCTATCCTACCCACGATATTGAAACCGAGATCGTTGCCCACGAAACCCGTGTCGGTGTTGAAATCGCCGGCAAACTGGTGTCCATCGCCGAACGCGCGCGCAACCTCAAGGGGCATGGCCTCGACGAGGGAATCTCCACACGTATGCTGATCTACGCGGGCAACCTGATTACCCGGGGGGTGGCGCCATTGGCGGCATGCCGTATGACGCTGGTTCGGCCGATCACCGATGATCCAGATATGCGTGATGCACTCGACGCGGCGGTGAGTACATTCTTCTGATATCCGGAGCCAAAGATGGCGGTCGAACTCGAAAAATACCAGGACATATTGGCCGAACTCGGGGAGCACGCCGGCGAAGTGCTGCGCGCCTCCTGGGATGAGGCGGCGCGGGTGTTCACCCCGCGTGGACTGGAAAACGACTATTTGAATGGCGCGGCCAGCCTGAAGTCCCTGGGACGCGGCACCGATCTGGTGGTGTCATTTATCCAAAGCGCACCGGCGGTGGCGCGCGAACTGGGCGAAGATGCCGTCCATGATATGCTCGCTGCCGGGATCAAAATGTATTCCAAGACCAGCGCCACCGTCATCGCCGCGATGTTTTCCAGCAGTCCCGTGGCGGCTACGCGATTGGGGGATCCGGAGCTGTTCCGTGCCTATTTGCACTTGCTCGACATCCTGCTCGCCCAGGCGCCGCGCGGGGTGCGTCCGATGCTGGACCACCTCAGCATACTCCTGGGCCAGCTTACTCTGGGCGGGCTGCGGCGCTGGGCGCTGTGGGGCGCGCAGGCGCACAAAACCGATTTTGATGGCCAGGCAAAATATTTCGCGTTGGAAAGCCCGGAATCTATGGGCGTTCTGCAAAAGGAACGCAAAGGCACGCTGTTCATTGACGTGCAGCGCCGTATCGGCATGTATTTGCGCGCCTTGTGGGGGCGCGATTTCTTTATGCGCCCCACCAGCGGCGACTTCGAGCGGCGCGAAGGCTACCGCCCCTCCATCGAGGGATACATTATCCATCTCCCCGATGCGTACGATGATCTGGTGTGGCTGACACCGTCAGGTGAGGAAACGCGCACCTCCGGCATTGAACTATACCGCGCCAGTGCCGCCCACGCGGCCTGTCATCAGGTATACACCACGCGCCAATTTGACAGTACCGGGCTTAGTGCGATGCAGGTGACGCTGGTCGGATTGGTTGAGGATGCCCGCGTGGAAGCCATCGCCCTCAAGCAGTTTCCTGGGCTCGGGCAAATCTGGTTGCCGCTACACACGGCAACGCCCGCATCCGGCAACGATGCCGCGCCCTTAATGGCGCGCTTGGCACATGCTCTGCTGGACCCGGAATATTCCGATGATCATCCTTGGGTAGCGATGGGTCGCCAGATGTTCAGCGGGCATCAGGATTGCTTGCGCTCCACCGAATGGGTGCGTGAGGTCGGTTTGCACCTTGCTGCGGAAATGCAGCAACTTGGCGTGGTCTATTCAAGCACCGCGGATCTGCCGGATATCCCCTATCGCGACGACAACCGTTATATTTGGGAGTTCGAGGATATCCGCGAAGTCGGGCAGGTGATCGCTGGCGTCACCACGCAGCAAATTCGCAAATACGTCAGTGTGATGGAAATGGTCAATGCCATCGACGTGCCCGGCGCAGGCGATGATGCCAACGAAATATGGGTACTATCCAGCGAATTCTTCCGCGATGAGGAATCCACCAGTCTCAATCAACAAGAGGGTCGCGAGCCACCGCCGGAGCCCTATCATTACCCGGAGTGGGATTACCAGATGCAACTGGAGCGACCAGGCTGGTGCACCGTACTGGAAAAGCGGGCCAAAAGTGGCGCCTTGGAGATCATTGATGAAATTGTGGCCAAGCACAAGCCTGTCATCGGTCGACTCAAATATCTGATCGAAGCGTTGCAACCGCAAGGGGTGCAGCGCCTGCGCAAGCAAGAAGACGGCGATGAAATCGACCTGAACGCCGCTGTGCGTGCCATGATTGAGATGCGTATGGGCGAGCAGCCCGATCTGCGCATCATGATGCGCAACGTGCGTAAGGTGCGTGATCTCTCAGTACTGCTGCTGATCGATCTGTCCGAATCCACCAATGACCCGGTGCAGGGTTCGGAAAGCACTGTATTACAACTGGCACGTGAAGCGACGGTGCTGCTCGCCGATGCCCTCAACAAAATAGGCGACCCCTTCGCCATTCACGGATTCGATTCAAACGGCCGTCACGATGTGGAATATTTTCGCTACAAAGATTTCGACGCAGCCTACAACGACCATGCCAAATCCCGCCTGGCGGGCATGAGCGGACAGTTATCCACGCGCATGGGTGCGGCGATCCGCCATGCCGGCTCGATTTTGAAACGTCAGCCCAGCAACAAAAAACTCTTGCTGGTGATCACCGACGGTGAGCCGGCGGATAACGATGTGCGCGATCCCCAATACCTGCGATATGACGCCAAGAAAGCCGTCGAAGAACTGACCCAAATCGGCATTTCTCCCTACTGCCTGAGCCTCGATCCCAGGGCTGACCAGTACGTATCCCGCATTTTTGGCGCGAACAACTATGTGGTTCTGGATCAGGTGCAGAGATTGCCCGAAAAATTGCCGATCCTCTACATGGGTCTCACCCGATGAAAAACCAGCCGTACGATAATGGGTGAGCGCTTTGTTCAGGGCCAGGCATTACGGAGGTTGGATCCTGTGATGCGACGACCAGAACGGAAATCTTTCCGTCCAGGATTCATTCGGGGGATAGCGTTATGCCTTTGGTGCATATGAAAGATCTGCTGAGCCATGCCTATGCGCATGGATACGCGGTAGGCGCTTTCGACGTCGTGAGCCTGGAGTTCGTCGAGGGCGTCATGGCCGCTGCCGAGCGGTCTCGCGCCCCCGTAATCCTCTCTCTGGCCGAATCGCATCTGGAACACTACGATTTCGAACT
>NZ_JAAZTY010000038.1 GCF_018854775.1 Acidithiobacillus ferriphilus | reverse complement strand
CGTCAGCATCCGAAGACCTGTTACCGTTCGACTTGCATGTGTTAGGCATGCCGCCAGCGTTCAATCTGAGCCAGGATCAAACTCTCTCGTTCAATCCTTCTTAAAACAATACCAATCAGGGCAATTATCAACACATTTATGCGCTCATAATACCCTTGGGCCTAAACCCCACACATCTCCACTCGGCTGGAAAAGAACGATACAACGTACTGCGAATCTTGGTAGCGGGGGTAGGATTTGAACCTACGACCTTCGGGTTATGAGCCCGACGAGCTGCCAAGCTGCTCCACCCCGCAACAGGGTCTGTAACTATATCAGGCGATCTACTTTACTGTCAACACCCAATGTATTTGCTGCTCTCTTTGGGTCCTCTGCCCCGCCGAGAGGACGAACTATACACGGGGGTATGGGGGCACGCAAGCGCTTTTTTTGCCCCCGGAGATGAAGCGCCTGTTCAGGCCGCCGGGGTGGCGATGGAGGTCGGCGCGGGTGGCGGCGTCGCGGTGTTGGCATTGTCGCCATAGGGCGCAAAGTCATAGGGCTGGGCAGGCAACCGGGCGATCACCGCGGACAGCGTAGGGGCGTTGATATTGATGGCCGTGGGTATGGTATTGGGCTTTTCTACCAAATCGATGACCTGTTGCCAGTTAATCGTCCAGTTTTGCTGGGCCTGCTTTTCAAAAAGACTGATGGCATCGACTGCGCGTTGTTGAGAGTTGCCGCCTTTTTTATAGGCTTCTATGGGTGCGAAACTTTGCAGATAGAGCTGGCCGTTGCCACTCGTCCCGACAATATATGGCTGATCGATGGTCGTCACCGGCGTGCCCACCTTTACCATTTTAAAGAGCTGAACTTCGTTTTCGGGATAGACGTGGAAGCAGCCATGGCTGACCCGCATGCCGACACCCCAGGGCTTATTGGTGCCGTGAATAAAAATCTGCGACCAGCCCGTTTCCAGCGCCAGTTCACCCATGGGGTTGTCAGGGCCGGCGGGGAAGAACGCGGGTATGGGTTCCCCGGCCTTGGCATGCTCCTCCTGTATGTTTTTGGGCACTGTCCAGGTGGGGTTCCTGACTTTGGCAATGATGCGCGTGCTGCCCAGCGGATTCGGCCATTTTGGGCGGAAAATGCCCACCGGGAAGGTGTAGACCACATGCTGACCGGCGGGGAAATAAAACAGGCGGCGCTCCGGGATATTGATGATGATCCCTCTCCACGGCTTGGGGGGGAGGATATATTGAGTGGGAATCAGTACATGGGTTCCAGCACCGGGAAGCCATGGATCGACGCCAGGGTTCGCAGCGCGGATTTCGTTATAGCCAAGATCGTAGTGGCGGGCGATATCGAGCAGTGTATCCTGATGTCGGGCGATCACCACCTGAAGCTGTCCGACCATGTTGCTGCCGGTCGCAGGCAGGGGAAACTCCGCGGCAAAGGCAGAGCTGGAAAGCAGCATCGAACAACCGGCAAGGAGACTGGGGATAATGGGATATTTCATGGTGCAGTATTTTCCTGGACTTGTTGAATATGGGTAAGATCAATCTCGACATCACCGTCGGCCTGACGCAGACGCAGCCATTCCCTGCCCTGCGCGGTCCAGACGTCGAGAATAATGCCGATTTGCCACGTGCCATCCGCCAAACGCAAACGCAGTGAACGACGCTGCATCGCGGCCAACTCTAAGGCGCTGTGCAGTGCGCAACTCACTGGTTCGCAGGTCGAGTGCACGGGTTCAGGCCTTAACGACGTCCAACCCGCCGAGGTAGGGACGCAAGGCGGTAGGAATTTCGATACTACCATCGGCGCGCTGATGGTTTTCCAGAAGGGCAACCAGGGTGCGACCAATAGCGAGGCCGGAACCATTGAGAGTATGGGCGAGTTGCGGCTTGCCGTCTTCTGCGCGGTAGCGTAACCGCAGGCGGCGCGCCTGAAAGCTTTCGAAATTGCTGCAGGAGCTGATTTCCCGGTACTGATTCTGGCCCGGCAGCCAGACTTCGAGATCATAGGTCTTGGCAGCGCTGAAACCCAAATCCCCCGCGCAGAGGGCCATCACCCGGTAGGGCAACTCCAGAAGTTGCAATACCTTTTCGGCATGGGCGGTGAGTGCTTCGTGGGCCCGGCAGGAATCTTCGGGACGGACGATCTGCACCAACTCCACCTTGTCGAACTGATGCTGGCGGATCATGCCACGGGTGTCGCGCCCATAAGCCCCCGCTTCGCGCCGAAAACAAGGGGTGTAAGCACAGAAGCGTTGCGGCAGGATACCGACAATCTCACCGCGCAGAAGATTGGTAAGCGGCACTTCGGCAGTGGGGATCAGGTAATAGGGGTCGTCCCTCAAAGCAAAAAGGTCTTCTTCGAATTTGGGGAGCTGCCCAGTGCCGAAGAGGGAGTCAGCGTTGGCGAGAAAGGGCGGCGCGATTTCGCAATAGCCGTGTTCCGTCGTATGCAAATCCAGCATGAATTGCGTCAGGGCGCGCTCAAGACGGGCACCGAGGCCACGCAACACCGCAAAACGGGCGCCAGCGAGGCGAGCGCCCGCCGCGAAATCAATAATACCCAAGTCCTCGCCCAGATCGACATGGTCGCGAGGAGGAAAATCGAAGGCGCGGGGTGTGCCCCAGTGACGCAACACCACATTGTCACTTTCATCGCGACCATCGGGCACTGAATCCTGCGGGATATTGGGCAGGTTGCTGGTCAGCTTCTCCCATTCGGCAAGGATGCTTTCCAGAGATTGCTCCAAGGTCCTGATCTCTTCGCCGTGCTGCGCCGCCGCGGTCTGCATCGCGCTGGTATCGAGCCCCTGACGGCGCGCCTGACCGACCTGTCTGGAGGCTTCATTGCGAGCGTTGCGCACTTCTTCGAGCTGAATCTGCAGGGTTTTGCGCTGCTGGTCGAGGGTGCTCAGGGCCGTCACATCCAGAGTGAAGTGACGGCGGGCGAGGCCTGCGGCTACTTTTTCTGGTGCGCTGCGCAGCAAGCTGGGATCAAGCATGGGGGTTTTTCTCTCGGACAGATTGACGATGGGCATTTATCCAGCGTAGACGTTCTTGGATACGGGCTTCCAGACCGCGGTCGCTGGGGTCATAAAAATGGGTCTGACGCAGGCCGGGGGGCAAATAATGCTGCTCCGGGGCGATGGCGTCGGGATAGTCGTGATCGTATTGATATTCCTTGCCATAATCCAGTGTTTTGAGCAGTTTCGTGGGCGCGTTGCGCAGATGGAGGGGCACCTCCGCAGTACCACCCGCCTTGACGGCGGTGCGCACAGCATTCCAGGCATCGTAGACGCGGTTACTTTTGGGGCAGCTGGCGAGGTAGACCGTGGCTTGCGCGAGGGCCAGTTCTCCCTCGGGCGAACCGAGAAAGGCATAGGCGTCCTTGGCGGCGAGGGCCATATCCATAGCCCGCGGGTCAGCGAGGCCGATATCTTCAGAAGCCATGCGCACCAGACGGCGGGCGAGATACAAGGGATCGGCGCCCCCATCGAGCATTCGCGCCAGCCAGTAGAGCGCCGCATCGGGGTCGGAACCGCGCAGAGACTTGTGAAAAGCGGAGATTTCGTCGTAAAAGGCTTCACCGCCCTTGTCGAAGCGTCGCCAGGATTGACCGCTGGCCGCGGCGACGATTTCGGCAGTGATCTGTGTGTTACCCGCCTGCACCGGGGCCAATTGTACCGCGAGGTCCAGCAGATTGAGGAGACGACGGGCATCGCCGTCGGCGGCGGTCAGCAAACCCTTGCGTACTTCCGGGGACATCTCTATCGCCAGATCACCCAGACCGAGCACACTATCAGCAAGGGCGTGATCGAGCACCGTGCCGAGTTCTTCACCAGTCAGCGCTTTGAGAACATAGACGCGCGCCCGGGACAGCAGGGCGTTGACCAGGGCGAAGCTGGGGTTTTCCGTCGTTGCGCCGATGAGGGTCACGACGCCTTCTTCCACATGGGGCAGCAGGGCGTCCTGCTGACTCTTGTTGAAGCGATGGATTTCATCGATGAAGAGGACCGTGCCCTGGCCCAGAGACTGGGCGGCCTCGGCGCTGGTGACGGCGGCGCGGATTTCTCGTACTCCGCTGTTGACGGCAGACAGAATCTGGAAGTGCTGGCCAGCGGCATGGGCGAGGAGTTGCGCCAAGGTGGTTTTGCCACTGCCCGGCGGACCCCAGAGAATCATGGAGTGCAGATGCCCGGCCTGCACCATGGCCCGCAATGGACCGCCCTTGCCGAGCAGATGGTTCTGCCCGACATAGGCGCCCAGCGTCTGGGGACGCATACGGGCCGCCAGCGGGCGAGGGTCGCTACCGGGCAATGCTGCCATGGGCGTTCGGCTCGGGCAGCCTATCCCTTAAAAGTCCCGGGAAATGGCGGCGCCGAAGTTGAGGGTGCTGGCTTTGTAGGTGCCGGGAAACCTGTGATTATATGAAGAGGTGTTACCGGAAATAGCATAAGAAACGCCCAAATCATAATGCCACGGACCCAACCCCACACCGACGCCAAAAGAGGCCAGATTACTGCTGGCCGTGGGTATCGCTGCCTGAATGCTGGAACCACTGGTGGGGCTGCCCTCGTGGGCGAGCCCACCGCGGAACTCAAGATCCTGATTCAGGTGATAGCTGAGCCCGATACGATAGGCCATGGCGGACTTCCAGCCGAGGCTGCCATAGCCGGGCAACTGGGCATTGCTCCAGTCATTCCAGTCCACATCCAGTTCGGTGGCAAAGCGCGGGGTGAAGCGATAGCGGACACCTGCCTGCACGCGACTGGGGAGGTCAACACTGCCACCGCCTGAAGAAATACTGGCCGCCGAGCGGTAACTGAGTCCCGCATTGAAGCGCTCCGTGGTGTAGAAAAGCCCGACGTTACCGCCGACACCCCCACCACTACCGGAGTTGGGGCCAAAGGTTGCGCTCAACGTCTGGTAATAATCCAGACCCACCCCAACGCTCAGATT
The DNA here is from genome assembly GCF_018854775.1 of Acidithiobacillus ferriphilus. GTDB lineage: Bacteria > Pseudomonadota > Gammaproteobacteria > Acidithiobacillales > Acidithiobacillaceae > Acidithiobacillus > Acidithiobacillus ferriphilus. The sequence goes on along the minus strand of NZ_JAAZTY010000038.1, from coordinate 22,675 downwards.
GGGCAGCAGCAAATAGGCAACACCCGGATTCACATCAATGATCTGCAAATTATTTTTCCACTGCGTAGCACCAAAAGTCCCGGCAGGCCAGGTGTTGTTGGTGTTGAAGGGCGAAGTGATACCGAGACCAACCGCCAGCGGGAGGTCATTAAAACGATGGGTCACAAAGAGATTGGGCAGAATCTGCATATTGCTGCTGGCGTCGTAAGTAACATTGCTGTTATCCACTTTGTAAGCAGGGCGCATCGCGAGAATATCCAAGCCCACCCGGGTACCCGGGAAGAAGACCATGTCCGCAGGATTGTCGGCAAAGCTGCTGACGGGTCCGCCATCGGCTACCGTGGCACCTGCTTCCGAAAGTCCCACCACGGAGGTCGGCGCGGCAAAACCTGCGGCATGGGATTGCGCAGCCACTAACAGGCCGAGGGTAACGAGGGCGAGGCGGGTCTTCAAAGCCGACATGCAGTGCTCCAGAAAAAATTATTGCGAGAGAACATCCACACCGGCTGGCGGAGTGAACTGAAACTCCTGCGCCGAAATGGGGTGATTGACTTTAATATGTGTAAAGCGGAGGACCGTCTGTTGCTGAAAGGCATCTTCCATGCGCATCTGGCGCAGTGCGCCCTGCGCGTCAAAACCCATGCGCAGATCCGTGAAGCCTTGATCCTGACCCGTTTTGGGATGGAGCAGGAGCCAGTGAAGACCGTCTTTTTGACCCAGGTCAGTGATCTTGAAGCGCTGGCCGAGGTCATCGTTGCCGGCGATCAGCGCCGCAGGGGTCGATCCGAGGGCTTTGCCGAGAGGCTGTACCGTGGCCTGCTCCAAAGCGGGTTCGTAGAGCCAGACCTTCTCACCGTTGGATACAATGATTTGCCCGTTGTTGCCGCTATAATCCCAGCGGAATTTGCCGGGGCGGGAAATCCACAGCTTGCCACTGGCACGCTTGACGATCTGGCCGTCATGGTTGGCTACCTCCTGACTGAACTGGGCCGTGATGGTATGGGTTTTCTGGAAAAAACCCTGCAACATCGCCAGGCCCGTGGCAGCGGCCGCGTACTGGACACCGCCCAAAATCAGCAGCGGCACCCAAAACCAGCGAGCCAAACGTAAGGCCGGTAATGGGTCGCGCATAAAGTGCAAATGGTCAGTCCCGACCGGGCGGTGCTGCTGCATAGATTTCTCTGCTCCCATTACTTTGCAAGGGACCGACCACACCAACCCGCTCCATCTCTTCGATCATGCGGGCGGCCCGATTATAGCCCACCTTGAGTTGCCGCTGCACGTAAGAGATGCTCGCCTTGCGACTACTGGTAACGATGGCCACCGCCTGATCATAGAGGGGATCGGCATCTTCCCCGCCTTCTCCGTCCATGCCCTCGCCATCGCCACTCTCGTTACCCTGCACAATACGCTCGTCGTATTGTGGCGCGCCCAACTGACGCAGGGACTCCACCACACGATGAACTTCCTCATCGCTGACAAAAGCCCCATGCACCCGCAACGGGTAACCGGAGCCAGGCGGCAGATAGAGCATGTCGCCCTGGCCCAGCAAGGTCTCCGCCCCCATCTGATCGAGAATGGTACGCGAGTCGATACGCGACGAAACCTGAAAGGCAATGCGGGTGGGGACGTTGGCCTTGATCAGTCCGGTGATTACATCCACCGAAGGACGCTGGGTCGCCATAATGAGGTGCAGACCGGCAGCGCGCGCTTTCTGGGCCAGGCGGGTGATCAAGGTTTCCACCTGTTTACCGACCACCATCATCAGGTCCGCGAACTCATCAATGATCACCACTATAGCAGGCAGCGCGCTCAGCGCGACGGGCTCGCCATCCATATCTTTATCCGGACCCGGCAGGGGATGTCCCGAAGCTGCCGCTTCCCGCACTTTCTGATTATATCCGGCCAGGTTGCGCACTCCGGCAAAGGCCATGAGCTTATAACGCCGTTCCATCTCCGCCACGCACCAGCGCAAGGCGTTCGCGGCCTCCTTCATATCCGTTACCACCGGCGCCAACAGATGGGGGATGCCCTCATAGATGGACAACTCCAACATCTTGGGATCCACCATAATCAGGCGGACATCGTCAGCAGTCGCCTTAAAGAGAATGCTGAGAATCATGGCATTGACGCCCACAGACTTGCCGGCGCCGGTGGTTCCGGCCACCAGCAGATGGGGCATCTTCGCCAGATCGGCGGACACCGGCTGACCGCCGATATCCTGTCCCAGTGCCAGCGTTAGATGGCTTTTGCTCTGGGTAAAACTGTGACTGGAAAGCACCTCGGAGAGACGCACCGTGCGCCGCTTGAGGTTCGGCACCTCGATGCCCATGGTGGCCTTACCGGGAATGGCTTCCACTACACGCACCCGCGCCGCCAGCACGCGCGAAAGGTCTTTACTGAGACCGGCGATCTGGCTGACTTTGACCCCCGGTGCCGGCTCTATTTCAAAACGGGTAATCACTGGTCCGGGATGAGCCGCCACCACGCTTGCCTGCACCCCGAAATCGGCCAGCTTTTCTTCCAGCATGCGCGACTGCTGCGCCAGCACTTCGGGTTGCAACTGGGAACTGGGGTCTTCCGCATCTGCCGGATCGAGCAGGGCAAGATCGGGAAGACCATCAGCACGCGGCGGCCCTACGGGTGCGGGCAGTGGTAACTGTCGACTGCCTTTAACGACGGCCTGAGTCGGCGCTGCTGCTGGAGATGTTTTTCGCACGGCAGGCGCCAGCGTCGTGATCGGCACAGGGGTCGTTTCTTGGGCGACCACCCGTCGCCGCAAAGGCCAACGCAGGTGTGGTCGTGGCAAAGAGAAACGCAGAGCGCTGATATGTGCCGCCATCGCGCGTGGTCCCAGGCCAGTGAGCAGAAACACACCGAGAACGAACAGCAGCAGAAAGAGCAATATGCTACCACCCACGCCGATAAAAGGCTGGGTATGGACACTGATTTCCTGCCCGAGGATACCGCCCGCGCCGTCTCCGGCAATGGGCCACCACTCCGTGGGCCAAGTCAGCGCGAGAAAACTGGTCAGACCCAGCACGACGGCAACAGCGCCCAAAGGGGCCGCCCAGCGCCCCGGATACTGACGGAACCAACACCGCCATAGCTGCCAGGCCCACACGCCCAGCTCCACAGGGAGGAGCCAGGCGATCATACCAAAAATCTGCACCAAAAAATCAGCGAGATAGGCGCCAGCCTCACCACCCCAATTGTGCACCTGGGCACCTTTACCACTACTAAACCAGCTGGGATCGGAGGGATGAAAACTGAGCACGGACATTGCCATGAAGGCTGCCACCGCGATCATCAGCAGCAGCAGCGCCTCGCGGCGCCACGGTTTGACACGCGACAGTTGAACCGGCTTTGCGGGGGCAGGCCGGGAGCCTCGGGACACGTTACGGGCAGTGGAACTCATACCGGCACGCTAAACGACCCCTGCACGGGTGTCAAGGAGATGCCGGGAAAGAAAGGCAAAGAAATGCTATTGTTAGCGGCTTCTAATGGTTCAGATGCAGGCGTTTATTTCGTGCCATCCGAATATCACATCAGGACGGAAGGCAGGGACGACAGCGTGGAAATGGTGTTAGACTTTTCGCTAGCAGTTTCGCATAAGTCCGGGCGGGTTCGTGGTGTGCGCAACTCGTCCGATACCGTTCCCTTCTGGCAGCGAGGTACCCATGAGCGATCCGAAAAGTGTCATCGATGAAAAACATTGCCGTTTACTCATCCTGGGCTCCGGCCCCGGTGGTTATACAGCTGCTATTTACGCTGCGCGCGCCAATCTGAACCCCATACTGGTACAAGGCATGGAGCCCGGCGGCCAACTGATGACGACCACGGACGTGGATAACTGGCCCGGTGCGGCAGACGGTATCATGGGCCCGGAACTCATGCAGGAACTGGAAAAACAGGCACGCCGCTTTGATACCGAGGTTCTATTTGACCACATTCATACCGCTGACCTGAGTCAACGACCCTTTCGCCTCAGCGGAGACCAGCATTGTTATACCTGTGACGCACTGATTCTCGCTACCGGCGCTTCTGCCAAGTACCTGGGCTTGCCCAGTGAAGACCAGTTTCGGGGCAAGGGTGTCTCCGCCTGTGCGACCTGCGATGGGTTTTTCTATCGCGGGCAGGCGGTCGCCGTAGTCGGTGGCGGCAATACTGCGGTAGAAGAAGCCCTCTATCTCAGCAATATCGCCAAGCATGTAACGGTCATCCACCGCCGTAACCGGTTCCGCGCCGAAAAAATCCTGCAGGACAAGCTCATGGGCAAGGAAAACGTCACCATTATCTGGGATCACTCTGTGGACGAGGTGCTGGGTGACAACTCCGGGGTCACCGGCTTGCGGATTAAGCATGTAGAAAACGGTAGCACCCAGGACCTGACGCTGACGGGGGTGTTCATTGCCATCGGCCACCAACCCAATACCAGCCTTTTCAAGGGACAACTGAAAATGGACGAAGCGGGCTATTTGGTTACTCGCGGCGGGCGCGATGGCATGGCAACAGCCACCAGCATTGCCGGTGTGTTTGCGGCGGGCGACGTGCAGGACTATGTCTATCGCCAAGCGGTAACCAGCGCGGGTAGCGGTTGCATGGCGGCGCTGGACGCAGAGCGTTGGCTGGAGCAGCAAGAGGACTAAGCACATGGGGCGGCGGCCACATGAGCCGGAGAAGCAAGAGCCGGTGACCGATGCAGAAGAAGCAGATTGCTTTCTGCGGGCGGTGGCTGATGTCCGGCCCCTGCCAGCGCCGCCGCCTCCCCCACGTCCTGTACCACCACCGCCCTTGCCGCAGCAGCGGCATCGGGATGATCTGGCCGTTCTCGAAGTACTGGACCACGGTCTGAGCGGCGATGAAGTCTTGGAATCCGGAGACGAATGGCTTTATTTGCGGTCCGGCTTATCTCCGGCGCTGCTGCGGGACTTGCGCCGGGGACGGTTCCGGATTCAGGAGCGGCTCGATCTGCATGGCTGTACCGTAGAAGAGGCGCGCACTGAACTCGCGGCATTTTTGCGGGAAGCGCGGCAATGGCGCTGGACGTGCATCTGCGTCATCCATGGCAAAGGACTGGGATCCCCTGGTCGTGTTCCCGTCCTGAAAAGACTGGTGGGCGGCTGGCTGATGCGTCACCAGGAGGTGCTGGCCTTTGCTCAGGCTCGCCCTGAAGAAGGGGGCAGCGGTGCATTGCGTGTTCTGCTGGGCTGGTCGCGTCGAAGATAAGCACCAAGCCACGAAGCACGCTCAGTTCTGCGCCACGTGTTGTAGGGCGGCTGTGGCTAATCATCCCGGCCGCTCCCAGCGCTCCCGAACAGGCACGGCACCTTCCGCACTCGCCAGAGAGGCCAGGATTGGGCAGTTTGCAACAGAACCGTGACCGGGACAGCACTCAGCCTGCTGCGCAAGGGCTGTGCGCATCCGTTGCAAGTCGGCGATTTTGAAATCAATTTCGGCAAGCTTTTGCGCGGTAAGGGCTTTGACCTCACCCATATCATTCTCGACACGGCTACCGATATCCAGCAACTCCTTCACCTCTGCCAGAGAAAAGCCGAGATTCTGGGCACGCCGGATAAAACGCAGACGGGATTCCGCCTCAACATCGTACAGGCGATAGTTGGACCGGGTCCGCTGCACCGGCTGGATGAGTCCAATCCGCTCGTAATAGCGCAAAGTCTCTGCGGCGAGCCCGGCTTCACGCGCCAAACGACCAATAGTCACTGGGGGTTGCATATATATGTCCATCCGCTTAAATGACGCTTTTAAGCATATACTGTACGCTTAAGTATAGTGTCCATTGTAAAGCACCTAGTCAACACCAGTGTCCAACCGCCGTACATCAGCCATTTCCTGACCGAAAAGACCCTCCACACAGCTCGTGGCAAAGACTCCGGCGGGGAGAAAAAAACTCAGGACAAGGGTCTGCGCATCCTGCCAGTCGCTGGTCAGGGTCTCGGGACGCGCGCGCAGGGGCCGCCGGGCGGCATCCAGACCTTGTTCCGCAAGGCGTTGTGCCCAGCGCAGCCCATCGTCTCCCGCACCAGCGATGATGGGCCCGGCACTCAGGGCTGAGTTCTCTAGCGCAATGGCGGCGGCAGTCGGTGCCAACCCACCGCGACCCGGTAAAGGGCCGGTGGGATGCAGGTCCCAGTCGGTGGCGCGCGCCTGCAAATCAGACAGATCGTCGTCTGCCGCCAAGAAAATGCTGTGCGAGCCCACCAGTTGCACGATCTCGCCCGGCAAAATCTGCGCCCAGTTCGCTTGCCGCACCCGTTCAGCGAGGACCAGGTTGAACAGAGCAGAGCGGGCGGCGGACCAGAGCAGGCCACGCCGATGGCGGTCTATCCGCATCGGCTGCCCAGATAGCAGTCGCGCGGCTTCCTGCAGATTACGATGCCCGAAACGCTGAGCACCGAAATAGTTGGGGAACCCCTCCTTCATGAGACTTTGCAGGCGAGCGTCCCAGAGACTGCGCGCTCCCGTGGTAGCACGCAAAACGAGCCGGAAGTGATTACCACGCAATACGCCTCGACGCAATTTACGGTCATGGCGGCTGATCTGCTGAAAATGCAGGCTGCCATCTTCCAGGCTAGCCCAGTCCGGATCGGGCCCCGGCATGGCCGGCACCGTAAAACTCTGCCGGGTAATGGCATGGCGATCCTTGAGACCGGCAAAGCCCACATCGCGCACCGCCACCCCCGCACAGTGCGCCAGGCGGTTGGCCACATCCTGGGTATTGAGGCCGCATTTCTCCACCACCAGCCAGTGATGGGCGCCTGAACCAGATGCGGTAAAGGGCAGCAGTTCCGTGACCTGAAAGTCTTCCGGAGTCTGTCGCAATTCGGCGCCGAGCAGGCCGCCCTCTGCGGGATAGATGCGCGGCGGACTTTCAGGCATGTTGAATCAGAACGACGGCATGGGCGGCAATGCCTTCACCCCGACCGGTGTAGCCCAATTGCTCGGTGGTGGTCGCTTTGATGTTGATCGCATCAAGCTCCACGGCGAGGTCGGCAGCAATATAGGCGCACATCTGCGGGATGTGAGCTGCCAATCTGGGACGCTGACAGACAATGGTCGCGTCCACATTACCCACCGAAAAACCTTGCCCCTGAACCAACTGGTGACAATGCCGGAGCAGGAGCCGGGAATCCGCGCCCGCGAAACGGACGTCGGTGTCTGGAAAATGGCGACCGATGTCGCCCAGGGCAGCCGCCCCCAACAGGGCATCGCAGATGGCGTGAAGGAGCACATCGGCATCGGAGTGGCCGGCCAGGCCGAATTTGTAGGGGACCGTCACGCCACCGAGAACAAGGGGTCTACCCGTCACCAACGCATGCACGTCAAAGCCATGACCGATACGCAGTTGCATGGGGGTTATCCTTCTTCATCACGAGCCGCAAGAACGGCGGCAGCCAGCACGAGATCATCCCGCAGGGTGACTTTGATATTGTCACCATGTCCATGAATCAAACGGGGGCGCCAACCCCGCCATTCCATCGCCGAAGCCTCATCGGTAATCTGCAGATTCTGTTCGCACGCCGCTTCCAGGGCAGCCAGCAGGGCGCCGAGGGGAAAGGCCTGGGGTGTGAGAGCACGCCACAACCCTTCACGATCTACGGTACCCACGGAGTGAGCATTCTCAGCGCGCTTCAGTGTATCGGCAAGCGGTACGGCGAGAAGCGCACCTTGGGGCGAATCCGCCAGGCTGTCGAGCAGGAGTAACAGGTCTTCGCGACGCAGACAGGGCCGGGCGGCGTCATGCACCAGCACCCAGTCGGACACCGCTGCCCCCTGCCGCAGCAGCGCCTCCAGACCGAGGCGCACCGAATCCGCACGCCGAGCACCGCCGACGACAGGGGACAGGAACGGTTCCTGCGTGGGTCCCAGCAACTCCCGCCAGCCTCCGGTCGCAATATCCTCGCCCGGCAGAACCAACTGAATGCCCGCAACACGCGGCTCCCGAAAAAAAACCGCCAGGGTATGGGCAATGACGGGACGGCCGCGCAGCAGCACGTACTGCTTGGCCTGCGCCGCCCCAAACCGCTGTCCCCGCCCTCCCGCCGGGATCACCACCCAGACGCGCTCCATATAACCCTCCCCCGAACATTATGGACCAAAACTGCAAACCCGAAGTATCCGCAGTCTTTAGGGGGGGTGCAAGAAAGCGACGCCGCTTTTTTGCAGTTTCCACAGCGCCCCTTTACACTATAGCCCTTCAGAGTCCCCACATAAGATCAGATATTCTTGGATCGAAGTCTTTTTCTCGGCACCCCGCCGCGCGCCGGGGCGGCACGCGCATTTAGTCAACTCTACGGTGCCGCGGATAGCTGGCTGGCGGCGCAGATGGCACGCCAGTGGCAGCGTCCGCTGCTGATTTTGCTGCCGAACGCCCGCGACGTGGAGGAATGGCAGCGCGAATGGCGCTTTTTCGCACCAGACTTGCCAGCGCCGCTGATTTTCCCGGACCGCGAAATTCTGCCCTATGATCGCCTGGCGCCGCCGGCCGACGCCACAGCCACCCGGCTGGCCACCCTTGCCGCTCTGCCGGACTGGCGTGGCGTTTGCCTCGCTCCCCTGTCCGCCGTCCTGCAACGCCTGCCACCGCGTAGTTTTCTCGACCAGCACGCTTTTGTCCTCGCCGTGGGTGACCACCTGAATCCAGAAGGTTTTCGTCAACGCCTGATCGATGCTGGCTATCGCAATGTCAGCGAGGTCTCGGAAGCTGGCGAATTGGCCTGGCGCGGCGGAATCATCGATCTCTTTCCCAGTGGCAGCGCCCTACCCTACCGCATTGAACTCTTCGATACCGTGGTAGAAAGCATCCGTGCCTTCGATCCGGAAACCCAGCGTACCCAGCAAAAAGTCGAGCGGGTCTCTCTGCTCCCGGCGCGGGAGGTGCCGGTGGACACTGCCGCACTGCAGGAATTTCGCAGCCAGTTCCGCGCCCGCTTCAGCGGTGATCCACAGCGTGCCGAGATTTATCGGACAGCCAACCGTGGACAGGTACCCCAAGGGGCTGAGCATTATCTCCCGTTATTTTTCCCCCAGAGCAGCCATCTGCTCATGCACTTCGCCAAAGATGGTATCGTCTTTCTACCCCCCGGCCTGGAGACATCCGCCCGGCACATTCGCCAGGACTGGCATGAGCGGCATGAGGAGCGGGCCCACGACACGTCTTATCCCATACTATCCCCCGACGAACTCCTCTTAACCCCCGGTGAATGGGAAGAGATCCTGCGCGGTCGTGCGCTGGTGCATGGTCAAACGGAAGGCGACGGAGAGCGTCTACTGACAGCCCCCCTACCTGATCTGCACGGCACACCGGAAGCGCCATTGGCCGCGCTCGACGTTTTTCTGCGCCACCTGCCCACAGAGGGCCGGGGCATTCTCGCGGCAGAATCGCCAGGCCGTCAGGAGGCACTCTCAGAACGCCTCGGCAAAACGGGGCTGCTTCCTGCCCGTGTCCATGACTGGCCGGAGTTCCTGGGGGGCACAGAACGGATCGCCATCACCGTGGCGCCCCTGGAACGCGGCCTGCTCATCAAGGAAAATGGCCTGGTCAGACTGGCGTTGATCTCCGAAGCGCAGATTTTCGGCGACCGCGTCTTTGCCCAACGGCGCAGCGCCCATACCCGACAGCGTAGCATCGAGGGTCTGGTCCGGGACCTCGGCGATTTACAGTCGAATGACCCCGTCACCCACGAAGAATACGGCATCGGCCGTTTTCAGGGCCTGGCCACGCCCTTTGCGGCGCAGGGCGACATCAACGAATACGTGGTCCTGGAGTACGCTAACGGCGATCTCGTCTACGTCCCGGCGGATCATCTGGATCGTATCACCCGTTACGTGGGTAACGGTGCAACGGAGCCGGTGCTCTCCCGTCTGGGCAGCAATCACTGGGAAAAGGCAAAAGCCAAGGCACGACAGAAGGCGATTGATGCCGCCACCGAACTGCTGGATATCTATGCCCGGCGCGCGGCGCGCGCCGGGCGGGCTTTTCCCGCCCCGGACGACGCCTACTGGGAGTTCGTGTCCCGTTTTCCCTTTGAGGAAACTCCGGATCAGCAGCAGGCCATCGACGCCGTCATTAGCGACATGACCAGTCCCCACCCCATGGATCGCCTGGTCTGCGGCGATGTGGGCTTCGGCAAAACGGAGGTGGCACTCCGCGCGGCTTTCCTGGCGGCGCACGGCGGTACACAGGTGGCTGTGCTGGTACCCACCACCCTCCTCGCCCAGCAGCATTACAAAAATTTTCAGGATCGCTGTGCCGGACTGCCCCTGCGCGTGGAAGTGCTCTCCCGTTTCCAGGGCGCCAAAGCGCACAAGCAGGTGCTCGCCGCCGTGGCCGCCGGGGAGGTGAATATCCTCATCGGCACCCATCGTTTGCTGCAAAAGGATGTCACCTTCCACGATCTGGGTCTGCTGATTCTCGACGAGGAGCACCGCTTCGGCGTACGTCAAAAGGAACGAATCAAGGCCCTGCGCGCCGAGGTGGATATTCTCACCCTGACCGCCACGCCGATTCCCCGCACCCTTAATCTCTCCCTCGCCGGTCTGCGCGACTTATCCATCATCGCCACCCCACCCCAGCGTCGCCAGCCAGTGCGCACCTTTGTCCAGGTCTGGGATGACGCCACAGTGGTTGAGGCCTGCCAACGCGAAATGCATCGCGGTGGTCAGGTGTACTTCTTGCACAATGAAGTGCGCGACATCGAGCGCATGGCCACCACCCTGCGCCGCCTGCTGCCCGACGCCCGTCTGCGCGTCGCCCATGGCCAGATGCTCGAAAGCGAACTGGAAGCGGTGATGCTGGATTTTTATCACCAACGCTTCGACATACTCCTCAGCACCACCATTATCGAATCCGGCATCGACAATCCGCACGCCAACACCATCCTCATCAATCGTGCCGATAAATTCGGGCTCGCCCAGCTCCATCAATTGCGTGGCCGCGTGGGGCGCTCGCATCAGCGCGCCTACGCTTATTTGTTCACCCCGGACCCACGCGCCATGAGCAACGATGCCCGGCGCCGTCTGGACGCCATCCAGTCTCTGGAGGACCTTGGTGTCGGCTTCGCACTGGCGAGCCACGATCTGGAAATCCGCGGGGCTGGTGAGCTGCTCGGTGAAGAGCAGAGTGGGCATATGGATGAGATCGGCTTCACCCTCTTCATGGAATGGCTGAACGATGCGGTAGAGGCCATCCGTGCCGGACGCGATCCCCACAGTCTCGAAGATCGACGCGCCAACGGTCCGGAAATCCATCTCAACACCCCGGCGCTCATCCCCGACGATTACCTGCCGGATGTACACCTGCGCCTGCAATTCTATAAACGCCTCAGCGATGTGCGCAGTGATGCCGCGATCGGAGAAATCATGGTGGAGATGATTGACCGCTTCGGACCCATTCCTGCGCCCACCCGCACCTTGCTCTGTCAGACCCAGTTACGGCTGCTGGCCACCCAAATCGGCATCGAACAGATCGACGCCGGCCCCGCCGGTGCTCGTCTGCAATTCGCCGCCGAAAATCAGGTGGCTCCTGAAAAAATCATCCAGCTCATCCAGCAGCCCCACAGCATCTACCAACTGGACGGCGAGCACCGCCTGCGCATTCGCCGCGACCTGCCCGATGGCGAAGCGCGCTGTCAGGAATTATTGCAACTCATCGACCAACTAAGGATTTAGCCATGAGCAGTACGCGCCTCGCCATTCTCAGTCCCGCCCCACGCGGCCCCATGAGCCTGCCGGCCAGCATGGGCCAACTGGTGGCGGATGTGGAAAGCCACCAGGAAGTTTGGGGCTGCTGGCTGCAAAGCTGGGATTTGCCGGTCACCGTCGGCGAAATCGCCCCCTTCCTCGACGAACTCGCGCGCCAGGCCCTGCATCAGGAGCGAGAAGTGATCTGGGCTCCTATGAGCAGCGCCAGCAGTGCTGTACGTCTGGTGCTGCATGGTGCGGCACAACCCGAGGCACTGCGCCGGGCACTGACCACCCTGCATCTGCAAAGCTTTATGCCGGGTCGCGTGCTCCATTGCCAGGGAGACGATCTGGCCATCGTCCTGCACGGTCCCAGCGGTCCCTTGGGCGCCAGCAACCACCGTCTCATCGAAGCCCTGGAAGGTGTCTTTCTGGATGTTGCCGTGACGCCGCTCTGGGCTAAGGGCCATTTCCGATTATTGCTGGCCGATATGGACTCGACCTTGATCGACATTGAATGCATTGATGAAATGGCCGACCATCTTGGTCTCAGGCGCCAGGTCTCCGCCATCACCGAACGCTCCATGGCAGGCGAACTGGATTTTCAAACCTCCCTGCGCGAGCGGGTGCGCCTGCTGGCCGGGACACCCGCGAGCACCATCGACACCATCATCCATGAGCGCTTGCGGCTCAGCCCCGGCGCCCGTGAACTGGTGGCAGCGGCCAAGGCCCAAGGCGTGGAGGTCGGTGTCGTATCCGGCGGCTTCACCCAGTTTACCCGCCACCTGCAAGAAACGCTGGACCTCGACTACGCCTTCGCCAATACTCTGGAGATCATCGACGGGCAAATCACCGGCCAAGTGCTCGGAGACATCATCGATGCCACCGCCAAGGCCGACCTCCTCGACCTGCTGGCCCTCAATCTGGGCACCGATGCCAGTCATTGCATCGCTATTGGTGATGGTGCCAATGACCTGCCCATGATCCGCAAGGCTGGAGTTGGCATTGCCTATCACGCTAAAACAGTCGTCCGCGCTCAGGCGGATTTTCAAATTCGCTATGGGGGTCTCGACACAGCATCTACCTATCTCGGCTGGGGCAACATCTGAGATCCGCACTCTGATAGCCGCCGTTTGATACTTGATTTTGTTTTAGACTACGTCTACCATCAGTCCTATGCAGCATCCACAGGAGACTTAAGATGAAACTGACCAGTATAGAAGGCCAAAGCGTCCCCCAGACCGTATTCCGCACCCGCGCCAACCATCAGTGGCGCGACGTCAGCAGCACCGAGCTTTTCAAGGACAAGACCGTGATCGTGTTCTCACTGCCCGGCGCCTATACCCCGACCTGTTCCTCTAGCCATCTGCCGCGCTACAACGAGCTCGCACCCACTTTTCGCGCCAACGGTGTTGATGACATCCTCTGCATATCGGTAAATGACGCCTTCGTCATGGACGCCTGGGCCAAAGAACTTGCCGTCGAAAACATCCATTTGATTCCCGATGGCAATGCAGAATTTACCAACGGCATGGGTATGCTGGTGGACAAAAGCGACCTGGGCTTTGGCAAACGTTCCTGGCGCTACTCCATGCTGGTGAAAAATGGCGTGATCGAAAAAATGTTTATCGAGCCCGACAAGCCTGGTGACCCCTTTGAGGTTTCCGACGCAGACACCATGCTTCACTACATCAATCCTGAAGCACGCGACCCCGAATTCGTCACCGTCTTCACCCGCGAAGGCTGCCCGCACTGTGCCCGCGCCAAGGCATTGTTAAAGGCACACGATATGACATTTGAAGAAATCAAAACGGGTATGGGAACCGGCGTCAGTTCGCGGACTATTCGTGCTGTGAGCGGACACTCCACCGTACCTCAGGTCTTTATCGGCGGCAAACACATCGGCGGTGCCGACGATCTGGAGAAATATTTCAGCTGTCTTCCCCACTGAAACACATGTCACGGAGAGGACGGCCCACCCTCACCAACACCCAGCAAAAGCGAGATGCCATGACACAATCCTATGATCTCATTGTTATCGGTGGGGGCAGCGGCGGCATCGCCATGGCCAACCGTGCCGCCCGCTACGGAGCGCGCACCGCCCTGATAGCCGCCGGCCCCCTGGGCGGCACCTGCGTGAATGTGGGTTGTGTTCCCAAAAAAATCTTCTGGAACGCCGCACACCTTGCCGAACAGGTGAAAATGGCGAAAGAGTACGGCTTTGATGCCTTGCAACCCCAATTTCACTGGGAATCCCTGAAGCGGCAGCGCGACGCATATATTGAACACCTGCACGACCGTTACGCCCAAGGTTTGGACGGTAACGGCGTCACCCTCATCCGCAATCATGCCCGCTTCTCCGGCACCCATCAAATCACTGCCGGCGATGAAGTCCTGAATGCGACACATATTTTGATCGCCACCGGTGGCCAGCCGGTCTGGCCCGACATTCCAGGTGCGGAACTGGGCATCACCTCGGACGGTTTCTTCGCGCTGGAAACGATGCCTCGCTCTGTAGCCATAGTGGGTGCGGGTTACATCGCGGTGGAGCTCGCCGGGGTACTTCATGCCCTCGGCAGTGACGTTTCTCTGGTCATGCGCCGCAACCATTTCCTGAACGATTTCGAACCGATGCTCCGTGAAAATCTCATGGACGCCATGCTCCATCAGGGTATCAGCCTCCTTGCCCAACGCCAGGTCCGAGAAGTGGAAAAACGTGCTGATGGCCTGTGCCTGCACTTCCAGGATGGGGACTGTCTTGGTGGGTTGGAAACCATCATCTGGGCCATCGGTCGTCGCCCCAACAGCACCGATCTCGGCTTGGAGCAGGCAAATATTACCACCGACCCCCAGGGATTCATCACCGTAGATGCGTTCCAGAATACTGAAACGTCGGGTATCTACGCGGTTGGCGATGTGACCAGCGGCCCGGCACTCACGCCCGTAGCCATCGCCGCCGGGCGCCGTCTCGCCGACCGCCTCTTCAATGCTCAGACAGAGCGCCGTCTCGACGTCCATCTGGTCCCCACCGTTATCTTCAGTCATCCGCCCATCGCGACGGTCGGGCTCAGTGCGGCAGCCGCCCAGGCGCAATATGGTGAAGAAGCGGTAAAGGTATATCAAACGACCTTCACCCCGTTGGTTCGCGCCTTTTCTGCGGAACCGGAAAGAACCGCGATGCAACTGGTTACCGTAGGTCGGGAGGAAAAAATCGTCGGGCTGCACGCCATTGGCGACAGCGTGGATGAAATGCTTCAGGGCTTTGCGGTGGCTCTACGTATGGGGGCCACCAAGCGCGATTTTGATGACACCATCGCCATCCATCCCACCGGCGCCGAAGAATTCGTCACCATGCGCTGATGACCACCGCGTGCAGCCATCGGGGATTACTTTTTGCCATGTAACCGTTTGAGGGCTTCCGGCCCCACCCCAGTGCCACAACTGCACAGGGGACAAATCGCGAGCAGCGGCACGACCTGTTCCAACACCTTGCGCACCCGTTCCATCCCCTCGTGCATGACCGCGTCGATGGCCTCCATGGTAATAGGCTCTGCCGACTTGCCCGCCGCCGAATTAACCACCAGCGACAAAGGCGCGTAGCACAGTCCGATTTCCCGTGCCAGTACCGCCTCCGGAGCGCCCGTCATCCCCACGACATCCCCGCCATCCCGCTCAATGCGGCGGATTTCCGCCGTGGTCTCCAAACGCGGTCCCTGAGTAGCCGCATAGGTACCACCGCCAACCACGGCGATGCCGGCAGTTCCTGCGGCTTGAAGCAGACGCTCACGCACTCTCGGGCAATAAGGCTCGGAAAAATCGATATGCACCACCATGCTCTCCCCTCCTTCAAAGAAGGTACTGGGGCGCCCACTGGTATAATCAATCAGCTGATCAGGCAGACAAATAACGCCTGACCGCATAGCTGCAGAGATTCCGCCCACCGCCGCCACCGCAATAACATGGGTCACCCCCACATGGTGGAGTGCCCAGATATTGGCGCGATAATTGACCCGATGCGGAGGAATGGTATGGCCGTAACCATGGCGGGCGATGAAAACAACCTCCTGCCCGCCCAGTTGACCGAATGTCAGGGGGCCGGAAGCCTCCCCAAAAGGAGTACGGATGACCCGGCGGTTGTTAATCTGCAGATTCTTGAGACGGGTCAGGCCACTGCCACCGATAATGCCGACCACACCCATCAATTGTCCTCCAGCAACACAAAAATGCCCGGCGCATTACGCCCCAAGCCACGCGCGTCCAGTCCGTAACCAAAAACAAAATGATCCGGCACTTCCAGTCCGACATAATCCACCTGCACTTCTACCGTGCGCGGACGCTTTTTTCGCACCATTACCGCCGTATGAATGGCCGCGGCACCTTCCGCCACGCAGTATTCCTGCAAAGCCTGCAGGGTAATCCCCTCATCCAGGATATCATCCACCAGTAACACTACCGCGCCCGCCAGGCTTTCTTTGGGCCGTGTGCGCCACTGCAAACTACCACCACTGGTTTCCGCGCCGTAGCGGCTCACTTGTACGCAGTCGAGCACCAGGGGGAAATGCAGGTGAGGCATCAGTTGACCAACCACCACCACGGCACCCGTCAGCACACAAAGCAACACCACCGGACGTCGCGGCGTCAGATGTTCCAGGTCCTTATTAATGGCAACGGCCATCCGCTGGATGGCCGCCTCCACCTCTTCCGCACTAAACAGATGCTCAGCGGGCCCTAAGTGGGTAGGTGTCATAATGGCATTAGTAGGTAAAGGTGACCACGTTGTCGTCCATGGCCTGCTCAATGACATAAGCACCACCGACGACATCCTGGATTTCGGGAATCAGGTCTTCCTTGGTGCAATCCCACAATTCAAGGGTTGGGGTGCAGACAAAGAACTTTACGCCCGCCTCGTGGGCATCCTTGATAAAGTCGTAGACACTCTTGGGGCTGCCCGGCATAACGAACATTTTTTCTGCAACGCCCTTCTTGGCCAGCTCGCCCGCGCGGGCGGTCAGCACAACTTCCACCTCAAAATCCATCGCCGCAGCCACCGTCGCCTGAAAGAAAGGCGCGCCCAACTCCTGGGGGTTGGAAGGATCGGTGTTCACCATAACCATCAACAATTTATCAGCCATGCGTATCTCCTAAAAAAATCGGCCCGTCCATCATAGCCGCCGCAGACCGACGCCGCGCCATGAAATGATTGATTACGCCATAAAAAGTCGCAGGGCCTTGGCAAGAATTCTTAGCTATCCGTTTCAAGTGTCTCCATACGGCGCGCCCGGCTGGCTCGGGTCAGGATATCCCGCTCCTCCGCCAATGCCCGCTTGGCCACCTGAATGGCTTCTAGCAGATCCTGGCGTTTGGACTCAACCAGGTCACCACCGGCATCCATCAGGCGTGCGGTTTTCTCCTGGATTTCATCGATGAGCACGCCGACACGCACTTCGGCCAGCGACTCCAGATTACGCAAGCGATCCCGTCCCTTATCCATAGCGCGACGCAGTTCCTGACGCGTCTCTGCGCCGCTGGCCGGAGCCAGCAACAGGGCACCGACCGCACCGACCAGCACTCCGATAACAAAGCCTTCCGCATTCTTCATTGTGGTCTCCTCGCTGTTTCCAGCTAATGTTTCCGGGAAAAGTAACGCCATCCCGTGCGCAACGCACGGTACCATAAGCCCAGTTCGTGAAGCGGCTGAACCAGGGTATCCGTCGTGTCCATAATCTCCTGACTCAGATACTTGAGCGTGGAATCCACTCGTTTCATCTGTGCACGCCCGGTCTGGGTAATATGTTTAATGTCCGCCAAGGCTACCTTAATATCAAACATCAGCGGTCCGACGTCCTGCTCAACTCTGGCCAACAGCCTTTCCAGACGCAAGTGGGTCCGTATCAGCACAGCCGCCGTCACCGCGATGATCAACAGAATAATGATCATGACAATGGCAATGATGGTTACCCCTGTGCCGACGCTCATCTTTTCCCCCAGAGCTTCCGCATACCGGAAGCAAATCCCTTAACGCAGTGAAGAGCAAAACTTCGGCCATCACGCTTTGCCCACCCGCCATCTCGCCCTATTATAGGCTGCATCTGCAGCCTGGGTAAAACCGCAGGTGCCGATGTGATACGCACAGGGTTCACTGGAATGACAATACCTGCCCCATCACCGCCAGTCCGGCGATACCCAGCAACCCCAAAGCCACTCTGCTCCAAATCTGTCGCGCACCGGTCAGTACATACTGTGGATGCCGGTGATGATACGTTCGCCAAACCACCCAGAGCAGACCCAACCATAAGCCGGACAGCAACCACGCCCCCAACACATCACTCGGCCAATGCACCCCCAGGATCAGACGACTCCAGGAGATAGCCGCGACCAATGCCGCGAGCAATGCCACCATCGCCAGACGCAGACCGCGATGCCGCAGCATGGCAAGGAGGTACAGGGCCAGAAGGCCATAGACCACCAGACTGAGACTCACGTGTCCGCTGGGAAATGCGGGTGACAGCATTTTTATCGCGGTCGGAGGCCGGGCCCGCGCCGTAGTCATCTTTACCAATTGGACGAGCATGGCGAATACCGCCGTACCTGACACCAGCAGAATGCCATCGAAGAAACGCCATGCAGCGAAGCAGGCAGCCGCCATCAGCGCCACCAGCCAAGGCAGAAAATCCGGCCCACCGAGCCGGGCCACCCCGGTCCAGAACGGCTGCCAGGCAGGGTCCCGGAACTGCAGAATCTCCGCCTCCCAACGGGCATCCTGCAGCGCCATCCGATGCAAGAACACACCCGCCAGAAAATCACCCACGTAAAGCCAGAGCAACGCTGCCACCCCCAGACCGAGCAGCAATAAAGCCAACAACTCCCAGCGTTGTGGTCCACGCAAACTTCAAAACCCCATATGAAAGCGTCGCCACAACAACAATACGGCGATCAATACCGCGACGATGCTCAGCACCAACACCGCCGCCGCGCCATAATCCTTGGCGCGCGCCACCAGAGGGTGATATTCCGGGTTTACCAGGTCAGCGATGGATTCTACGGCGCTGTTGAGCAACTCTGCCGCCAGCACTGTACCCATAAGCAAAATACCAACCCCCCACCAGATGAGCGATGCCTGGATCCAGTACAAAAGGATCACACCCATCACAACTGCCAACAACTCTGTCCGAAAACTAGCCTCCTCACGGGCCGCGACCCACAGCCCATGCCCCGCAAAAAGGGCACGCCGCCAAAGCGCGCTGTTTTTTTTCACCAGCCCCCCCGTTCGCGCAGTGACAAGGGTTCGCCATCGCCGACAATAAAGTGATCCAGCAAACGCAGGTCAACCAGTTGCATGGCCTGATCCAAACGCCGCGTCAGGGAAAGATCCGCCGCACTGGGTTCCGCCACGCCGGAGGGATGATTATGCGCAACGATGAGCGCCGCGGCATTCAACTCCAGGGCACGCTTCAGCACTTCGCGAATGTGCACGGTAGCGCCGTCGATGGTCCCCAGGAACATCTCCTCAAAACGCAACACCCGATGGCGATTATCCAAAAAAATCACGGCAAAAACCTCACGACAGCGGTCGCGCAAAGTGGCAGACAGATACTGTCGCACCCGCTGCGGCGAATCAAGACCATCTCCTCGCTGCCATTCCTCGGCGAGATGACGCCTGCCCATTTCCAGCACCGCCTGCAAGAGCGCATATTTGGCGTCTCCGAGCCCTTTATGCGCACAAAAATCATGATGAGACGCAGTGAGCAATGCCCGCAGACTGCCAAAGTTTTGCAACAAGTCCCTGGCCAAATCCACCGCACTTTTACCCACCACGCCCACTCGCAGAAAAATCGCCAGCAACTCCGCATCCGACAGTGTCGCCGCCCCTTTTTGCAACAATCTTTCCCGCGGACGCTCATCCGCCGGCCAATCAGTGATGGCCATACGCTCCCTCCTTCCCTTACCTCAGGAATGTGATATCCATTGACGCCGCCTTGTGGCACCCTCCCATATCGACTAACATTTCGAGAGTGAAGGATTCCTGAACCGGCATGGCTACGATACGTAAACGGAAGGATCGCTGGCAAGCGATGGTGCACTGAAGAGGAATGATGGACACAAAACTCTTGCTCACCGGTACCAACGGCTTCGTCGGCCAGCATGTGCGGGCGGCGCTGCCCTGCATGCCATTGCCCGACGGGCTGGATCTGCGCGACCGCGCGGCCCTGACTGCCGCAGTGGCTGCCATCCAGCCGGACACCGTCCTGCACCTGGCGGCCCAGAGTTTCGTGCCGGCCGCCTTCGAGAATCCCCGCGAGACCTTCGACATCAATTTTTATGGCACCTTGAATCTGCTGGAAGCCCTACAGGCTGCGAAGTTCACAGGGCGGATGCTCTTTGTCGGCTCGGGCGACGCCTATGGACAAGTGGAGGAGCGAAATCTACCGGTGCGCGAAGATCACCCCCTGCGTCCTCGCAATCCCTATGCCGTGAGCAAAGTGGCCGCCGAGGCGTTGTGCTACCAGTGGAGCCAGACGGCGGGCTTCGAGATCCTCATGGTACGACCCTTCAATCATATTGGACCCAGCCAGAGCCCGCGCTTCGCCATTGCCGACTTTGCCCGGCAGGTGACGGAAATCCGCCTGGGCCACCGTGCGCCAGTCCTGCAGGTGGGCGATATCGACGTCACCCGAGACTTCACCGACGTACGCGACGTGGTACGCGCCTATAGCCTGCTGCTGGAGCAGGGCCGGAATGGCGGGATCTATAACGTCTGCTCGGGGCGGGAATACAGTATCCGCGACCTGTTGCAGCGACTGATCACCCTTGCCGGTGTCGAGGCCACGATTGAACAGGACCCGGCGCGCCTGCGCCGGGCCGAACAGCGCCGGATGGTCGCCAGTTTTGAGGCGTTGCATCGGGACACCGGCTGGCAACCAGCGATATCCGTGGAAAAAAGTCTTCAGGATTTACTCAACGATTGGAAGGAACAACTGCAATGACAAAACACGCCCTCATCACCGGCATCACCGGCCAAGACGGTGCCTACCTGGCTCAACTGCTCCTGGAAAAAAACTATCACGTTTACGGCCTCATCGCCCGCCGCGGGACAGATACCACGGGCCGCTTGCACGAACTGGGCATCGCCGGTCAGGTGCATTTGCTGGATGGCGATCTGATCGATCCGTCTTCCATGATCCGCGCCCTGGAAAAGTCGAAAGCCGAAGAAGTGTATAATCTGGGCGCTCAAAGCTTTGTGGCCACCTCCTGGGATCAGCCCATCCTCACGGCGGAAGTGACAGGGGTCTCCGTGGTGAAGATGCTCGAAGCCCTCCGCATCGTCAATCCCCAGGCTCGCTTCTATCAAGCATCCACCAGTGAAATGTTCGGCCAGATTCAGGAACCGCTCCAGACAGAACGCACGCCTTTTTATCCACGCAGTCCTTACGGCGTCGCCAAGCTCTATGGACATTGGATCACGGTCAATTACCGTGAGAGCTTCGGCATGCATGCCTCTAGTGGCATTCTCTTTAATCATGAGTCCCCCCTGCGTGGTACTGAGTTCGTGACGCGCAAAATCACCGTGGCCCTGGCGCGTATTCGCCATGACCTGCAGGACGTACTGGAACTCGGCAATCTCGACAGCAAACGTGATTGGGGTTTTGCCGGAGACTATGTGCGCGCCATGTGGGCGATGCTGCAACAGGAGCAGCCAGATGATTATGTGATCGCCACAGGTGAGACCTGGACGGTACGGCAGTTTGTCGAAAAAGCGGCTGCGCATGCCGGGTTTGATATAGAGTGGCGGGGTGAAGCCGAGCAGACACAAGGCGTCGATCGGAAAAGCGGAAAAATTATCGTCCGCGTCAATCCCGCTTTTTACCGACCTGCCGAGGTGGACGTGCTGATCGGCGATCCCGCCAAAGCCCATCAGAAACTAGGCTGGAAACGTGAGGTCAGCTTCGATGCACTGGTGCGGATGATGGCGGAGGCCGATTTGCGGCGGGCGGCAAAGTAATCGCCTTCAGCCTAACCGTTCAAACTGTGCAAGAACGCTTCCCACTGTGGCAGGATTCGCTCCGGCAGATAGCGGGCGCTTTGCTCCGCACCCTCCGCACGTAGGCGAGCTTGCAAGCTTTCAGCATCAGGGCTGTAGATAATCTGCCGCAAAACCTCGACCACACTGGCGGTATCGTAGGGGTCGAAGTAGCGGGCGGCATCGCCGTAGACTTCACGGTGCACTGGAATGTCGGAGGCGGCGACCACGCCACCGCAGCGCATGGCCTCCGCACCGGAAAAGTCGAAGCCCTCGCCGACGCTGGGACAGACCGTCACCACCGCCTGCCGGTAGAGCAGGCGCAGGGCATCGGCGGGAACACCGTGGAGCAGAAAGAGGCTGCCCTGCTCGATCCACGGCAAGAAGCCCTCCAGAGCGGTCTGGTAATCCCAGCCGATATGGCCGACCAACACCAGCTTGAGATCGGGGTCCGCGGCGCTGCGCAGAGCCTCCCAAGCTTCCACCAGACGGGCATGGTTTTTACGCGGTTCGATGGTGGAGACCATGAGTACGAAGCGACTGTCCGGCCCAAAGGCGCGGGCATAAAAAGCCGTTTTTTCCTCCTCGTTGCCGAACGCGCGGGACAGACGATAGACTTTGGTTTTGCCCCTCATCGCCCCACGCACTTTTCCCTCATATTCCCCGTGTAAATGACGGCGCATGATGTCCGGTATCCGTTCCGGCTCCGGTTCCGCCGGATAATAATGGGTGGGCAGCATGTTGTGGATGGTGTGGGCCAGGGGCTCCGCCTCGGGGAAGAGACTCAGCAGATCGCGGCGGGTGGCCTCCGATACGCAGACAAAATGCGCCCCGGAACGCACATTGGCGGCCATCGCCTGAAAATGGCTGGCCTGATGAAAGGCACGGTCGGAGATGGTGTGGGGCATCAACACCGGAATGGCGTCGTGATAATGCACCACCAGCGCCGTACCC